>DASRPM010000325.1:0-5957 GCA_035646375.1 Vicinamibacterales bacterium
GCGTGTCGGACTCGTATCTGAGCCAGATCGAGCGCGGCAACTACCGGCCGTCGCCGCAGGTGGTGAAGGCGCTCGCGCAGGCGTTCGGTCTCAAGCCGGAGCAGCTCTACACGATGCTCGGCTTCATGGACGACGAGCAGGGTGGCGGCAAGCCCACCGTCGAGCAGGCCATCCAGCTCGATCCCAAGCTCGAGCCGGCGCAGAAGGATGCATTAATCCGGGTTTATCGTTCTTTCCTCGAGAAGGCGTGACGCGCCGCCGCGTTGACAACGCCAGTCGGCTGAAGGACGATTCGCGCCCATGGCTGACAAGACCGACGAGTTTCAGAACCACACGCGGGAGCTGCTGCGCGCGCAGCAGGAGGCGTATCTCGAGGCCGTGAAAGCGTGGCGCGCCGCCATGGCCGCGGGCGCTGCCCAGACGCCCGCCTGGCCGCAGTTCCCGAAGATCGAGTTCATGCCCACGCCGTCGGAGGTGGCCGAGGCCTCGTATGCCTTTGCCGCCAAGCTCCTCGCGGACCAGAGCCGCTTCATGGAGGAGCTGAGTCGCGCCATGGCGCCGCCCCCGGACAAGAAAAGCTGACCTCCCTTCGCGCACAGAGGGTCCCCATGACGGAGCTGTCCCGTCGTCCCTGGCTCGGCCTGTATCAAGGCGTGCCGTCCACGATCGAGACGGCCAGCGACACGGCGCTCGACATGTTCCGGTCCACGCTGGCGCGCGGCGGCCGCGGCGCCGTGCTGGCGCGCTACTTCGATCAGCCCGTGACGGCCGGCGATGTGGACGCGATGTCGGACGCGCTCGCCGTGGACCTCCAGCGGCGCGGCGTCGAGCCGGGTGATCGCGTGGCGATGTACCTGCAGAACATTCCGCAGGTGCTCGTCACCGTGCTCGCGGCGTGGAAATGCGGCGCCGTCATCGTCCCGTGCAACCCGATGCTGCGCGAGCGGGAGCTGGCGAAGATCCTGTCCGACTCCGGCAGCCGCGTGATCATCTGCCAGGAGGATCTGTTCGCCGAGGTGGCGCGCACCACGCTGCCGTCCACGGCGGTGCAGCACTCGATCACGACGTCGCCGCTGGATTTCCTGCCCGACGGCGTGCCATTGCCCCCGGTGCTCGCGGGCGTCACGCGGGCGCGGCAGCCCGAGGTGCCGGATCTGCTCGAGATCGTCCGCCGCCATCACGGGATGTCGCCGGCGCCGGTCGAGATGAGCGGCGACGACGTGGCCTTCATGGTCTACACGTCGGGCACGACGGGCGCGCCCAAGGCGGCGATGAACACGCATCGCAACGTGGTGTTCGCCACCACGGTCTACGAACGGTGGATCGGGCTCACCTCGGCGGACGTGATCCTGGGGCTGGCCCCGCTCTTCCACGTGACCGGTCTCATCGGACACGTCACGCTGGCGATGCTCACGGGGAGCCCGCTGCTCCTCTTTTACCGCTTCGACGCGGCGCAGGCGATCAAGCTGGCGCAGGCGCACCGCGCCACGTTCACCGTGTCGGCGGTCACCGCGTTCATCGCGCTCCTCAACAGCGACGCGATGAAGGCCGGCGACCTCTCCGGGCTGACGAAGGTCTACACCGGCGGCGCGCCCACGCCGCCGGGGGTGCTCGCCGAGTGGCACGAGCGCACCGGCGTCCGCATCCAACCGATGTACGGTCTCACCGAAGCCACCTCGCCGACGCACATGACGCCGCACGGGGTGGTGCCGCCGGTGGACCCGCGCACCGGGGCGATGTCGGTGGGCGTCCCGGTCTTCGACACCGAGGTCCGCATCGTCACCGACACCGGCCTCGTCGCCGGCCCGCGCGAGATCGGCGAGCTCCTGATCAAGGGGCCACAGATCATCCCCGCCTACTGGCAGAAGCCGGAGGAGACGGAGAAGTCGCTCCGCGAGGGCGAGCTGCACACCGGCGACGTCGGGTTCTTCGACGAGCACGGCTGGTTCTACCTGGTCGATCGCGCCAAGGACATGATCGTGGCCTCCGGGTTCAAGGTGTGGCCGCGCGAGGTGGAGGAGGTGCTCTACCTGCACCCCGCCGTGCGCGAGGCTGCCGTGATTGGCGTGCCAGACCCCTACCGCGGCGAAACGATCAAGGCCGTCATCAGCCTCAAGCCCGGCTTCCAGGTGAGCGAGAGCGAGATCAAGGCGTTCGCCCGCGAGCGCATGGCCGCCTACAAGTACCCGCGTTTCGTGCAGATCATCGACGAGCTGCCGAAGACGACGAGCGGCAAGATCATGCGCCGCCTGCTCCAGACGACCACGCGCGAGGCCGCGCCGCTGCGCGGCGCCGAGCTGGCGCCGGTGTCGTACCCGCAGCTCCGCGCGGCGGTCGAAGCGCGCGCGGTGCTCGAAATCGGCGCGACGTGGCTGCGTCTGAGCCGCGGGACGATCTCGCGCGTCACCGCCGAGGGGCTGTACGAGCGCCTCCACGAGATGACGTCGCATCTCGACGAGACCGGCCGGTTCGTGGACCGCGCCAAGTTCCTCGCGGCCAACGAGGCGTATCACGCCGCGGTGATCGGGCTGGCGGAAAACGAGCACTTGTCGCAGGGCTTCCGGCGGCTTCGCCTGCGCGAGCTGTTCACGTCGGCGCTCAAGGACACGGCCAGCACGCCGGAGAACGTCATCTCGGCCCACGAGGCGCTCCTCGACTCGATTGCCGCCGGCGACACCGGCGGGGCGGTCGGCACGATCCTGTCGTGGAGCCAGACCTCGCGCGCCAAGATCCAGGACGTGCTCGGCGCCGACATGGACATCGCGTCGAACGAGCTCGGCGCCCTGCGCGTGGTGGACGAGGTGCCGCTCGTCGGCGCCAAGGAGCAGGGCAGCCTGGCGGGCGACGTCGATGCGCTGGTCTCCGCGCTCGACGCCCGCGCCGCCATCGAGATCGGCATCACCCAGGCGCTCGGCGACTGGCTGTCCACCGAAGCCGAGCGCGACGCGCTGGCCGCGCGCCTGCGCGCGTTCACGCCGCTCGTGCGCGGGACCTCGCCGGCGCACGTGTTGCGCTATATCCGCGCGTCCGACTCCTTCCACCGGATCTACATCAGCCTGCTGCGCAACCCCGTGCTGTTCGAGATCTATAACGCGATGGACCTGCCGGAGCTGATGCGCCGCGTGCTGGAGGTGGCGCCGCCCTCGATCCGCGAGGTCTTCGACGATCACAAGGCATGGACCGACGCGCTGCGGAGCGGCGACGTCAACGCCACCTGCGCGGCGATGACGGAAAAGGCCAACCGGATCCGCGCCGCTCTGGCGACCTTCCTCGCCGATGCCGCCACCAGCGGCGGCGTCGGCACCGCGGTAGCCTGAGAACCTTGTCGGGCGGGGCTAAAGACCCGTCCCTACGAAACCAACCGATTTTGCTCCAGGAATCCGACGAGCTTGACACGGCTCGCAAGTGCGTTGCATACTACGCACATCGACCGCAACGCCCATCCGCACCATATGAAAGGACCGAAGATGTCTGAATACGTCAAGCTCGCCGCCGGCGCCGGTGACCAGTTCCTTGCGGCCCTTGCCGAGAGCCAGGAGACCTTCCTCAAGTCGGTGACGGCCTTCTCGTCCTCGTGGACGCCCGCGACGCCCGCCCCGCCCGTCGCCGCCCCCGCGTTCGCCGCCACGGCCTTTGCCGCCGAGCTGCCGAGCCCGAAGGAAGTGGCCGAAGCCAACTTTGCCTTCGCCTCGAAGCTCCTGAAGCAGCAGAAGGACTTCACCGAGAAGTTCCTCGCGGCCACCTCCGTCAAGTAAGACCCTTTCCGACTCGTCCGGCCACGGTGGTTGGCAGCGGCGGCTCCTCCCCGCTGGCAACCGCCGGGTAACATACCCCCCGTTCGGAGCGCACCGTGACGATGGACGGCAAGGCCGCGAAAGACTCCACCACGCTCGTCGAGCGCTGGATCGAAGACCAGCGCGAGTGGCAGAAGACCGCCATGGCCTACCTCGATTCCATGGTGAAGAACGACGAGTTCCTCACGCATCTCGGCAACGCCATGCGCGGCTCGCTCCTGGCCGGCAAGGCGTATCCCACCGCGGGGGCAGCCACGGCCGCGCCTGCTCAAGACGTTCCGGCGGACGACCGATTGGATCGAGTGCTGTTCGCGCTCCATCAGATGCAGGGGCAACTGAGCGACCTGCGGATGACGCTTGACGAGATGCGCACCGGCGCGAAAGGATCGCCGCCCAGGATGCCCGCGACTCGATCCGCCGTCCGCAAACGCGCGCCGGCCGCCAAGGCCCGCAAGACCAAGCGCAAGACGACGGGCAAGGCCCGGCGGTGAGCGAGCCGGACGAGGAGCGGGAGCTCGAGGCGCTTCTCGAGCTGTCCCGCCGCGGCCGCGCCAAGCTCGAACGGCTCCACGAGGTCCTCACCTCTCCCGGCCACTACGGCACCGGCGCGTCACCCTCCACCGTCGTCTATCGCGAAAACAAGCTCCGCCTCCTGCGGCTCGTCGACGAGCACGGACAGCCGCGGTCCGGCCCGCCGGTGCTCTTCGTCCCGGCCCCGGTGAGCCGGTATTTCATCGTCGACCTGCTCCCGGGCCGCAGTTTTGCCGGCCACGTGGCCGCCGCCGGCTTCGATGTCTTCGTCATCGACTTCGGCACCCCCACCACGGAAGACCGCTTCGCGGACCTGTCGTACTACGTGGACGGCCTGGTGCGGCGCTCGGTCCGCGTGGTCAGCCAGCTGACGGGACAGGCCGCCATCAACGTCGTCGGCTACTGCCTTGGCGGCACCTTGTCGCTGCTCTACGCCGCGCTCTACCCGGAGACCGTTGCCCGGCTCGTGCTCCTCACCACCATGGTGGACGGCGATGTCGAGGGCGGCATCGGCTGGGTGGCGCACAAGATGGGGCTGGCAGGGGAGAGCTACGACCATCCGCGTCTGGTGCCGGCCGCCGAGGTGAAGAGCTGGTTCGAGATGCTGGCGCCGGGCTCGAACAGCCTCGTGGGCCGCGTCACGGATCTCTGGGATCGGCTCGACGACCCTGCCGCGCGCCTGCGCGACGTGCGCACGATGGCCACCTGGGTCGATGACGTGGCGCCGGCGCCCGGGCGACTGCTGGCCGAGCTGTATCAGAAGTTTGGCCCAGGGCGTAACGGGCTTATAACGGGAGTGGTACAGATCGGCGACCGCATGGTAGAGTTGGCCGCCGTTCAGATGCCGGTGCTGTCGGTATCGGCGGAAAAGGATCTGATTGCGCCGCCCGAAGGGGTTGATGCGATCACGAGAGTCGTGCCGCACGCGGAGGTGTTGCGCCTCCCTGGCGGACACGTCGGGATCGTGGCCGGCCGAACGGCGGCGGCCTTGTGGCAGCGGACGGTCGAGTTCCTCGCCACGTCGCGAGATGGGACCCATGGACTGTGACTTCGTGGCGTGGCGCGGCCATCGCGTCTACGTGAAGGTGACGGGCCAGGGCGATCCGCTGCTTCTCATCACGGGCCTCGGCGGCAGCACCGACCAGTGGAGGCCGTTCGCCCAGCAGTTCCAGCATCGCCGCGTGATCCGCTTTGACGTGCCCGGGATGGGGCTCTCGAGCGCGCCGCAGGCACCGATCACAGTCGCTGCTGTTGCCGACCTCGCGGTGGCCGTGCTCGACGGCCTGGGCGTGGAGTGCGCTGACGTCGTGGGGTACTCGTATGGCGGGGCCGTGGCCCAGCAGCTGGCGTTTGCTGCTCCCGAGCGTGTCTGCCGTCTGGTGCTCGCGGCCACCAACTGCGGCCTCGGTTCGGTCCCGGGGTCGTACGCGGCCATGGTCAGCCTGGCTTCGCCGCTGCGCTACTACTCGCCGACGTACTTCGACCGTAATGCCGCGGCGCTGTACGGCGGAATGACGGGCCGCGACCTCTCCATGCGGCGGCGCATGATGGCCGAGCGGCACCGTCACCCGCCCTCCGCGTATGGCTACTCGATGCAGCTGCTCGGCACGGTCGGGTGGTCGAGCCTGCCGT
>DASRPM010000326.1:0-31862 GCA_035646375.1 Vicinamibacterales bacterium
GCTGCCGCTCGTACAGAGCGCCATGCGCATGCTCGTGGACGCCCTGGGCGACCGCGATCGCGTGGCGATCGTCGTCTACGCCGGCGCCAGCGGCCTCGTCCTGCCGTCGACCCCGGGCTATGAGAAAGCCAGAATCGCCCGCGCCATCACTGAATTGGAAGCGGGAGGGTCCACCAACGGCGCATCCGGCATCCAGCTCGCCTACCGCGTGGCGCGGGAGCACTTCATTCGCGGCGGCGTCAACCGCGTGGTGCTGGCCACCGACGGCGACTTCAACGTGGGCGTCACCAGCCAGGACGCGCTCGTGCGGCTCATCGAGCAGCAGCGGCAGTCGGGCGTCTTCCTGTCGGTCCTCGGCGTCGGCACCGGCAACCTGAAGGACTCGACGATGGAGAAGCTGGCCGGCAAGGGGAACGGCAACTACGCCTACCTCGACTCGTTGCACGAGGCGCGCAAGGTGCTGGTCCGCGAGCTCGGCGGAACGCTGACGACGATTGCCAAGGACGTGAAGATCCAGGTGGAGTTCAACCCGTTGACCGTGGACGGCTACCGCCTGATCGGCTACGAAAACCGCGTCATGGCGCACGAGGACTTCGACGACGACACCAAGGACGCCGGCGACATCGGCGCCGGCCACTCGGTGACGGCGCTCTACGAGATCGTCCCGAAGGGCGAGCGCACGCCGGGCACGTCGCGGACACCCTTGAAGTACCAGCAGCGGCCGCGCGCGACGGCCGCCGCGCGTGGCAGCGACCTCATGACCGTGGCGGTGCGCTTCAAGCAGCCCGACGGTGAGCAGAGCGCTCGCGTAGCGCACACCCTACGCAACGCGCCGCGGCCGATGACGGCCAACCTCGGCTTTGCCTCGGCCGTCGCCGAGTTCGGCATGCTGCTGCGTGGCTCGGAGCATGCCGGCGGCGCCAGCTACGGCGCCGTGATCGACCGCGCGCGCCGCTACTCCGGCGACGATCGCCACGGGTACCACGCCGAGTTCATCAGCCTGGCCGAGCGCGCGGCCCAGCTCGCGGACGGGGGCGAGCGCGTTTCGCGCGTCACCCGCTGAACGCGCGGAGTGCGGCCGATCCGGGCGTCGCGGAAGGGCCTTGATATACTGCAGGTTCACGCAGGGACCTCACGTGGCAGACCATACCCGTATCGGCCGCTCTCTCGTCATCACCGGCGAGCTCGAATGCAGTGAAGATCTGCTCGTCGAAGGGCGCGTCAACGGCCACCTCGTGGTGCATGACGCGCAGCTCACGATTACGCCGTCGGGCACCGTGGACGCGCAGATTCACGGCACGCGGGTGCTCGTCGAAGGGCAGGTCAAGGGCGGCATCACCGCCACCGAGCGCATCGAGCTGGGCTCGAAATCGCGGGTCGAGGGCAGCCTGAGCGCCGATCGCGTGGTGATGTGGGAGGGGGCGCGCTTCGACGGCGGCATCGACATGCGCCAGCGGACGATTGCGGCGAAGATGGCGCAGTACCGGAACGGCGGGGCGACGCCGGCCGGCCAATGACCGGGGCGCTGGCACGCGTCGCCGTCGTCACCGCGCTGGCCGCCGCATTGGCAGCATGCGGCGGCGTCGGCACCCTCACCGTCACCAATATCCAGACCGGCCGCTCGCTCAACTCCGACAACAGCGTCAGCGCCCTGACCACCACCTTCAAGCCGAGCGACACCATCTACGTCGCAGTGCTCACCGACGGGTCCGGCTCGGCGACCATCGGCGCGAAGTTCTCGCATCTGGGGCGCGTCGTCGCCGAACCCGAGAAGAAGGTGTCCTACCGGGGCGCGGCCGCCACCGAGTTCCACCTCGACTACGCGGGCGGCGTCCCCCCCGGCGAGTACGACATCGAGGTGTTCTTCAACGGCCAGCCGGCCGGCATGCGCAAAGTCCGGGTCGACCCCTGACGCGTTGAACCTGAACGATGCACTAAGATCGCCGGACACGTGACCGGCGACGCTTCCACCCCGCGCGATCGGAGCCGCGACACCGGCCTGGCGCTGGTGCTGCTCCTGCTCATCGCTCAACTGGCCACCGGCCGGCAGGGCCTGATCACCGCCGCCGTCGTCGCGCTCGTGGTCGCCATGACCGCACCGCTCGTGTTCCGTCCACTGTCGGTCGTCTGGTTCGCGCTCTCCCACCTGCTCGGCACCGTCATGTCGAAGGTGCTCCTCGGGGCGGTCTTCTATCTCATCGTGACGCCCGTCGGCGTCGCCCGCCGGCTGCTCGGGCACGATTCGCTGCGGCTGCGCGCCTTCAAAGGCGGCGATGCGTCGGTGATGCACGTCCGCCAGCACGTGTTCGTGCCGGACGATCTCGACAAGCCGTACTGAGAACGCCGTGGAGCTACTGCTCGACCTCTGGGGGTTCCTCAGCCAGCGCAAGAAATTCTGGCTCCTGCCGGTCATCGTGGCGCTCGTGGGGCTGGGCGCGCTCATCGTGCTGACGAGCGGGTCGGCGATCGCGCCGTTCATCTACACCTTGTTCTAGTGTCCCGGCGCCAGGCGATCCTCGGCATCTCGGCCTACTACCACGACAGCGCCGCGGCGCTCGTGGTCGATGGCGCGATTGCCGCCGCCGCACAGGAAGAGCGCTTCTCGCGCAAGCGGCACGACGCCTCGTTCCCGATACACGCGTGCCGCTACGTGCTCGAGGACGCCGGTATCGCCTACGACGAGCTCGCGGGCGTCGCCTTCTACGACAAGCCGTTCCTCAAGTTCGAGCGGCTGCTCGAGACGTATCACGGGTTTGCGCCCACCGGCGTCACCAGCTTCGTCACGGCCATGCCGGTGTGGATCAAAGAGAAGCTGTTCATGCGGCGGCTGCTCGCGGAGCATCTCGGCGAGCTCGGGCAGGCGCGTCATCGGCTCCTCTTTCCCGAGCATCACCTCTCGCACGCGGCGTCGGCCTTCTATCCCTCGCCGTTCGACGAGGCGGCCATCCTCACCATCGACGGCGTCGGCGAATGGGCCACCACCACGATCGGACGCGGACGCGGGGGCGACATCGAGATCCTGGGCGAGCTGCACTTTCCGCATTCGGCCGGGCTGCTCTACTCCGCCTTCACGTACTACCTGGGCTTCACGGTCAACAGCGGCGAATACAAGCTGATGGGGCTCGCGCCGTATGGTCATCCAGGGTCGGCGCAGGTCCGCGGCTTCGCCGACACCATCACGCGCGAGCTCGTGGACGTGCGTCCTGACGGGTCGCTCCTGCTCAACATGCCGTACTTCGACTTCGCCACCGGCCTGCGGATGGTGGACGAAGCGAAGTGGGCACAGCTGTTCGGCCTGCCCCGCCGCGCGCCGGACGAGCCGTTGACGCAGGCGCACATGGACATGGCGCTCGCCATCCAGCAGATCACCGAGGACATCGTGCTGCGGCTGGCCCGGACGGCGCGCGACGCCACCGGCTGCCGCCGGCTCGTGATGGCCGGCGGCGTGGCGCTCAACTGCGTCGCCAACGGCAGGCTGCTCGCGGCCGGGATCTTCGACGACCTGTGGATTCAGCCGGCGGCCGGCGACGCCGGAGGCGCGGTGGGCGCGGCCTACGCGGCGTGGCACATTCACCGCCGCGAGCCCCGGACGGTGTCGTCGTGCGACGCGATGGCGGGCAGCTACCTGGGCCCGCAGTTCTCGGCGCTCGAGGTCGAACGGACCATCCGCGCGTTCGGGGCGCGGGCGACGCTGTCGGCCGGCACCGGCGCGCTCGCGGCCGCCGTCGCCGAACGTCTGGCGGCCGGCCAGGTGGGCGGCTGGTTCCAGGGGCGCATGGAGTTCGGGCCGCGCGCGCTCGGCAACCGCAGCATCCTCGGCGACCCGCGCGATCCCGCGATGCAGAAGCGGCTCAACCTGAAGGTGAAGTTCCGCGAAGGGTTCCGGCCGTTTGCGCCATCGGTGCTCGAAGAGGACGTCGCCGAGCACTTCGATCTGGATCGGCCATCGCCCTACATGATGCTGGTCGCGCCCGTCCGCGGGGACCATCAGCGGCCGCTGCCGCAGGGGCTGCAGGACGCGCCGCTCTACGACCGGTTGTACTTCCAGCGGTCGCATCTGCCGGCCATCACGCACGTGGACTACTCGGCGCGCATTCAGACGGTGAGCCGCGCCACCAACCCGCGCTACTGGGAGCTGCTGCAGGCGTTCAAGGCGCTGACCGGCTGCGGCGTGCTCGTGAACACCAGCTTCAACGTCCGCGGCGAGCCGATCGTCTGCACGCCCGGCGATGCCTACCGGTGCTTCATGCGCACCGACATGGACTTCCTGGTCATCGGCGACTACATGTTCGACAAGGCCGAGCAGCCGCCGCTCGACGAGGCGCCGGCGACGTTCGCGCCGGATTGATGGTGGCAGGGCGGGCTGAAGCCCGCCCTCTACATTCACCGCATTTCACCGCGTACGTAGAGGGCGGGCTTCCCGCCCTGCCGCGTCGGCAATCGCGTCGGCCAGGATTTCGTAGCCGCGGCGCGTGTAGTGGCAGCAGTTGTCGATGTAGACGGGCGTGCGCTCGGCGTCGAACAGGTGAATGCCGTTCACGAACGTCATGCCCGCCTCGCCAAAAGCGCCAGACGTCACCGCGCGCTCGAGCGCTGGATAGCCCTGCTCCGCGCCGGGCTTGAACGGCGACCCGGCGACAAGCGCCACCTCGGCTTCGCCGGGCGCGAACGGCCGGGTGGTGAAGTACTGATTCGGCTGCAGCACGTGCACGTAGCGCGCGCCGCGCGGCGACAGCAGCTGCTGCATCAGCAGCGACGCCTGCATCCAGCCGCGCGCGATGTCCTCGGGCAGCTCGCCGCCGCTGCGCGGCCGCACCTTCGGCGTGACGCGGATCATCGAGGTCGCGGCCGCGGAGGGCAGCGCATCGAACCGCCGCACCTCCGCCTGGTACTGGCGCTCGAGCACCGCGTGCACGCGCGAATGCAGCAAATACAGCGCGGCCGACGCGGCGCGGTTGGCGCGCGCCGCGGCCGCGTTGAGCCGCCGGCGATACCCCTGAATTCGGGCGAGCGTCTCCACTTTGTCGGCGCTCAGCGACGACTGGTCCAGCAGCGCCACGAGCGGATCCATGTGCATGACGCTCGGCATGGAGATGTCCGAGCCGCGCGCGTCGTTGAGCGGCGACAGCGCGACTTCGTTGAAGCCGTCGATGTTGACGGCGAGATCGAGCTCCTGCCCGATCGAGAGGAAGTAGCTCAGGATCAGCAGCTGCTGCGGCTGCTTGTAGCCTTCGTGGGCAAAGCAGATCGGCACGACGTCACGGCCGCGGAACGCCGGCGCCGACCCGAGCGCCGCCGTCAGACGGTCCACCCCCACCTGGCAGAACCACGCGGCCACCGACCCGCCGAAGATGCCGACGAGGAGCTGACGAGCGCTGGCGCGCGCCACCGGGTAGTCCCGCGTGGAGGTGAACCCGAAATTGTTGGTCGCGGCGGACGGCCCGCGCCCCGCCTGCGCCGGCCGCAGCGCCGCCGGCAGATCGAACGGAATGCCGGGCTGATGGGTGGGGCCGAAGTAGGGATGCAGCGCCGCGGAGGTCACCCGGCCCCCCGGCGGCTCGGCGACCAGCTCGATCTGCGGCCGGTAGGGATCGACGTAGTACAGCCAGCCGGTCTGAAATCCGAACGCGGCCAGCGCGATCAGTTCGGCCGCCGCAACGAAGACCAAGAGATTGATGACGAGCAGCGAGGCGACGCGCCTGATCATGCCGGGGGCCGGAAAAGCCTACTGCATGATTGCCAGCGCTGTCGCCGCATGCGCCGCGGTCGCACCGGCGGGGCATGACGCCTGCCGCGGCCCGGCCTGATACCATCGAAGAGATGCGACCCGACCTGAAGGCGCTGCGCTATCTCAGCGATCTCGATCGGCTGCTCGACGATTCCGCGCTCCGTCCTGTCCTGCTCTTCAAGCACAGCTACTCGTGCGGGACCAGCGCCGAAGCGCTCGACGAGCTGATCGCGCACCTCGATGAGCAGCGGCGCCACGACACCGACTATGCCGTCGTGACGGTGCAGACACACCGCGAGATCTCCAACGCGGTGACCGCGCGCCTCGGCGTGCGGCACGAAACACCGCAGGCGCTGCTCATCCGCGACAAGCGTGTCGTGTGGAGCGCGTCGCACTTCCGCGTCACGGCCGACGCGGTGGCACGGGCGCTCGAGACTCACCTCGACGGGCAACCACGCTAGAAACCATCCGCTCCTCGAAGTCGCCTTCGCGCGCCGCCAGAACCTCGAGCGGCGCCACCAGCCGCGGCAGTTCGCCGGGCTCCAGGAGGAACGCGGGATTGGTCGGACGGCCGCGCGCCGCCTGCGCCACCGTGAAGGTTTCATAGACAAGGACGCCGCCGGGCGTGAGCGCCGCGCGCAGGGCCGGAAAAAGCGGCCGGTGCAGATAGTGCACGACGACCAGCACGTCGTAGACACCTGTGCCGAGGTCCGCGGCACCGCCTTCGAGATCCATGGCGAGCGCGGTCAGCGACAGCTCCTCCTGGCGAGCGCGCGTGCCGAGTGCGGCCACCGCCGAGGGATCGCGATCGATAGCGGTGGTCGTGAAGCCCTGCCGCGCCAGCCAGAGCGCATGGCGCCCGCGACCGCATGCCAGATCGAGCGCGCGCCCCGACGGCGGCAGCAGCGCGCGGTTCATGATCAACCATGCGGCTGGCGCCAGCGACTGATGATCGTCGCCGCTCATCGTCCTGCCGACAGCCCCCGCGCGAGCGCGTGACCGGCCACCCAGCCCGACGACCAGGCCCACTGGAAGTTGAAGCCGCCCAGCCGGCCGTCCACGTCGAGGATCTCGCCCACCAGATACAGACCCGGCTGCCGGCGCGACTCCATGGTGGCCGTGTCGATCTCGTCGAGCGGCACGCCGCCGGCCGTGACCTCCGCGTACTTGTAGCCGCGGCTGTCTTCGACGTCGAGCCGCGTGGCCAGCAGGGCGTGCGCGAGCCGCCGCCGATCCTCACGCGTCAGGTGCGCCATGGTGGCATCGCGGGCCAGGCCGGCAAGCGCCACCCAGGCGCCCGCCACGGATTGCGGCAGGCGCTGCCCGAGGACGGTCGCCACCTGGGCCCGCGGCCGGGCGGCGGCCTCGTCGAGCAGCCATCGTTCCGCCGATTCGAAGGTCTCGCCCGGCAGCAGGCTGACGTGCACGTCGATCGCCGCCGCCTGATCGCTCGGGCCGGCCTCGAGCGCCGCCCGGTGCCAGTGGCGCGACAGGTTCAGCACCACCGGACCGCTGGCGCCGAAATGCGTCCAGAGCAGCGAGCCCTCCAGTCGCACCAGCGGGGTGCCGGCCGCACGGAGCGACAGCGCCGCCGGGTGCGACACGCCCGCGAGCTCCGCGTGCACCGAGCCGCGCAGCACCAGCGGCGCCAGTGCCGGCGTCGTCGCCACGCAGCCGTGGCCGAAGGCCGCCGCGAGCTGATAGCCGAATCCGTCGCTGCCGCTCTTCGGCAGCGAGCGTCCGCCGGTGGCCAGCACAATCGTGCGCGCGTGAACCGAGGCGCCGCCGGCGCGTTCCACCGTGAATCCCCCAGCGTCGTCGCGCACGGCCACGACGCGCGCGCCGCTCTCGATCGTCACGCCGCGACGAGCCGCCTCGGCGAGTAACGCGTCGAGCACGGTGCGCGAGCTGTTCGAGTCGGGAAACAGCTTGCCGTCTTCCTCTTCGTGCAACGCCACACCCAACTCTTCGAAGAACCGCGCCGCGCGGTCGGCCGGAAACGCGCGCAGCACGCGAGTGACGAGACGCGGCGACCCGCCCCAGAAGTCACGCTCGGTCACGACGCGGTTGGTCACGTTGCACCGCGACCCGCCGCTGACGAGGATCTTGGCGCCAATCGTCCGGGCACCGTCGAGCACGAGCACGTCCAACCCTGGCCTCGCGCGCGCAGCGAAGATCGCGGTCGCGAGGCCGGCGGCTCCAGCGCCCACGATGACAACGTCGCTCACAGTCTGGACAAGCGTACTATTTACGGGTGGACTCTTCGGATCCAACTATCCTCTGGCGCATGACCCGCGGGAAGAGCACGGCCCACGCCACGGTGTTCCCGGGCGACGGGCGCACTACGGTCACGTGGTACTTCGACGGCCAGATGGACCGGGCCGAGAACTACGACACGATGGAGCTGGCGCTGGCCCGGGCCGAGCACATTCACGGCATCCTGCTGCGCGACGGCTGGAAAGACGTCGTGTGAGCGCGGTCAGGTCTCGCCCGGTAAAATAGATCCGTGCCAGCCATCGCACGCCTCCATCGCACCGTCGGCGTCCGTGTCGGCCACGTTCAGGTGGGCGGCGGCGCGCCCGTCGTCGTGCAGTCGATGACGATGACCGACACGGCGGATGCCGCCGGCACCGCGCAGCAGTGCATCGAGCTCGCCGAGGCCGGGTCGGAGATGGTGCGGGTAACGGTGAACCTGCCCGAAGCCGCGCAGGCCGTGCCCGAGGTCAAGCAGCGGATGCTCGACGCCGGCTGCACCGCGCCGCTCATCGGCGACTTCCACTACAACGGCCACCAGCTGCTGACGCGCTACCCCGCCATGGCGGCGGCGCTCGACAAGTACCGCATCAACCCGGGGAACGTCGGCACCGGCAAGCGGCGCGACGAGCAGTTCTCGACCATCTGCAAGGTGGCGGTGGACCAGGGCAGGCCGGTCCGCATCGGCGTCAACGGCGGCTCCCTCAACCAGGAGCTCGTGCTCGCCAAGATGCAGGAGAACACCGACCGCAGTCTCGGCCGGGACTCGGAGGAGATCCTGAACGAATGCATGGTGATCTCGGCCGTCGAGTCCACGGCGCTCGCCATCGAGTCGGGGCTGCGGAGAGACCAGATCATCATCTCGTGCAAGGTGTCGCGGCCGCGGGACCTCATCGCCATCTACCGCGACCTGGCGCGCCAGACCGAGCAGCCGCTGCACCTCGGCCTCACCGAAGCGGGCATGGGCCAGAAGGGGCTCGTGTGGTCGGCGTCGGCGATGGGCATCCTGCTCAACGAAGGCATCGGCGACACGATCCGCGTGTCGCTCACGCCGCGCCCCGGTGGCGACCGCCGTGACGAGGTGTACGCCGCGTGCGAGCTGCTGCAGGCGCTCGGCATCCGTTCGTTCGCGCCGAGCGTCACCGCGTGCCCCGGGTGCGGCCGCACCACCAGCTCCACGTTCCAGGAGCTGGCCGAACGCACGCAGGATTACATCCGGGAGCAGCTGCCGGCGTGGAGGGCGCGGTATGAGGGCGTCGAGACGCTGACGCTCGCGGTGATGGGGTGCGTGGTGAACGGCCCTGGGGAGTCGAAGGCCGCCAACATCGGCATCAGTCTGCCCGGCACCGGCGAGGCGCCGAACTGCCCGATCTACATCGACGGGGTACACGCCACCACGCTGCGCGGCACCTACGAAGAGCTCGCCGCCGGCTTCCGCGCCCTGATCGACGACTACGTCGCCACCAAGTACGCGCCACGGGTCTAAAAGCCTTTAGCCTTTAGCCTTTAGCCTCTCGCCTTTAGCCTTCCAGAGCCCAGAGGCTAGAGGCCAGAGGCTTCCTTGTCATCTCCCGTGATCAGCCGCGCTCCGCGCTGATACGTGATGTAGGCCACCGCCCACTCGATCAGCACCACGACGCGATTGCGGAAGCCGATCAGCTTGGCAATGTGGAGGAACAGCCACGCGAGCCAGCCGATGAACCCCGACAAACGAATCCATCCCAGGTCGGCGATCGCCGACGCACGCCCGACGATGGCCATGTTGCCCAGGTCCTTGTAGACGAAGGGCGTGGACGGCTCGCCGCGCGCGCGGCGCAGGATCGTCCTGGCGGCGTGCGCGGCGCCTTGCGTGGCGGGCTGCACGACGCCCGGCAGCGGCACGCCGTTCGGCGTGTGCACGAAGGACGCGGCGTCGCCGATGACGAACACCTCGGGGTTCCCGGCAATCGACAGGTCGGGCTCGACCAGCGCGCGTCCGGCGCGGTCCACCGCGACGCCGATCGTCTTGACGAGCGGCGACGCGGCCACGCCCGCCGCCCACAACACGGTGGCCGCGGTGATCCGCTCGCGCGTCCCGCCCGCCTCGATGTCCACGCCGTGCGCGTCGATGCCGACGACACGCGTGTTCTCGCGCACTTCCACGCCGAGGCGGCCCAGCGAACGGCGCGCCGCACCGCGCAGCTCGTCGCGGAACGTGGACAGAATCGACGTCCCTGCTTCGACGACGACGATGCGCGCCCGCGCGGTGTCGATCGCCTTGAACTCGTCGCGCAGCGTCTGACGGGTGATCTCGGCCAGCGTGCCGGCAAGCTCCACGCCGGTCGGGCCGCCGCCCACGAGCACGAACGTGAGCAGCTCGCCGCGCCGCGCCGCGTCCTCCTCGCGCTCGGCGCGCTCGAACGCCAGCAGGATACGGCGCCGCATCAGCAGCGCATCGTCCAGTGTCTTGAGCCCGGGCGCGAACACCTCCCACTCGGGGTGCCCGAAGTACGCGTGGCGGGTGCCGGTGGCAACGATCAGGTAGTCGTAGTCGAGCGTCGCGCCATCGCTTAGCCGCACGCGCCGTGCCGCAACGTCAATCGACGCCGCCGCGCCGAGGAGCACGCGGACGTTCGACGCACGCCGCAGCACCCAACGGATGGGTGCACCGATGTCGCCGGCGGATAGCGTGGCCGTGGCGACCTGATACAGCAGCGGCTGGAAGAGGTGGTAGTTGTGGCGATCGACCAGCGTCACGCGAACGCTCGCGCGTGCCAGCGCCTTGGCCGCGGCCAAGCCGCCGAAGCCGCCCCCGATCACAACCACATGCGGCACACTCATCTTGCTCATCTTAGGCGGGTCTAAAGACCCGCAACTACGGTACGGGGCTCTCCCAACCCCGCCCACCCTGCCTACACCGCCTACCCTGCCTCCAGTAGACTTTCGTATGGCTCTCAAGCCCGCGCCGCCATCCGAGCACATCGTCGCGACCGTCTGCCCGCTCGACTGCCCCGACGCCTGCAGCCTCGACGTGACAGTGCAGGGAGGCAAAGTTACTGTCATAGACGGTTCGGCCGCCAACCCTGTGACCGGCGGCTACATCTGCGCGAAGGTCCGCCGCTTCCCCGAACGGATGTACGGCCCCGACCGCGTGATGCATCCCGCCGTGCGCAAGGGCCCCAAGGGCAGCGGCTGGTTCGAGCGCGTGTCGTGGGACGAGGCGCTGGGGCGCATCGCCGATCGGCTGGGCGCGGTTCGCGACGAGTTCGGCGGCGAGGCGATCCTGCCCTACTCGTACGGCGGCTCGAACGGGCTGCTGACCCAGGACACGAGCGACGCGGCGCTCTTCCGGCGGCTCGGCGCCTCGCGGCTCGCGCGCACCGTCTGCGCCGCGGCCACCGGCGCCGCCAACCAGGCGCTCTACGGCAAGATGCCATCGGTCGTCTATCAGGACCTCCCCGAGGCACGCCTCATCATCCTGTGGGGCGTCAACCCGTCGGCCTCCGGCATCCACATCATTCCGTATCTGCGCGAGGCGCAGAAACGCGGCGCCAGGCTCGTCGTGATCGATCCGCGCACGACGCCGCTCGCCAAACAGGCCGACCTGCACCTGGCGATCAAGCCGGGCACCGATCTGCCGGTGGCGCTGTCCATCCACCGCTACCTGTTCGAGAACAACCACGCCGACCAGGCGTTCCTGGCGGCACACACGCGCAACGCGGATCGGCTGCGCGAACGCGCGTCGAAGTGGACGTTCGCGTGCGCGGCCGCGGAATCAGGCGTCGAGGCCGCCGGCATCGAGCGCCTGGCGGAGTGGTACGCGACCACGTCGCCGGCGGTGGTGAAGTGCGGCTGGGGCCAGGAGCGCAACCGCAACGGCGGCAGCTCCTCGATGGCCATCATGGCGCTGCCGGCGGTGGCCGGCAAGTTTGGCGTGCGCGGCGGCGGCTACGCGATGAGCAATACCAATTTCTGGGGCATCGAGCGCACCTGGATTCGCGATCAGGAGCCCGCCACGCGTCTCGTGAACATGAACCAGCTCGGACGAGCCCTTACCGAGTACACCGATCCGCCGGTGAAGGCGCTCTTCGTCTACAACTCGAACGCCGCCGTCACGTCGCCGCATCAGACCAAGATCCTGAAAGGGCTCGAGCGCGAGGATCTCTTCACCGTGGTGTTCGACTCGACTCTCACCGACACGGCGCGCTACGCCGACGTGCTGCTGCCGGCAACGACCTTCCTCGAGGGCTACGACCTCGTGCGTGCCTACGGACCGATCGGGCTGCGGCTCGGAAAGCCCGTGGTCGAACCGGTCGGTGAATCGCGGCCCAACGCCGACGTGTTCGGCGAGCTGCTGCAGCGCCTCGAGCTGGGCGCCGAGGGCGACCCGTCCGGCGAGCTCGAGGAGATGCTCGACGTGATCTCGCAGCTGCCGGAGCCCGCGCGTGGCCAGGTACAGGAAGCTGGAGCCGCCACGCCGCCGTTCGGCGGCCGGCCCATCCAGTTCGTGGACGTCTTCCCACGCACGCCGGACCAGAAGGTCGACCTCTGCCCGGAGGCGCTCGACGCCACCACGCCGGCCGGGCTCTACGGCTACCAGGCCGATCCGGCCACGGCCGAATACCCGCTCACGCTCATCTCGCCGGCCAGCGAGCGCTCGATCACATCCACGCTGGCGGAGCTGCCACGCCCCGAGGTGAAGCTGCTGATGCACCCCGACGACGCGGCGGCTCGAGCGCTCGCCGACGGGGCCGCGGTGCGCGTCTTCAACGCCCTCGGCGAGGTGCGCTGCAACCTGCAGGTGGGCGCCTGGATTCGCCCGGGCACGGTCAGCCTGCCGAAGGGGCTGTGGCGGAAGCACACGGCCAACGGGCTGACAGGCAACGCGCTGGCGCCCGACACGCTGACCGATCTGGGCGGCGGCGCCTGCTTCAACGACGCGCGCGTGCAGGTGCAGGCGGCGCCGACGCTCCACTGACGTTGACGGTGGCCGCTATCTCGCGTCTGGCGACCGTCGTTGTGCTGGCCAGCGTCGCGGCCGGCTGCCGTGCGAACGGGCTGGTGGCGGTAACCCCGGCCGACTCAATGGCCTTCGAGCCGAGTGTCGCGGTGTTCCGCGACGGCTTCGCGGTGGCCTGGTACGACACGCGCCACGGCCACGGCGAGCTGTACCAGCAGGCGCTGGACGCCGAGGGCGTCCCCCGCGGCCCTGAAGTGCGCCTCACCACCGGCACGCGCGACGCCTACGAAGCCGACATCCACGCCGTCGAGGGCATCGCCGATGGCGACGGCTTCATCGTCGCCTGGTACGAAAAGGGGTCCGACGGCGTGCTGGTGCCCCGGCTCGGCCTGTGGGCGCGCAACGGGGCGGCGCGATGGATCACGACACTGGCGGCCCGCGGCCGCAACACGGCGGCGCGCGTTCACGGCGATCTCGTGTTCGCGGCGTGGGTCGAAGACGAGGCTGCGCCCGCCGCGGGACTGTGGACCGGTTGGTGGAACTTGAAAGGCGAGGTGGTCGCGTCGCCTCGCCGCATCGCGGACGCGAGCAAGACCACCTACAACCTGAACGTCGCGCTCGTGACCGGGGCGGCGGAGCGTGGCGTGCCCACCGCGCTCGTGGCATTCGACGCCAAAGTACGGACGAAGGCCGAAGAGCTCTTCGTGGCCGAAGACGACGGGCTGAATGCGCGCGTGACGCGCTTGACGCCCGACGACGGCTTCGCCTCGACGTACCCGGACCTCGACCTCTCGGGCTCGCGAGCCGCGATCACGTGGTTCGACACGAGGGACGGCAACGAGGAGGTCTATCTCCGCGTCGCCACGCGTTCGGATCTCGCGCGCCCGGACGCGCTTGCCGGCTCACGCGTGACCACCACGAAGGGCCACTCGATCGGCGCCTACACCGCCTGGAACGGCGCGCGGCTCGGACTCGCGTGGTGCGACAACACCGGCGGCAAGCACGAGGTGTACTTCGCCGAGTTCGACGCGGCCGGCACGCCCCGCGGCCAGGCGCAGCGGCTCTCCACCACGCAGCCCGACTCGCTCATCCCGTCAATCCACTCGTGGCGCGGCGGCTTCGTCGTGGCGTGGAACGAGTGGAACGGCGGCCCGGAGCACGATGCCAAAGGCCGCTCGCAGGTGCTGTTGAAGCTGCAGCCGTAACACCCGTTCCCGCCACTCACGTCGCGGTCCGCTCATCACCGCGTTGTCGCTTTCGCCTCGCGGGTACCCCCGTGCGCCGATGCCGAGGCACGAGCCTCTTCGAAGAACGAGCTCGCGGCGGCCAGCTCGCGACCTGCCGGGGTTGTCACCGACTTGCCGCTCACCTGCTTCTTGGCGCTCTTCGCGAGCCAGCCATCAACGATCACCCGATCCCCGCTCTTCAGCTGACGATCGTTCCAGCCGAGGACCGTCAGCCGGCCTGGACTCCCGAGCTCGATCGTCCACTCGGCCTCGGTCCCTTTCTCGTCTCGTCCCTTCACGGTCAGCATGGCGTGCGGGTTCCCCCAGTCGAACTTCGTCACGCTGCCGGTGATCGTGACGGGCTTCTTCCAGTCGTATTCCGCCGCGAACGGATGATGCGCAAGAGCCGGCGCGACCGACGCCGCGACCAGCAGTGCGATTCCAGCAAGATGATTTCGCATGAGCTCACCTCGTGGTCGGACGGAGCCAAGAGCAGTCGGTGCAAATCAACCGCCAGCGAATGGACAGCGCGGCAGCGCGGGCGATACCAGTCCAGCTGCGGCTTCCAGCCGAGCATTAGCGCAAGGGGCGTTGCACACCCGTCCAGAAGCACTCAATCGCCGCCGACCGACAGCGTGACGCCCGCGCGCGCGTTCAGACCCAGCGCCGGAAATCCGAACGACGCCGCGTAGTCCTTGTCGAAGAGATTCTCGAAGGTCACGAAGCCGCGCACCCGCTTGTGCGCCCGGTAGCCGACGCTGAGATCCACCTTCTGATATCCGGCCTCGAGATCCTTGTTCGGGAGCAGCAGCGAGTAGCCGAAGAACTCGTCGTCCAGGAACGTGGTGCCGTCGCGCTTGCCCGAGAAGAACGTCGAGACGGCCACGTCGGCCGGTCCGCGTGAATACGCCACCATCAGCGAGCCCGAGTGCGGCGGGCGGCGGAACGGCCGCGCGCCCACGAGCGGCGAGAACTGACCGATCGGGATGCCCGGGAACGCCGGATTGATGGCGGGCGACAGCACGCCGCCCGAGAGCGACTCGGTGACTTCCGCGTCGAGATAGGTGTAGGAAGCCATGACGCGCAGCGACCGCGCGACGGCCGCTTCGAACGTCGTCTCCACGCCCTGTGCCGTGAACGACTGCGAGTTGACGTAAGCGCCAAAGCCCGCCGCCGCTGCGGCCTCGGGCGACACGCCGACGCGCGGCAGAATCGCCCGGCTGACGAACTCGATCAGGTCGTCGAAGTCGTTGTGGAAGTACGACAGCCGGATGCGCGCCTGCCCGCTGGCGAACTCCTGTTCGATGCCGACATCGAAGGTGGTGCTGCGCTCCGGCCCGATCGGATCCACCGACGCCCGCGTGGCGGTCGGCGCCGACTCCAGCAGCACGAAGAGCGAGCTCTGTTCCTGATAAAGGGCCGGCGCCTTGATGCCTCTGCCGGCGTTGACGGTCAGTTTGGTCGCGCCCACGGCGCCCGTGGTGGCCTTCCGCAGGTAGGCCGCCACCGATACGCGTGGAGTGACGGCCGACTTGAACGCGGCGTTGTGCTCGTAACCGAGGCCGGCGTTCACGTAGACGCGCTCGCCGAGCCCGGCGCGCCCCTCTACGAACAGGCCGCCGTTGTCGCGCGTGGCGCTCGGTTCCGCCTCCGGATCGTCGTAGCCCTGCTCGCGCTCGTAGCGGGCGCCGCCCGACACCTGGACGTTGGCCGCCACCTGCACCGACGCCTGGCCCGACAGCGTCTTGCGCGTGGTACGGGTGTCGAACGTCGAGGGGAACGGGCTGAAGGCATAGTCGAGGATGCCGCGGCCGGTGACTGAGTAACCGTTGGCGCCGGTAATCGTCACCACGTTGCCAAGGTAGTGGCCGCCGAAGCCGAAGGGATCGACGTAGGTGCCGGTCCCGGTCGGGTTCAGGTAGTTGGACGTGGTGTCGGACACGCCGAAGCGCACCGTACTCTGCACGCGGCTGGTCCACTGCGACGACGCGGCGACGCCGCCGAACGTCAAGCGGTTCTTCTGTGTGGAGTCGTCGGCAAGCTGGAAGTTGTCGAAGGCGTTGGGGCTGCCGTAGTGGCTGTTGATGTGGCGAAGGGTGCCGCTCAGGTCGGTGCCGCCGCCCAGCGCCACGCCGAAGCGGCCGGCGTAGGTGTGGTTGCGGTAGCCGTTGTTCGGCACTTCGTTGTCGGTGTCGAAGAAGGAATAGTCGGAGAAATAGTCGAACCGTTTCACGGCGCCGCCGGCCGAGAGATCGTTGTGCACCGTCCCGAAGTTGCCGCCGTCGAGCGTGTAGACCAGCTCGGGCACGCGCGTACGGCCACGTCGGGTTTCGATGCTCACGACGCCGCTGACGGCATCGCTGCCGTAGATCACGCTGTTGGACTGCCGCAGCACTTCCACGCGCGCGACACCCGTCGTCTGGAGCTGGGCCAGATCGACGCCGCCGCCGATGTCGTTCGCGGAGACGCCGTCGATCAGCACCTTGGTGAAGTTGGAGTTGCCGCCGCGCAGAAAGATGGACGTGTTGCTACCGCGACCGCCGGTCTGCTGGATGTTGGCGCCGGGTGTCAGCCGCAACGCCTCGAGCACGTCCGGCTTGTTGAGGGCATCGAGCACCTGCCGATCCAACACGGTGACCGGCGCGCCGGTGGTGGCCTGCGTCACTTCGGTGGCACCCGCGGTGACGACCACGGCCTGTTGCAGCGGCCCGAGCGCCAGCGACACGTTGATCGTGGTGGTGCCGGCGGCACCGACGAAGAACGGCGCCGACGACGACGCCTCGAAGCCGCTCAACGAGGCGGACACGCGGTAGCGGCCGGGCGCCACATTGGCAAATGTGAAGCTGCCGTTGCCGCCGGCGGTGGTTTCCCCGCCGGACTGCCGCTCGCCGACGAGCGTCACGCTCGCGCCGGGTAGCCGCGCCCCCAGTTGATCGAGGATGGCGCCACTCACGGTGGCGGACTGGGCCCATGCGGCGGCCGGGGACAGAGCGAAGAGCAGGACGAGCTGACAGATGCCGCGCAACACGGCGCGGCCGGGCGAGCCGGTGATCATGAAGGTCTCCTTCCGGCGTCCATCGCGCCGGCTACCCGCCCGCGAACGGGCGAGTCAAAGGGACAAGCACCGGCTGAGAGGTCTCCTGGCTCGCGGACGACAGTGCGACCCGTCCGTCTTCCCACGCGCGAGGCGCAGTGACATGTGGACGGGATCTGTCCGCTTACAGTGGCGGGGACCGCGTGGGCATCGCACCCACTTCCCTGTTCACCCGGCGGGTGTCAGTTGTGCCGACGAGTATAGCAGCCTCGTTTGCCGGCGGGTGTGTTCCAAGGGATACTGCCGCCATGCGAACCCTTTCATGGCGCGCCCTCCTGATGCTGGCGTGTGCGGCGCTGTTCATGGTGACCGCGTGCCGCAAGAGCGAGCCGGTGCCCGCGGCAGACGCGCCGCCGTACGAGCCGGCGGCCACGGTGAAGGACCTGATGCTGTCGCTCATCGACGGCGCAGCCGACGACGTGTGGCTGGCGGTCACGACGACGCAGACCGCGCAGGGCACCGTGGAGGTCGCGCCCAAGACGGAACAGGACTGGCTCAAGGTGCGCCATGGCGCCGTGCGGCTGGCCGAAGGCGCCAACCTGCTGATGATGCCGGGGCGCAAGGTGGCGCTCCCGCACGAGAAATCCGAGACGCCGGGCGTCGAGCTCGAGCCGGCGGAGATGGATGCGCTCATCGCCAAGGATCGGGCCGCGTACTACCAGCGCGCCCGTGCGCTCCATGACGCGGCGATGCTGGCGCTGGCGGCTGCCGAGGCCAAGGACGCGAAGAAGCTGTTCGAGGTCGGCGAAACGATCGAGCACGCCTGCGAGGGCTGTCACTCGGCCTACTGGTATCCCAACGAGAAGGTGCCGGAGCTGCCCAGCGCGCCGCGCTAGCGGTACCGCGCGGCCTTGTCCGGCTGCTGCGTGGCGTCGTAGAGCGCCACCAGGTCCTCCCGCGCGTTCTTGATCCACGCGACCGACGGGCTCGCCTGCTTCAGCAGGATGTCCATGCCGGCCAGGAGCTCGGGCTCCGCGTCGTTCAGACGGCCCTGTCGCAACAGCGCCCGGCCCAGCTTCAGCCGAGCAATGCCGACGTTCACATGCGTCGGTGACTGGGTCTCCGTGAAGAGCGCGACGGCCTCGCGATACAGCCCCTCGGCGCGCGCGTCGTCCTTGCGCTCGGTGTACACGCTTCCGAGGTTCGACACCGCCACGCCGATGAGGAAGTGCTTTCCCGGAAACACCTTCCGATAGATCTCGGCCATGCGCGAGAATCTCGCCGCAGCCTCGTCGAGCCGATTGCGCCGCAGCGCCACGGTGCCCAGCTCGTTGACGGCCGAGGCGACGGCGGGATGGACCGTCCCGTAGACGCTCTCTTGTACCGTGAGTGCCCGCTGCAGGTGCTCGACGGCCTCGTCGAAACGGCTCTGGCGCACGAGCGTACGCCCGAGCATCGTGAGATTGGACGCCGTGCGCGTGTGGTTGGCGCCATACCAACCTTCGGTGTTCACCAGCGCCTCGCGATAGAAGCGCTCGGCCTCCACGTAGTTGCCACGCTCGAATTCGACGGCCCCCAGGTTGATGAGATCGTCGGCCACGAGCGGATGCCTGGCACCGTGCACCCGCCGGGTCATCTGCAGCACCGCGCTCCCCACCCGCTGCACGTCGTCGTAGCGGCCTGCGTAGAAGTAGGCGTTCACGAGCCAGCGCAGCGTCGACGCATGCTCCGGGGTGTCCCCTTCGGCGGCGCGTGCCGCTGCTACGGCCTCGAGCACCGCGATGGCCGCTGGATAGTCGCCCTTTTCCACCAGCACCTCGCCAAGCGCGGTTGAAGTGTCGGAGCGCGCCGGCGTGTCGCCAGACGCGCGCGCCTGACGGATGGCCAGCGCCTCGCGCACCAGGCGCTCGGCGTCGTCGAACTTCGCCTGGGCGACCCGCAGGCGCGCCAGCGACACCAGGCTGACCGCCACGTCGTCGCTCGCCGGCCCCGACAACGTTCGCCGTGCGGCGAGCGCCTCGGTGAGCAGCGTCTCAGCCTGCGGCAGGTTGCCCAGCTGCTGATAGATGCCGCCGAGCGCGTCGTACATGTCGGCCTGCACGCGCGGCTCGCCGGTGAGCCCCTGCGCTTCGAGCAGCCCGCGATCGACCAGCGTCACCACCCGCAGGTCCTCGGCCGGTCCCGCCGCCGCGTCGCCGCCGTTGAAGAGCGCCAGCATCATCGACTGGATGCGGCGCGTGCGCAGCGCCTCGGCCACCGCGGCGTTGCGCGCGTCGGTCACCCGCAGCGTGTAGAACGCCACCAGCGAGACGACGGCCAGGACGACGGCGGCAGCGGCCGCCAGCGGGCGCCAATGGCGCCGCACGAACTTGCCGGCGCGGTAGCGCAGCGAGTCGGGCCGCGCCTCGAGCGGTTCGGAGGCCAGGTAGTGTGCGACGTCGCGCGCAAGCGCCTCGACGCTGGAGTAGCGCCGCGCCGGTTCCGCGTGCATCGCGGTGAGGCACAGCACGTCGAGGTCGGCGACGCCGGTGGCGGTTCGCGCGGCGGTATCGACCGGCAGCGCGCCGGTGATCAGCTCGTAGAGCATGACGCCGAGGCTGTACACGTCGGCCTGCACGCCGGCCGGCTCGCCGCGCGCCTGCTCGGGCGCCGCGTAAGCCGGCGTCATGAGCCGGGCGATCGTCTGCCCCGCGTCGCCCGGCCGCGCCTCGGCGATGTCCTTGGCGATGCCGAAGTCGAGCAGCTTGACGGCGCCCTCGGCGGTGACGAGGACGTTCGACGGCTTGAGATCGCGATGGACGATCAAATGCCTGTGGGCGTGCTGCACCGCTTCACACACGTCGAGAAACAGCCGCAGGCGCCCCTCGACTGAGAACGGGCGCGTCCGGACGTGCTCGGTGATCGGTCCGCCCTCGACGAACTCCATCACGATCCAGGGCGTGCCGTCGGCGAGCGTGCCGGCGTCGAAGAGACGCGCGATGGCCTTGTGGTTCAGGCGCGCCAGCGTGCGCTGCTCCACCGCGAAACGCTGCCGGCGCGCGGGCGACAGCCACGCGTCGCGCAGGATCTTCACCGCCGCCGAGGTGCCGAGGTCGGTGCGCTCGGCGAGGAACACCACGCCCATGCCGCCCTCGCCGATCGTCCGGACCAGCCGATAGGGCCCGATCTCGCGTAGCCGTTCGGGCGTGGCGCCGCCGATGACCTGTTCGGCCGCCCGGTCCACGCCCAGATCGAGCAGCGAGTTACCCTGGTCGTCTTCGGTGATGGCGGCGAGGACTTCCGCCGCCAGCTCGGGGTCGTCGCCGCACGCCTCGTGCAGGAAAGCGGCGCGTTCGGCCGGAGGCCGGTCCACGGCCTCGTGAAAGAGCGCCTGCAGACGATCCCAACGTGCGGCGTCCATGAGTATCTGGCGCGTCAGCGCGACTTGCGGAGCTCTTTGGCCAGCCAGGCCTTCGCCGCGCGCCAATCGCGCTGCACGGTGGCCTCCGACACATCGAGGGCCGCCGCGGTCTCGACGACGTCGAGCCCGCCGAAGAAGCGGCACTCCACCATTTCGGCCTGCCGCGGGCTCACCTGGGCCAGCGCCGCGAGCGCGGTTTCGAGCGCCAGGATCTGGTGGGCGCCGCCGCTGCCGACCCCGGATGCCGATTCGTCGAGCGTCACGAACTGGATCTCGCCGCCGCCGCGCTTGCCGGCGTGCCGCCGGCGGGCCGCCTCGATGAGCACCTGGCGCATGGCCCGCGCCGCAATCCGCTTGAAATGCAGGTGCGACACCGCGGTGAACCGCGGCGAGCTGGCCAGCTTCACCCACGCCTCGTTCACCAGCGTGGTGGCGCTGCGCGTGGTGCCGTAGTCGCTGCGGCGGACGGCCGACGCCAGGCGGCGGAGCTCTTCATAGGCCGCGCTGAACAGATCGTCGAGGGCGGCTCGTTCCGCGGGGAGGCCGTCGCCGCCGGAGGAGTTGATCTGGGGTGCCATGAACTCGCGGCTGGGGCCCGAGTATAGACGAGCTCCGGCCGCGGCTGACAGCCTATCAGCACGCTGATTTCGTTCGTCTTCATCGCCGCGATCGTCTTCACGCGGCGAGCTGCTGGAGGAGAAGGCGGCGGCGCGGGTAGTACGCGGCGCCGGGATAAACAGCACGAGCCCGGGTGACTGGCAAGGCGAGCCAATCGCCCGGGCTCGTGCCCGACGAGGTGAAACGGCCGAAGTCTTATTCCATGCCGGGACGCGGCGGGTTCACCTGCGGCGTCTGCTGCGTCGGAATAATCAAGCGGCCGCGTCCGCCACGGCTGATCTGCCCGCCCTTGCGGCCCGCCGCGCGCGCTTCCTCGGACGTCCACTCGTGAGCGGTGCCCTTCAGATGCGCGGCCCGGCCGCCCTTGCTGGCAATCTCACGCTGTTTGTCCGCGGCCATCGACGCAAATCCACGGCTATCCTTGCGAATATCGCTCACGGTTCCCTCCCTGTGTCATGTGTCAGGCGGCTTGGACGCGCCTTTCTCGTGCAACGCCCCTACGCACCGAACGTCCATGCCCGACGACCCGGGCCATGCGTGGGGTGGTTACAAGCGGTGTGCCAGCATGGATAAGGTTGGGAATGACTGCGTTTCCGGCGACTCTCCCGGGGAGGGCACTGGCCGTACGTAAAAACCACATACGCGGCTGACTCGGAAGCAGACAGCTGGGATGGACAGGTTTACAGCCAGAACTACAACGCCTGCCACGATTGCCATACCAGGTGACGGCCTGCGGGGACGTCCGCCGGAGTTACCATGTGGGGCATGAGCACCCCTCGGATCGTGCACTGCGTCAAGCTGCAGAAGGATCTCCCAGGGCTGGAAACGCCCCCGTGGCCCGGCCCCCTGGGACAACGCATCTTCGACAATGTTTCAGCGCAGGCGTGGAAGCTGTGGGAGGAGCGTCAGAAGATGATCCTCAACGAATACCGCCTGATGCCGTGGCAGAAGGAAGCGCAGGAGCTCATCGCGAAGCAGCTCGAGGACTTCTTCTTCGGGGAAAACGCGGCGTTGCCTCCCGGCTACGTGCCCCAGAAGTAGCCCACACCGGCCACCTGTGACCAACACCCCTCAGCTCTCCGACGACGACCGCAAGTTCTTCGGACACCCGCGCGGGCTGTCCACCCTGTTCTTCACGGAGATGTGGGAACGGTTCAGCTATTACGGAATGCGGGCGTTCCTGGTGTTGTACATGACGGCGCCGGTGGCGGCGGGCGGGCTGGCGATGGCCGATTCCGACGCCACATCAATCTACGGCACTTATACCGGGGCGGCGTGGGGAGCCGCGATCGTCGGCGGCCTCATCGGCGACCGCTGGCTGGGCCAGTTCCGCAGCGTGCTCATCGGCGGCGCCATCATCATGGTGGGGCACTTCGTGCTCGCCTTCCCGCCGCTCCCGTTCTTCTACAGCGGTCTCGCGCTCGTCGTCATCGGCACCGGCCTCTTGAAACCGAGCGTGAGCACGCTCGTGGGCTCGCTCTACCCCGTTGGCGACAGCCGGCGTGACGCCGGGTTTTCGATCTTCTACATGGGGATCAATCTCGGGGCGCTGATCGGGCCGCTGGTCGCCGGCTACCTGGCTCAGCGCGTGGATTGGCACTTCGGCTTTGCCGCGGCGGGCGTCGGCATGGCGCTGGGGCTCGTGCAGCTGGCGTTCGGCAAGCGGTACCTCCAGGCCGCGATCGATCGCATTGCGGCGCAGCCGGCGCTCGCGGGCAGCCCCGCGGGCGACGAGACACCGGCCGCGTCCGGCCCCCGCACCATGGGCCTGTCGTCGGCGGAATGGAAGCGCATCGCCGCCATCGTGGTCTTCTTCCTGTTCGCCATCCTGTTCTGGGCCGGATACGAGCAGGCCGGCTCCACGCTGAATCTGTTCGCGGACCGCTACACGCGCCTCGAGGCCTTCGGCTTCTCGTTCCCGTCGTCGTGGTTCCAGTCGGTGCAGCCGTTCTTCGTCATCACACTGGCTCCGATCTTCGCGTGGGTGTGGGTCAAGCTCGGAGCGAAGGAGCCGTCGGTGAGCGGCAAGTTCGCGCTCGGCCTGTTCTTCATGGGGCTGTCGTTCCTCGTGCTCATCCCGGCGGGCGGCATGGCGCAGGCCGGGGAGGGGATCCGCGTGAGCCCGTGGTGGCTGGTGGTCTCCTACGCCATTTCCGAGTTCGGCGAGCTGTGCCTCAGTCCGGTGGGTATGAGCGCCGTGACGAGGCTGGCGCCGCCGCGCATCGTGGGCCTGATGATGGGCGTCTGGTTCCTGTCGCTGTCGTTCGGCAACAAGCTCGCGGGCTGGGCGGCCGGCTTCATCGAAACCATGCCGCTGGCGACGATCTTTACCGTGATGACCGTGGTACTCGTCGGCGCCGCCGTCGTCATGCTGGCGCTGATCAAGCCGGTCGAACGGCTCGCGGGCGCCAAGCAGTAGGAGGCCGCGTGGCGCTCGACAAATACAAGGCCAAGCGCGACTTCACGAAGTCGCCGGAACCGTCCGGCGCCAAGGCGCACCGCTCGCCCGCGGGGCGCCAGGCTCGCTTCTTCTGCGTGCAGAAGCACCTGGCCAGCCACCTGCACTACGACCTCCGTCTGGAGCACGACGGCGTCCTGCTCTCGTGGGCGGTGCCCAAGGGGCCGGCACTCGACCCGGCCATCAAGCGCCTGGCGATGCACGTCGAAGATCACCCGATCGAGTACGGCGAGTTCGAGGGGGTGATCCCGTCCGGCTACGGCGCCGGCATCGTCATGCTGTGGGACAAGGGCACGTGGACGCCCGAAACCGACGACGTCGAGGCCGCCTTGAAGAAAGGCGACCTGAAGTTCACCCTCGATGGCTACAAGTTGAAGGGCTCGTGGGTGCTCGTGCGCACGCGCGGTTGGGGAGGGAGCAGCGGGAGCGACGGCAAGACGTCGTGGCTGCTCATCAAGCACCGCGACGACTGGTCCGGCCCGGTGGACATCGCCGAATTCGCACCGCTCAGCGTGAAGAGCGAGGGCGATTTCGCCGACATCCTGTCGCAGGACAATCCGGACATCTGGCGGTCGAACCGCCCGGCGGAAGGCGGCGACACCGGCAAGCTGTTTCAATCGATCATCGCGCGCGCGGTGGCGCTGCGGGCCGAGCGCGAGGGCAAGAGCGCGGCGCCCGCACCCGCCGCACGCGCGACCGCCGCGAAGAAGAAGACGGCCGCTCCCAAGAAAGCTGCCTCACCCAAGAAGACCGCCACGACAAGAGCTGCCGCCAAAACGACGGCGGGCGCACGCACACGCGCGCGCTGACATGACAACCGGCAGGACGACATTCGAGCACGCCCATCCGATCCTGAGGGTCGAAGACCTGGCGCGGAGTCTCGCGTACTACGTCGACGTACTCGGCTTCAGCAATGCCGAGTGGGGCGGCGACGACTTCACGTTGGTCAACCGGGACGGCGCCAGCATCTACCTGTCCGAAGGTGACCAGGGGCAGCCTGGAACGTGGGTCTGGCTCGGCGTCGAGGATGTCGACGCGCTCTACGAGGAGTACCGAGGGAGCGGCGCCACGATTCTTCATCCGCCCGAGAACTATTCGTGGGCACGCGAGATGAAAGTGGAAGACCCCGACGGCCACGTGCTCCGGTTCGGTTCGGAACCCACGTAAGTCTCGTCATCCGGTTTGCGCGGATCTCAACAGCCGTGCACGCTGCACGTGCGGCGTCCGGGAACAACCCTGGCCTCCTCCGCAATTGGGACCGATAGCCCTACGTGTCTCTCTCAGCGGAGGTGTGTCGTTGTCCCAAGCTCGATTGAGTATCGCGGTTGCGCTCCTCTTCACAGTCCACGCCGGTATCGCATCGATGCAGCACCGTGGCATCGGCGTGATGAGCGGTGAACTCAAAGGTCACACCGGCGAGCAGGTGGCCGGTGCCACGGTGAAGTTCTCGACCAAGTCCGGAGAGCCGCTCCAGACCACCACGAGCAAGGACGGCAAGTGGCGGATCTCCGGCCTCGGCAAGGGCGAATGGACCATGCTCGTCACGGCGCCCGGCTACGCGGCCCGCGTGATCCGGGTGGTGATCGAGCGCGAGAGCGTCAACAGCGAGCCCGTGGTCACGGTGCTGCGCAAGATGGTGCTCGCGCCGCGCACGAACGATTAGCAGAGGAGAGGCGGGGCTGAAGACCCGCAACTACGTACGGGTCACGCTTCGACGGCGGTGCGCTGCAGCATCCACTGCGACAGCACGGCCCACACCGCGAACGACAGGCGGCGGCGATCGTGGCGGGCGATGGCGGTGTTCCAGAACGGCCCCGTCACGAGTTCGACGCGATCGTCCAGCGCGCCGAGCTCGAGCGGCAGCTTCTGCTCGGCCGCGTAGCGCATCAGCGTCTCCTTCGCCGGCCGGCCGGTGTTGGCAATCACCACGTCGACCGGGCGCTCGATGGCGCGCGACACCCAGCGCGCCGCGTCGGCGGCCGTAAAGCCGGCCATCCCGCTGCCCTCGGTGAGCAGGTTCGCGATCAGGACGACCGGGCCCTCGACCGGCGCCAGCGCCTCCTTCACGCCGCGCACGAGCAGCGGCGGCATGATGCTCGTGAAGAAGCTGCCCGGGCCGATGATGACGGCGTCGAAGCTCTTGATCGCATCGGCCACAGTTGGGTGGATGGCCGCCTCGGGCTCGAGCCAGAGCCGCTGAATCTGCTGGCCTCGCGTCTGCCCCGCGTCCACCTCGGACTCGCCTCGCGCGGTGGAGCCGTCGCCGTACTCGACGCAGAGCGACGCGCGCTCGACGCTCACCGGCCACACGCGGCCGCGGCAGCCGAGGAGCGCGCGCAGGCCGTCCACCGCGCTCAGGAAATTGCCGCTGTACTGCTCCATCATCGACAGCAGCAGGTTGCCGCCCGTGTGGCCGGCCAGCTTGGCGTGGTGCTCGAGCGTCGGCAGGCGCGACAGGAGCACGCGGCGTGCCTCGCCCTCGTTGCGCGCCAGCGCCAGCGCGCACTTGAGCACGTCGCCGGGCGGCAGCACGCCAAGCTCGTCACGGAGCTGGCCCGAGCTGCCGCCGCTGTCGAACATGGTGACGACCGCGTTGAGGTGCAGCCACGGATTGTTCTTCAAGCCGCCGAGCAAACTGGGCAGGCCGGTCCCGCCCCCGAAACACCCGACGTTCAGCTCGCGTAACTGCATTGTGATCATTGTAGTCAGGTAGGTCGGGTGGGTCAGGTGGGTCGGGTAGGCGGTCGGGTGGGTTCCAAGCCTATCTGACTCCCTACCTGACTTACCTGACCTACCAGACCCACCTGACTCTAAAATCAGTCAATGGCTCACACTTGGCAACCGGCAGCCGACACGCTGACACGTGATCTGGGCGGAGTCTTTCGCGGGCGGCTGATCTCGGTCGTGGTTTACGGCGGACAGGTGGATGGCAACGCCACCGCCCCGCTGCAGTCGCTCGCGCTCGTGTCGTCGCTCACCGCGGGTGACCTCGAGGCGTGCGCGCACCTTTCGGCCGAGTGGACGCGCGGCGGCATTGGCACGCCGCTCATCCTCCCCGACAGCGAGTTCCGGGCGTCGCTCGACGTGTTTCCGCTCGAGTACGGCGAGATCGTGCGGGCGCACACGCTCGTCTTCGGCTCCGATCCGTTCGACGGCGTCACCATCTCGTCCGGCGATCTGCGGCTGGCGTGCGAGGCACAGGCGAAGAGCCATCTGCTGCATCTGCGACAGGGCTACGTGCAGACGTCGGGGCGCCTGCCGGCCGTGGCGCGCCTCGTGGCGCAGAGCGCGCCCGCCTTTGCCGCGCTGCTGCGGAACGTCGGCCGGCTCACCGGCGTCCAAACATCCGACCGAATGGATGCCACCCGGCAGGGCGCCCGTGCGGCGGGCCTGCCCAGCGACATCGTCGACGCCATCCTGGCGCTCGAATCACCCAGCGCACTTCCCGCGTCCGACCCGGCACGGCTGTTCCCGGACTACCTGGCAGCCGTGGAACGCCTGGCGGCGGCCGTGGACCAATGGCGCGCGGCTTGACGCGCGCGGCGGCGATCGCCGCCGCGCTGCTCCTCGGACTGTGGAATGGGGTGGCGCTCGCGCAGCCTCAGCCGCCGCCGCTCACGCAGCCGGTGAACGACTTCGCGCGCGTGATCGATCCGGCGAGCGCCCGCACGCTCGACGCGCTCATCCGCTCACTGCAACGCGCCACCGGCGACGTCGTCGTGGTGGCAACGATCGACACGTTCCAGCCCTACGGGACGATCGATGAGTATTCCGTCAAGATGTTCGAGAACGGCGGGCGCGGCATCGGCGAGAAGGGGCGCGACAACGGCCTGCTCGTGCTGGTGGCCGTCAAAGACCGGCGGGTGAAGGTAGAGCCCGGCTACGAGCTCGAGCAGTTCATCACCGACGGCTTCGCCGGTCAGGTCAGCCGCGAGGAGTTGGCGCCGCAGTTCCGCCAAGGCAACTACGGGCCGGGTCTGGTGGCGGGCGTGCAGCGCATCGTCGGACGCATCGCTCAGGGGCGCAACGTGACGCTGCAGGACGTGCCGCAGGAGTCGCGGACGGTGCGGCGGCGGCGCTCGAGCGGCGGGGGCGCCATTTTCTGGCTGTTCATCGCCTTCTTCGTGATTCGTGCGCTCGTCAGCGGCATCGGCCGCAACTCGCGGCGTGGGCCGCCGGGCTTCGGCGGGTCGGGCTGGAGCGGCTGGAACAGCGGCGTCGGACCGTTCATCGGCCGGCGCGGCGGCTTCGGCGGGTTCGGCGGCGGAGGGTTTGGCGGGGGCGGTGGCGGCTTTGGCGGGTTTGGCGGCGGCCGCAGCGGTGGTGGCGGTGGCGGCGCCGGCTGGTAGGGCCCCCGAGTTGCAAGACGTACCCACACGGAGGAGAGAACGGTGATGAAGACACTGAGAACGGCACTGGCAGCGCTGCTGCTGACGGCGGGAGCCCTGGCGGCCTCGGGCTGTTCCTACAACACGTTCGTCAGCCAGGAGGAATCCATCAAGGCGCAATGGGCGCAGGTGGAAAACCAGCTCCAGCGCCGCAACGACCTGATTCCCAACCTGGTGGAAACGACCAAGGGCATCGCCCAGCAGGAGAAGGACGTCTTCGGGCAGATCGCGGAGTCGCGCGCCAAGCTGGCGGGCGCGCAAACGCCCGAGCAGCGCATGCAGGCGGCCAACGAGCAGAGCTCGGCGCTGGCGCGGCTCCTGGTGGTGGTCGAGAACTACCCAGACCTCAAGTCGAACGCGCAATTCAGCCGGCTGATGGACGAGCTCGCGGGCACCGAGAACCGCATCGCGGTGGAGCGGATGCGGTATAACGAGCGCGTGCAGGATTACAACACGCAGCGGCGCCGCTTCCCGTCGAACGTCACGGCCGGCATCTTCGGGTTCAAGGAGCACCCGCTCTTCAACGCGCCGCCGGACGCCGAGAAGGTGCCTCGCGTGAACTTCAACAAACCGTCGTAAGGGTGGCATGCCGCTCGTCGATCACCTGCTGCCCGAGTTCGACCACGAGATGGCGACCACGCGCAAGCTGCTCGAACGCGTGCCCGATGATCGCCTCTCGTGGAAGCCGCACGCCAAGTCGTACTCGCTCGGGCAGCTGGCGCAGCACGTCGCCAACATCCCGTACTGGGGCCAGCTGACGCTCGAGCTCTCGGAGCTGGATCTCCTGGCGTATGCCCCGCTGGCGGAACCGGCTGGCCGCGCGGCGATTCTTCACCTGTTCGAGGACAGAGCGGCGGGCACGCGCAAGGCGCTCCTCGGGAAGACCGACGCCGAGCTGATGGCGCCCTGGTCGCTGAGGCGCGGCGCCGAGAAGATGTTCACGATGCCGAAGGCCACGGTGTGGCGCACCTTCGTGATGAACCACCTCGTGCACCACCGAGGCCAGTTGAGCGTCTACCTGCGGCAGCAGGACGTGCCGCTGCCGTCGATGTACGGGCCGAGCGCTGACGAACAGTCTTAGAGTCGCGGTCGGCGGCATGGCGGCGCTCGCGGCCTTCATCGTGTTGGCCACCGCCAACGGCGGCATGTACCGCTACGGCGTCTCGGATCAGGCCTTCTACATCCCCGTCGTCACGCGCGCGCTCGATCCTGCCGCGTTCCCCCGCGACGCCGCGCTCATCGACGCCCAGGGCCGGCTGATGCTGGCCGACGAGGCGCTCGCGCTGCTGATGCGCACGACAGGCGCGTCGCTCGAGACGCTGTTCCTCGGCGGCTATCTGCTGTCGCTCGTCCTGATCTTCTTCGGGCTCGGCGCCATCGGCCGGCGGCTCTACGGCAACCCGTGGACGGCGGCGGCGCTCGCGGCGGCCTTCACCCTGCGCCATCACATCACCCGCACGAGCGCCAACACCTTCGAGCCGTACTTTCATCCGCGCATGCTGGCCTTCGGCATCGGGCTGCTCGCGGTCGCGGCCTATCTCCACCGGCGCGCGACGCTGGCCGTCGGGCTCGTGGCCGTCGCCGCCGCCATCCACAGCACGACCGCGCTCTGGTTCGCCGTGCTCGTGGGAGCGGCACTGCTCGTCAGCGAGCCGTGGTGGCGGCGCGTCGCGATCCCCGCCGCCGTGCTGGGGACTGCGGTCGCGGCATGGGCAGTGCTGGCGGGCCCGCTGCGCGGCCGCCTCGTCGTCATGGACGACCTCTGGCTGCAGGCCGTCGCCTCGAAGGACTCGCTCTTTGCCACGGAGTGGCCGCTGTCGGCGTGGGCGATCAACCTCGGTACGCTGGGCCTGCTGTGGGTGGCCTACCGGTTCCGCGCGGCTCGTGGCCGGGTGGGCGCCGAGGAACGCGGACTGGTGTGGGGCGCCACCGCGCTCGCCCTGCTGTTCCTGATCACGCTGCCGGCGGTGGCCGCGCGCGTCGCGTTCCCGGTGCAGCTCCAGATCTCGCGCGTATTCTGGCTGGTCGATGTGGTGGCCACCATCGCCCTCGTGGGCGCCGTGGCCGAGGCGTCGTGGCTCGCCCGTCTTGGCCGGCCGGCGTTGGCGGCGTGCCTGCTGGCGCTCGCGGCGGGGCGCGGCGGCTACATCCTGTTCGTCGAGCATCCGGAACGGGCGCTTTTTCGCGTTCACCTGGCCGAGTCGCCATGGCACGACGCGATGCGGTTCGTGGCGTCCCTGCCGAAAGACGCGCACGTCCTCGCCGATTCCGGGCACGCCTGGCGCTACGGCACCAGCGTACGGGTGAGCGCGCAGCGCGACGTCTTCCTGGAAGAGACCAAGGACTCCGCCGTGGCGATCTACTCGCGCGACGTCGCCGTGCGCGTGGTGGAACGGATCCGCGCCCTCGGTGACCTGTCCGCCCGCGCGCCGGCCGACATCGAGCGGCTCGGCGAGCAGTACGGCCTGACGCACGTCGTCACCACCGGGCGCCTGCCGCTGCCGCCGGTGTTCGAGAACGCGGAGTTCCGCGTCTACGCGCTGACACCGCCGGTGCGGTTCGCCGGTTTGCCATAACGGCCTTGGGCAGAGCCTTGCTACGATGAGCGTGATTCCACGCGTGCCCTTCGTTCCCGCTGACTACCGTCCGCGCTTCGCAGGTGGCCACTGGCAGACACTCTTCGCCTGGGCCCGGAAGCGCGATCTGCCGCACCTGCCCGAGCCGGTGGCGCGCTACTTCGACACGGCCGCCGATGCCCGCGTGCTGGCGCACTGCCACTGGCAGCCCGAACCGCGCCACTGCCCGACGATCGTCCTGCTCCACGGCCTCGAGGGCTCGAGCACGGTCCACTACATGCGCGGCATGGCCGACAAGGCGTGGGCCGCGGGCTGGAACGTGGTGCGGCTCAATCAGCGCAATTGCGGCGGCACCGAAGCGCTGTCGCGCGGCCTCTATCACTCGGGGCTGACGCACGACCCGCTCTTCGTGATCCGCGAGCTCATCGACGCCGACGGACTGCCTGCGATCGCCGTGGCCGGCTACTCGCTCGGCGGCAACGTGGCGCTCAAGCTCGCCGGCGACCTCGGCGCCGAGGCCCCGCCGCAGCTCACCGCGGTCTGCGCGGTGTCGCCGACGATGGACCTCTCGGTGTGCGTTCACGCGCTGGAGCGGCGCGCCAATTATCCCTATCAGTGGAACTTCGTGCGCAACCTGAAGGCGCGCATGCGCCGCAAGGCGGCGCTCTTTCCCGGCGAGTTCTCGGTAGAGCCGCTCGGGCGCATCTGGACCGTGCGGCAGTTCGACGAGGCCTACACCGCGCCTTACTACGGCTTCAAGGACGCCACCGACTACTATCACCGGGCAAGCGCGATGCGCGCCATCGACCGCATCGCCGTCCCGACGCTGATCCTCACCGCCGAAAACGACCCGTTCGTCCCGCCGACACCATTCCGCGATCCGGTCGTCGCCGGCAATGCCGCCATTACCACGGTGATCACGCGCGAGGGCGGCCACTGCGCCTTCGTGGAGCCGCCGGACGGGCGCTACGACGGTTATTGGGCCGAGCGCGAGGTCGTCAGGTTTGTGACGGAGGCGTGGCAAGGTGCGCCATTAACGCCTTCCCGAACTCGGGACCTTTCCCTGCCTCTTCGTGCTTGAAGTACACGAAGACGTCCTCACAGCGCGACTCCAGCCCCTTCACCACGCCCGCCCACTTGTCGATGTCGTCGGGCGTGTAGCCCTCGTCGCGCAGGCGGAAGTAGGCATAGGGCGCCGTGATCTCGACCGGGGCCGACAGCTTCTCGCTGTCGGCCACGCAC
>DASRPM010000327.1:0-6314 GCA_035646375.1 Vicinamibacterales bacterium
GATGCGGAAGCTCACGAAGGCGAACGTGACGACGTAGCTGCGGATCATCCACTCCTTGTGCTGCTCGATCAGGTGCCGCTGGATCGCGAGGAACGCGAGGCCCGTCGTCACGAGCCACGCGGTGGCAAGGGTCGCCAGCCCCGCGCCGAACACCCATCCGCCCGACGTGTTGAACGACAGGTAATACGCCGACGCCGCCCCCAGCGTGATGGCGGCCATGTAGACGAATCCGAGCTTCTTGTGGACGCGCGGGTAGAAATCCTTCAGCCCCAGCCAGATCTGCACCGGGCCCGCGAGCAGCGCCACGATCCCCATCGAGATGTGCAGCAGCAGCCAGCCGCGCATCGGCCAGTACTGGCGGAACTGCCCCTCGTCCATCCGCAGCAAGTACGGCAGCGCGGCTATACCGATGAACGTCAGCCCCGCGAGCGCGGCCAGCGACAGTACTGCCGCCGCTCCACGCCCGGCCTGTGGTACCGCAACCGTCGTCGTTCCGTTCATCTCCGCCCTCCGCTCACTCTGCCTACTCTGCCCACTCTGCCTATTTAGTCCACGCCAAACGCCAGCAGGACGTTGCCCGGCCGGCCGATCAGGCTCACGTAGCCCGAGTTGATGAAGATCATCCCGTTGGCGACAGCGGCTCCTGGACCGTCCATTGCGCCGCCCTTCGCCTTGACGCCGTTGACCGTCTCGAACTCCTTGTTGGTGTCGAAGCTCCACACGAGCGTGCCGTCGTCGCTCGCGTACGCGCGCAGCCCGCCGTCCATCGACCCCGAGAGCACGATGCCGGGCAGCGCCGACACCGCGGCGCCCTGCGCCGCGCTGCAGCCACGCTCGGTGCCGCACAGCCGCTCCGACGCTTCCTTCGACCACACCTCGGCGCCCGTGTCGATGCGCACGGCGCGAATGCCGCCCGGCGTCTTGCCGGCGGTGCCGTTCACGCTGAAGTACGCCTGCCGATCGTCGGCCGCGCCACCCCACTGCCCGCCCATGCCGCCGCCCGGACTCGAGCGGTACTCCCACACCTTCTCGCCCTTCTTGTCCGGATCGAAGGCGTAGACCATCCCCGACTTCTGCTGAATGACGACCAGCTCTTTGCCATTCGTCTGCTTCACCAGCATCGGCGAGGCCGAGAAGTCGAAGTCGGGGCCCAGCTTCTCCGGGCAGTTCGGGTTGTCGGGCGGATTGGTCGGCCGGCAGCCGCCGACCCAGACGTCGTTGGCGAGCGGCTGCTGCGACCACAGCAGCTTGCCGCTGTTCAGGTCGAACGCGAGCACGGCGTCCGTCGTGAGCACCGCCGGCTCCGTATACCCGTTGCCCGTGGCCACGTAGATCGCCTTGCGCTTCGCGTCCACGGTGGGCGCCGCCCAGATGCCGCCGCCCGCCGGACCCCAGGCCGTGATGCCCTTGGGGTTCTTGCCGCGCGGCTTCGGCTCGTCGGCAATCGTGTAGGCCTTCCAGATCACGGCGCCGGTGTTGGCGTTCAGCGCGGTGACGCTGCCACGGAACGTGCAGCACTCATACGTGCCTCCGCCACCCTGCCCTTCTTCGCCCACGCCGGCCAGCGGCACGTAGACGCGCCCGTCGTGCACGGTCACCGAGCCGGTGGCCTTGGCATAGGGATGTGAATCGAGCTTGCGCGTCCAGATCTCCCTGCCGGTCGCGGCGTCCACCGCATACGCCGACCCGGTGCCGTCGGCAAAGAACACCGCGAATCCGGCGGGCCCGTTCGCCGGCTTGTAGGGAGCCACCGACAGCGCCGTCCGAATGCCGGCCTGCGCGTGGTAGCTCCAGTGCGTGCAGCCGGTCTTCGCGTCGAGCGCGAAGATGTCGCCGCTCTCGCTGCCCACGAACACGCGCCCGCCGAGCACGGCCGGCTGCGATCGCGCCGAGCTGACGCCCGGGAACCCGAACGCCCACTTCAGCTTCATGCGCGGCATCATCGGCGCGGTCACGCCACCGGCCGCGGCCGGCACGTAGCGTGTGTTGCCGACTCCGGCGCCCCAGCCGTTCCAGCCGCTCTGCACATCGCGGGCGCGCAGCGCCGGCGCGGCTACGGTGCAGCGTCCCTGCGTGGGCAGCGGCGCGGCGGTGCCCACGGCCCGGCCCGTGAGGAACGCCGACACGGCGCGGCGCTCGGCGTCGCTCAACGCCGACCCCTGCCGGAACATGTTGCCGGTCGTCAGTGCCGTGAGGATCGTCTCGGGCGCGAGCTGCGCAAGCGCGGTGCGGTTGGGCGCGCGCGAGTCGGCGGCCGGGTTCTGGTGGCAGTTCGCGCACGCCTTCTCGAAGACGGCGGCACCGTCTGCCGCCTGGGCACTTGCGGTAGAGGCCATCAGGCCCAGCGCGACGACGGTGGCAATGGCGACTCTCACTGATCTCATGGGGTCCTTGGAAGGCTAAAGGCCAGAGGCTAAAGGCTAAAGGCTTTCATGGTTGCGTGATTGGCTGGCCTCCAACCGTGAGGCCGCCTTGAATCGGACGCCGCGGTGGCACTCGTCCGGCAGCACCTGATAGCCGGGCGGCGACGTGAAGGGGATCGAGATCGTGAACGGCTTCGTGTAGGTCTTGGGATCGATGACCGTTGCCTCGTAACGCAGCAGATCGGCCTCCACGCGCGTGAGGCGCTCGACGATCTTGAGCTCCGTGCTCGCGAGCACGGGATTACCCGGCACCGTCGCCTTGCCGTTGAAGTTGGTCGTCTCGATGACGAGCGTGTTCCCTTCCCAGCGGCCGCGCGAGTCGCCGAGGTAGCCGCGCACGCCGGCACCGACGTGCGGACGGCCATCGAGCGGAATCACGCGTGCCTCGTGGATCATCTCGGCCATGATCACCGCGTAGCCCGGCGCCTGCACGATGCGGTAGCCGTTGCCGTAGATCTTCGGCGTCATCGACCCGATGACGCCCAGCGTGACGCAGCGGTCGTAGAGCCGAAGGCCGAGTCGCCCGACCAGATGGCCTGCAGGTCGGGATCACCCCAGGGCGTTCTGGGCGGCGAATACGGGGCCCGCGCGACGGCTACCGGAACGGCCGCCGCGAGGCAGACGCCGACGATCCAGATCGAGAGCACGCGGCGCATGTCCACCTCCGCGCCAGAGTTTACAAGAGGTTTCGCCTGGGCGGATGCGCACAGTTGTCTGTGCGCGCGCGCACACTGCACACGTCCGCACGCTTCAGGGCCACCTAGATCTCGCGGTGAAAACAGGTCTTATCCGCTGATTGGGTCAGCCGCCATATCCGGCATAGCTCGTGCTTTTGACAGGGGGGCCGGAGCAGGGACGACTCCATATGAACCAGAGCGGGCCAGTACGGGGCCACATACTCGCCGTTGACGACCAGCAGCCGAACCTGAATCTGCTCACGCAGATGCTCGAGGCCGAAGGGCACGTCGTGCGCACGGCCGGCACGGGGCTCTCGGCCCTCGAGGCCATCGACCGCCAGCCGCCGGACCTCATCCTGCTCGACGTTGGCCTCCCGGACATCAACGGGTTCGAGGTGTGCCGCCGGCTGAAGCACAACCCCCTCACGCGGCTGACGCCCGTGGTCATGGTCACGGGCCTCAACTCGCGGGAACATCGCATCGAAGGCATCAACGCGGGAGCGGACGACTTCCTGGGCAAGCCGTTCGACTCCGGAGAGCTTCGCGCCCGCGTCGGGTCCCTGCTCCGGCTGAAGCGCTACACCGACGATCTCGACTCGGCTGAATCGGTGATTCTCAGCCTCGCGCTCACCGTCGAAGCGCGCGACCCCTACACGGACGGGCACTGCCAGCGGCTGGCTGAATATGCCAGCGCCCTCGGCCGTGCTCTCGGTCTGTCGAACGAAGAGGTGAGCGCGCTCCACCGGGGCGGCTACCTGCACGACGTGGGCAAGATCGGGATCGCCGACGCCATCCTGCAGAAGCCCACGCCGCTCAACGCCGCCGAGTACGCCACCATGAAGGCGCACACGGTGATTGGCGACCGGCTGTGCGGCAACCTGCGATCGCTGGCGCTGGTGCGGCCGATCGTGCGGCATCACCACGAACTGCTGAACGGCGCCGGGTATCCCGACGGTCTGGTGGGCGACCAGATTCCGCTGCTCGCGCAGATCGTCGGCGTGGTGGACGCCTACGACGCCATGACCACGTCGCGCCCCTACCGGGCCGCCCTCCCGGTGGGAGCCGCGCACGAAGAACTGCGGCGCGACGTCGCCCGCGGCTGGCGCCGCCGCGATCTCGTCGAAGCCCTCATCGCGCTCCGGCTCAAGAGCGCCGTGCGCACACCGGTGCCCGCTCCCCCCGCACCGCGTGCGCGTATGCTGAAGGCGTTACCCGCGAAGGACAATCCCTGGGAGAAACGGCGGGTCTCTTAGTCACACCGGCTAACCTACTGACCAGCCGGCTTCACGGGATTTCACCGTTTTCAGAAAAGCCCGCTCCGGGCAGGCGAAGCCAGGCGCGAATCCGCCGATTCCTTCGGCTAAGATTCAACCGCTGTGGCGTCTTCCCCACCACGCCCGACCCTGCTGGTCGTCGATGACGATCGTGGTATTCGTGAGCTCGTACGCTCAGTAGGCGAACGCGCGGGGTTCGACGTGGCGCTCTGCGCCGACGGCTCCGAGGCGCTGACCGAATTGCGGCAGCGCCACTACGACCTGGCCGCCGTCGATCTGTGCATGCCTGGCACAGGGGGCCTCGACGTCCTGCGCGCGATCCGCACAGCGGACCTCGACTGCCAGGTCATTCTGATGAGCGGTGGCGCCACGATCGACCACGCCGTCGAAGCCATCAAGCTCGGTGCCGTGGACTTTCTCACCAAGCCGCTCGACCTCGAGCGTTTCCTCCAGCTGCTCGGCACCGTGCGCGAAGAAATCAGCCGCCGCGAGCACCTTCTGAAGGCCGAGAGCCGGGCGGCCCAGAGCGCCGAGTTCTGCGGGATGATCGGCCGCGGTCCGGCGTCGCAGCAGCTCTTCGATCTGATTCGGCGCCTGGCGCCGCATGTGCGGACCGCGCTCATCACCGGCGAGACCGGCAGCGGCAAGGAGCTCGTGGCGCGCGCACTCTACCGCACCGGTCCACGGCGCGAGCAGCCGTTCGTCGTCGTCAACTGCTCCGCCGTCGTCGAGGCGCTCTTCGAGAGCGAGCTGTTCGGACACGTCAAGGGCTCGTACACGGGCGCCACGGAAACGACGCCGGGCCTCTTCGAGCTGGCCGACGGCGGCACGATCTTCCTCGACGAAGTGGGCGAGCTGCCGCTCACCGTGCAGGCCAAGCTGCTGCGCGTCCTCGAGACCGGCGACGTGCAGCGCGTTGGCGCCACCGCGCCGCGGCGCGTCGACGTGCACGTGCTCGCGGCCACTAACCGCGATCTGCTGGCGGAGGTCGCGGCCAAGCGTTTTCGCAGCGACCTCTACTACCGCATCAACGTCGTCGAGCTCACGGTTCCGACGCTGCGCGAGCGGCGCGAGGACATTCCTTATCTGGTGGCCGCGTTCGTCCGCGACGCGGCCGCGCGGTTGCGCAAGCCGCTGCTCGGGCTGACGCCGGCCGCCGAACGGCAGCTGATGGCGCGCGCGTGGGACGGCAACGTTCGTGAGCTGCGTAACACGATCGAGCGCGCCTGCATCCTGGCGGAAGGCAGCTGGCTGACGGAACGCGAGCTGAAGCAGAGCACGTCCCGCATGGCCACGACGGTGCCCCTTTCGTCGTCGGCGGCCGCCGGCAGCGGATTTTCCGAAGGCGACGACGTCAAGCTCTCCGCCCGGGAGCGCGATCACATCCGGCAGGTGCTGGAGCGGTCGGGCGGCAACAAGATGGCCGCCGCGCGGGCGCTCGGGCTCGATCGCAGGACGCTGTACCGGCGTTTGGATCGCTATGGGTTGGGGTCGATCACGAGGCGCGGTGCCAGACGCGGACCCGGGGCCTAGCAGTCTCCGGCCACGCGGCCGCAATCCCCTGCCGTCGGCGGCTCGGGCGGACTAGCCGCGTGCACAAACCCGACTCATCCAACGAACCCGCGCCTCCGCCGGCGGCCCCCACCGAGCGGCTGTTCCGGACGGTCGTGGAATCGTCGCCGAGCGGCGTGGTGATGGTGGACCGCCGCGGAACGATTGTCCTCGTGAATCGCGAAACGGAGCGCCTCTTCGGCTACACGCGCGACGAGCTCATCGGCCAGTCGATCGAGCTGCTGGTCCCCCAGCGGTTCCGGGAGAGTCATCCCGGCTCGCGCGGGGAGTTCCTCAACGATCCGCAGACGCGCGCGATGGGCGCCGGGCGCGACCTGTCCGGCGTGCACAAGAACGGCACCGAAATCCCGGTGGAGATCGGACTCAAC
>DASRPM010000328.1:0-8126 GCA_035646375.1 Vicinamibacterales bacterium
AGCCCTCGGCCACGAGCACGAGCGGCGCATCGGCGCGAATGCCGGCCGGGAGATCGATCTCGACGGCGTGCGGCGCGGCGATACCTTGATAGGTGCCGCGCGCGAACGTCGCCAGATAGCGGCCGTCGCGCTCGGCCACGAAGGCGCTCACGTCGCGGCCACCGTCGTCGACCGCCCGCGCCACGGCGCGCCGTCCGCGCAGCGCCTGCACCTCGAGCCGCGGCGGCGAGCTGGCCGAGAAGCGCTCGTCCACGAACACTTCGGCGTCGTCGGGATGATCGACGACCAGCAGCGACACGTGGTCGAAGAAGTGCGTCTCCCACAGCTCCGCCGTGATGCGCACGTCGTAGTGCCCGCCGCGCGGCGCCAGTTGATCGCCGCGGATGCGCACCCAGTCCTCGGTCTGCGTCACGCCGGCGGTGTCTTGCGCGTTGATGCGCAGGCCGAGCGGCGAGCGCCAGAGAAAGTCGGTGACGAAACGCACGTCCTGGCCGTCGTAGGCAAACACCCACGGGCACGAGCCTTTCAGGCGCTGCTCCGCCACGAACCCGTCGTCGACGCCAATGCCGAACTCGGCCTGCGGCACGCCGTTGGGCCACACTACGCGGGCCACGTCGATGGTCGTCCGAGGGCCGAGCCCGAAATGGATCACACCGCTCTGAATGACCTGTTTCTGCCACAACAGGCCGGCCTTCACTTCGATCTCACCGCCGAGCCCGAACGAGTTGATGCGTTGATCGCCGGCGTTCTGCTGCGCCCGCGTGGTGAACGTCTTCCAGTGGTAGCCCAGGCGTCCCTTGCCCAGCCAACGGCTCGGCGTCCCCGCGGCCGTACCGATCAGGTCGAGGAAGCCGTCGCTGTTCGTGTCGCTCACCAGCCACGTCTCGCCGTCGACGTCGGCCGGCAGCGCGGTCAGGGCGTAGGACTCGCCCGCCAGCCACACGCGCGACGCCCCCTCGCGGGCGGCCACGACGTCGAGCGCGCCGTTGTTGTCGAGATCGGCGACCACGACGCGAGTCACGGCCGCGCCCGTCCACGTCGCGAGCGCGGCGGTGTTCCACGAGCCTCCGCGGCGCGTCAGGCGCGTCAGGCGACCCTGCGTGTCGCCCGTCACGAGATCGATGGCGCCGTCCGCGTCGAGGTCGGCGGCGGTTACCGCCGTGACGCCGCTCAGGCCGGCAGGCGCGTCGATCGGCAGGAAGCGGCCGGTCTGACGATTGGCCAGCACGCGCAGCGCGCCGTCGCCCGCCACGAAGGCGGCGTCGGGATCGGCATCGCGATCGAGATCGGCCCACGCGAACGCGCGGGCGCCCGTCACCGCCACGAAGGTGTCGAGTTCCTGCCACGTGCCGTCGCCGTTGTTGCGCAGGACGCGCGTGGGACCGTCGGTGCCCACGACGAGGTCGATGTCGCCGTCCATGTCGAGGTCGGCCGGCCACAGGCCGGTCACCGTTCCGGGCACGATTGCCTCCGGCCCGACGTCGCTGAAGCCTCCGCTCTCGCCCTGCAACGAGAGCTGGATGACGGAGCCGTTGGCGCGCACGAGGTCGAGGCGGAAGTCGTGGTTCCAGTCCACCGCGGCGGCCGCTCGGCCGGCGCGCGAGTCGGCCAGCGCGAGCAGCGACACGTCCGCACCCGGCGGACCGAGCGCCTCACGACTGAAGCCGAGCGCGGTGTCCGCCGGCGCGGGTTGCGCCGTGGCCGGCTCGAGCGCGACGAAGCGATCGAGCGGAGGCGAGATCAGCTCCGCGGGGGTCCGCGCCGCGGCCAAGCTCTCGGAAAACGCCGGCACGCGGGCGAGCACGTTGCGCAACAACGTCGTGGCGCGCGCGGCGTCCGGAAAGCGTGCCGCCGTGGTGGCCTGTTGCAGCGCCGCGAGCTGCTCCTGCGCCACCGGGGGCCAGCCGTCCGCCTCCATGGCGACCCGCGAGACCGAATCGGTCAGCCGCGCGGCGTCGCTCATCTTCGCGGCGAGTCGCGCCCGCTCCAGCAGCACCGCCAGATTCGCCGGCGCACGCGCGACGAGCGCCTCGTACAGCGCCGCGGCCTCCGCGTCGGCCTCGGGGGTGCCGGTGCGCTGCAGTTCGTCGGCCAGGGCGAAGCGCGCCTGCAGCCCCTGCTCGTCGAGCGTCACCGCGCGCCGCAGCCGGGCGACCGCTTCGTCGAGCCTGCCGCGCGCCACCTCCATGCGTCCGGCGAGCATGGCGATGTCCACGTTGGCGGGCGCCAGTTCGAGCGCGCGCTCCACCGGCATCACCGCGGCGTCGAGCTCGCCGAGCCGCAGCTGCGCGAGACCCAGATTGGCCCAGGACGCCGGTTCTTCTGGCACGAGGCCGGTGGCGGCGGCGAACTGCTGGCGCGCGTCGTCGAGCAGCCCGACCTCGAGCGCGGCGAGGCCGTGATAGAACGCGCGCGAGACCTGCTCGTACGTGGGAGTGCCCGGCGCCGGCAGCGACGGCCGGCGCAGGTAGACGATCGCCGCCACCGCCACGAGGGCCAGCGCGGCCACGGCGACGACGACTCCGCGCTTGTTCACAAGACGGATTCTAGCCTTTAGCCTCTCGCCTTTGGCCCTGCCAGAGGCTAGAGGCTTGCTCAGTCTTCGGCGCCCAGGTGAAGGCGTCGCTCGAGGGCGTGGAAGCGGCTGGCTTCCTCGGGTACTGGCCGCAGCAGCGACACGACGATCGCGACGGCAAACGCCAGCGGGATGCTCACGACGCCCGGGTTGCGCAGCGGAAACCACGCCGTCTCGTTCTTGAGCACGTCGATCTGAATCGCGGGTGACAGCCAGATGAGTCCGAGGGCAGCGATTGTTCCGGCGAAGGTGCTGGCCTGCGCGCCGGCCGTGGTGAGCCTGCTCCAGAAGATCGACAGCACCAGCACCGGGAAGTTCGCGCTCGCGGCAATGGCAAACGCCAGGCCCACCATGTAGGCCACGTTCTGGCCCTTGAACAGAATCCCCAGGACGATGGCGACGAGCGCGAGCGCGACGGTGGCGGCGCGCGCCACCAGCAGCTCTTCCCGCGAGTTGGACTGCCCGTGACGCACCACGTTCACCCACAGGTCGTGCGACAGCGTGGCCGCGCCGGACAGCGTCAGGCCGGCCACGACCGCGAGAATCGTGGCGAAGGCAACCGCCGAAATGAAGCCGAAGAACCCGGTGCCGCCGACGGCCGCCGCGAGCAGCGGCGCCGCCATGTTGCCGCCGGCATCCACCTGCGTGATCGCGGGCCGCCCGATGATCACCATCGCGCCGAACCCGAGGATGAACGTGAGCAGGTAGAAGAACCCGATGGCGACGGTGGCATACGCCACCGACGACCGCGCCGTCCGCGCGTCGCGCACCGTGTAGAAGCGCATCAGGATGTGCGGCAGCCCCGCGGTGCCCAGCATCAGCGCAAGGCCGAGCGAGATGGCGTCCACCGGGTCGGTCACGAGCCGCCCCGGGCTCAACACGCCGTCGCCGTACTGCCGGGCGGCCTCCGAAAAGAGCGCCAGCGGGTTGAAGTTGAATCGGGCCAGCACCAGTAGGGCCAGGAGGCTGGCGCCACCGAGCAGGAGCACGGCCTTCACGATCTGCACCCACGTGGTGGCGGTCATGCCTCCGAACAGCACGTAGGCGAGCATGACGACCCCGACGATCACCACCGCGAATTCGTACGGCAGCCCGAAGAGCAGCCGGATCAGGTTCCCGGCGCCGACCATCTGCGCGATCAGGTAGAACGCGATCACCGCCAGCGAGCCGACGGCCGACGCCACGCGCACCGGCTTCTGGCGGAGCCGCGCGGCGACCACGTCCGCAAACGTGTAGCGCCCCAGGTTGCGAAGCGGCTCGGCGATGAGGAACAGCACCACGGGCCAGCCCACGAGCCAGCCGACCGAGTAGATGAGACCGTCGAAGCCGGAGAGCGCGACGAGGCCGGCAATGCCGAGGAAACTGGCGGCGCTCATGAAGTCGCCGGCGAGCGCCAGCCCGTTCTGGAGCGCGGTGACGCCGCCGCCCGCCGTGTAGAACTGATCGGCGGTGTGCGTCTTCCGCGCGGCCCACACCGTGATGGCCAGCGAGAGGACGATGAAGCCGAGGAAGAACCCGATGGCGATCGCGTTCGGCTCGCCGGTCCCGATCATCGCCTCAACCCGCCCAGCCTGCTGTCGTAGTGGGTGTTGGCCCACCGCACGTACACCCAGGTGAGCACCCAGGCGGACACGATCACCAGCACGCCGAGGAGCATGCCGAGGCTCAGGCCAGGAGCGATCACCCGGCCGAGCAGCGGTTTGTCGAAGGCGACGAGGAGGATGAAGCCGAAGTAGATCGCCATCATCGCGACCGTCAGCGATAGCGCAATGCGCCAGCGGGCGGCCGAGACGGCCTCGAGAGTGTGCGGGGTCGTATCAGGCGCCATGCGGGGGTCGGTACGATGAAAAACCCAAGTCCAGCGTCAGAAAGTCGCTGGACTTGGGCAGGACAGGAAACCCGGAGAGCTGGGTGTGTGGCTGCGGGCGAACTACTTCTCCGGACGTTCGTCCGGAGCGCCGATGCCCGAGGAGCCGACGAAGAGCTTCTTGCCGTCCGGGAACGTGATGTCACGCCCGTTGGCGCGCAGCGCGCCGTCCTTGGCCTGGAAGCCCTCGACGAAGATCTCCGTGCCGGGCAGCAGCGAGTTCTTGTTCCAGCCGCGGCGCAGGAGCGCGTTCGGCGCGCCGCCCTCGACCATCCACTGCTCGACCTTGCCGTCGGGAGTCTTGACGTCGATGTGGATCCAGGAGTGAGGATTGATCCACTCCATCTTCGTGACGGTGCCCCGCAGCTTTACCGGCTTCTTCGCGTCGAATTCAGCCGCAAACGAGTGGTGCGCAATCACAGGCACTGCGGCAACGGCCACCGCGAACGCGACCCCCGCCACAACGCCAAACAGTCTGCTTCGCATCGGATTCATCTCCTGCCTAAACCCAGAACTCATTGGCAATACTCTACCAGACTCCCGGTTCGTTTACCCCATTTTTGTCACACAGTTGGGGGGATTTGCCCCCGCGGTCGCCTACTCCGCCCGGGTTATTGGGCCTTCCGTCCTGCCTCAGCAGCCCTCGCGGCGCTGAGCATGTTGCGCATCGCGTAGTTGCCTTCGTGGCAGGCGTACTCGAAGAGGCCGGTACCCGGAGACAGGTTGAGCGCGGCCGTCCACGGCCGTGTGAAAGTGTGCGGGTCGTCCACCGTCACCTGATAGCGGAGGCCCTTGTGCACGCGGCGGAATCGCTCCACCAGGCGGAGCGTGGCGCCCGCCCCGCGGTAGTTCGTTTTCTCCGAGAAGTTGCGCGTCTCGACCACGAGCGTATCGCCTTCCCACCGGGCCCGCGCCTCTCCCAGGTACCCGCGAATCCGGTCGCTCGGGAAGGGCCGGTCATCCAGCGGGATGACCCGCGTCTCGTGAATCATTTCGTAGGTGAAGGCGATGGAGCCAGGCGCCTGCACGATGCGCGTGTTGTTGTTGTAGATCGCCGGGAACATCACCGACGGCAGGCCGCGCGTGATGCAGCGGTCGTACAGCGAGAAGTCATCAGGCTGGTCGAACGGACCGGCGCCGAAACTGCCGCCCGCCCGCGGGCGGCGCTCCTGGCGCCTTTGCGCCTCGGGAGTCAGCGGCGGGACATGGCCATCGACCGGGTCGATCACCAGCGAGGTCCGCGCGGACTTCCGGCCCCAGTTCTCGTACCAGTGCACGGGCCCGGCGCCTGTCACGCCGCCGATGGTCGGCGCCGTGCCCGCGCGCTGGTGCTCACGCTGTTCGAGCAGCGCCTCGAGTTCCGTCCCGTCTACCTTGGCTTTGGTCTGCCCGCGCGGACGCTCGAACGGAACGCCCGCTTCCTCATCGCTCGACCAGACGCCCTGCAGATCGGGGTCGCCCCACGGCGTGCGCGGAACCGAATACGTAGAAATTGGCTTGGAAACCGCGGGCGCAGGAACCTGCGCCCGCAAGGGAGGCACGCACACCGCGCCAGCGGTCAAGAGGCCCGCTGCCAGCGCGCCGGTCAGCGGTGTGCGCATCACGAACTGGAAACCCGAGGTCCCGAAGACGCTACTTCTTCTTCAGGTCCCCGTAGAGCAGCTCTTCGGAGAACTCCACGCACTTGAACTCGAGCAGCTGCACGTTCGGCTCGAGACGGCGGTAGAGCGGCATCCGGATCTTCCACGGCCGCGTGAACGTCTTCGGGTCCGTCATCGTGGCTTCGTAGATGAGCGTGTTCTCGCCCTGCAGCGTGTAACGCTCCTCGACCGTCAGCGCCTCGGTGTGGTGGTTGCCGGCGCGGTCGAACCACGTCGCGTCGTTGAAACCGTTCACCGTGATGACCAGCGTGTCGCCGTCCCACTTGCCGTTCGACCACCCCATCCAGCTGTCCACCGGCGCCTCGGTGTGATTCGACATGTGGACGATGCGGTTCGAGCTCGCATACTCGTACACGAACAGGATGTCCTTCTGGCCCTGGACGATCTGGAACGGATAGGGCATGTAGTTCGAGCGCGGGATGCCCGCCATGTAGCACTTGGCTTCCGGATCGCTCTTCGGCCAGCCGGCGCGAAGCTCCTCACGCTTCTTCAACGCCGCCGGCGTGTAGGGAATCACGCCGTTGGCCGGATCCACGATGACGCTCTGGCCGGCCGGGATGGCGCCGATGGCGCCGAGCTGCCAGAACTGCGTGGCCGACGCGGAGTGATCCTCGAGATTCCAGTTGGCGCTGCCCATCGCCTGCCAGATGCCGTTCAGATTCGGTTTACCGGCAATGCGCGCGACACGCGCCGGGGCCGCGCCCCGTGCTCCCTGTGCCGCTGGTGCCGCCGGCGCCGCGGCTCCTGCTCCCCGTCCCCCCGCCCGGCCGCCCTGCGGGGCCTGCCCGGCGATCGGCATGACTGTCAGCGTGACGACCGCCGCGCCTGCCAATGCCACGATTGCGCCTGTGAACCGGATTCGCATCTGCAAGATCTCCTCTAAAAACGTGACGTACTTGTGCGCAGCTTATATCGAAGTTCGCAACAACGTGTCAAGAAATCCACCGCCGCGTAGTTGCTGATGGCGCGACAGATAGCGGCTTTTCACCGCGGCGCGGCCACCTCGCCCGCGACCAGGGCCGCCCCCTGGGCCAGCGACCGCATCTTCCCCAGCGCCGCCTCACGGCTGCGCGGCACGAGGCCGCAGTCGGTGCACGGCTTCAGGTGCTCGGGCGCCACGTACGGCAGCGCGCGGCGGATCCGGTCGGCGACGGTCTGGGGCGACTCGATCTCCTCCGTACCCACATCTACGACGCCCAGGAGGACGTCCTTTCCCCGGAGTTCTCCCAGGACCGCGACGTCCACGCCCGAGGCGGCGCACTCCACGGACACCTGATCGACGCGGCTCCGGGCCAGCACCGGCAGGGTCACGCCGTAATGTCCCCAGTCCGTGTTCTTCATCTTCCACGCGAGCACCGCCGGGGTGCCATAGCCGTAGCAGATGTGGACCGCCGTCTGCGCCCGCAGGCCATCCATCGCCTGTTCCAGCGTTTCGATGCCCCAGGCCACCACTTCGTCGAGGTAGATGTTGAAGCAGGGCTCGTCGAACTGGATGACGTCGGCGCCCGCGTCGACCAGGTCGCGCGCCTCGCGGTTGAGGATCTCGGCGAACCGCATCGCCAGCGTCTTGAAGTCGGCGTTGCCCGCTTCGTCGGCGACCGAGTCGGCCACCGTCATCGGACCGGGCAGCGTCACCTTCAACCGCCGGGAGGTGTGCGCGCGGGCGAACCGGCAGGCGTCCACGAAGACGGGGGCCGGCCTCGACACCGGTCCGGTGAGCCGGGCTACTTCGGTCAGCTCCGAGTAGCGGCCGCCGCGCGCGCGCTTCTTCGTGAGCCGCTCGGTATCGGTGTTCGTGAGCCCGTCGAGGAAACCCCAGATGTAGTGGCGGCGCCGCAGCTCGCCGTCGCAGACCACGGAGAGCCCCGCGGCTTCCTGATCGAGGAGCGCCAGCCGGACGGCGTCATCCTGCGCCTCGCGCAGCTCGCCGCCGGCGAGCCGCCAGGGCGCGCGCAGCATGTTGGGCTGCGCCAGCCACGCGGGCTTCGGCAGGCTACCGACGATAGAGGCTTCGAACACTGGG
>DASRPM010000329.1:0-7485 GCA_035646375.1 Vicinamibacterales bacterium
TCCTGATGGCCGGCGGTGAACTCCTCGGAGCCCGAGATCGGCACGTAGACGACGCCGTTGTAATACCTCACGCCCGCGGTGATGCGGGCGACGACGTGATCGTCGACACGCACCTTCCACAGCTGCCGCCCTGTCTGCGCGTCGAGGGCGAAGACGTTGGCGTGGCCGTCGCCGAAGAAGACGGCCCACTGCGCGCCACCCTGCACAGCACCCGCTACTTTTACGGCGCCCACCATCGGCGAGTTGCGCACGATCGAGCCGTTCTGGAACGACCAGTAGACGCAGCCGGTCTTGGCGTCGAGCGAGTAGATGTAGCCGTTGTCGGTGGCCATGAACACGCGGCCGCCGACGACCGTCGGCTGCGCGTTGTTCGTCATCCCGTGCGGGATGCCGAAGGCCCACTTGAGTTTCAAACGCGGCACGTCCGCCGACGTCAGCCGCGCGGCCGCCGCAGGCTGGAAGCGCGTGTTCGCGAGGTCGGGGCTCCAGCCGTTCCAGCCCGGGCCGCTCGCCGGGTCGCGCATCGGCGGGTTGGCCGTGCACTGGTTCGGCATCGCCTTCGCCTCGCCGTTGTTGACGCTGCCGAGCGGGCGGCCGCTCATGAACTCGGCGACGCGCTGCTTCTGGATGTCGCTGAGCGACTGCCCCTCGGCATGCGTCGGCGCCTTGAGGCCGGCGACGATCCGATCGGGCGTCATCTGCCGGATCGCATACGCGGTCGTCTTGGAGTTGGTGGCGACATTGCCGTGACAGCGGAAACACTGCTGCTGGAAGGTGGCCCAGCCGCTCTCGGTGCCCGGAGCCCCGCCGCGTCCCGTGGGCGGAGCCGGGAGAGCGCCTTGCGGCGCGGCCGCCGGTGGTGCCTGTGGGGCCTCGGCGCCCAGAAACGAGGTTCCGGCGAACAGGGCGGCGGCGAAGACGATGGCAGCGGCGTGTGTCAGATGTCGCAAAGTGAGCTCCCACGCGAATCTTACGGGAATCGCGCCCGTCGAGCCAGCGTGGGCGGATGGCGGGCTAGTCGATCGGCTTCTCCTGGATCGAGTCGATCACCAGCACCCGCATGGGGCGCTTGCGCATTTCGAGTTTCAGACCGAGCTGCCGGTCGACGGCGTCGAACAGCGACAGCCCGCCGGTGGGATCCGAGGCGTCGCCAGCAGGGTTGCCGCCTCCGCCAGGGCCGCCGCCGCGTGCGTTGAGCAGCCCGATCGCGGTGAACGCCAGCGTGAAATCGTACGACCCGTCCAGCCCGGTCTGGTCCTCGATCGGCACGCGGATGTAGCCGCCGGCGATGCGCCGCAGGTCCTCCGCAAACTGCGGCATCGACATGTTCCGCACCGTCACCATCCGGTTGATGATCTGATTGCGCTGATCGCGCTGGCCGGGCGCCGGACCTTCCCGGAATCCGGTGCGGTTGGCCGGGTCGGCCTTTGTCATCTTCGGGCCGTTCGCCATCAGCGTGTAGGCGGTCACCGGGCGTTCCTCGTAGTGCGATTTCAGCTGAAAGCGCTCCGTCACGAGCTGGCGCAGCATCGCCTTCAGATCGTCGATATCGACATTGGTGTCCTGCCCGACGCCGCTCACGGCCGTGGACGTCTGCGCGAGGATGCTGTACCTCGTCTCGTTCCACCATTTCGGTGTGTTGACCACGAGCTCGTCGGTGGTGATGTCCCACCCGAGTTGCATGATCTGGTTCATCGTGATGCCGTCACCTTCGATGCGGCCGCCAGGCAGCAGCCGGGTTCGCGGCTGGGTGACCTCGGGCGGACTCAACTTGATCACGGCGACGTCGAACTCCATGGGCGGCGGCAGCGGAATCGCCGCGGAGACGCCGGACGGATTGGGCGTCGGTTCCGGGTTGACCCTATCCACGACGAAGACCTCCGCGGGCGCGCTGCCCTGTTCGAGCTTCAGGCCGAGCTGCCGCTCGATCATCGCGAAAATCGTGACGGCGTCCGCACCGGCGCGCTGCAGCGCCTGGAAGGGCGTGAATGCCACGTCGAAGTCCCAATAGCCAGGGAGACCCGTCTGGTTCTGCACCGGCGCGTTGATGTAGCCGCCGGCAATCTGGCGTAGCAGCACCGCGAACTGGTCCATCGTCACACCCTTGCAGGCCCCGATCGTCATCGGGACGGGTGGCGGCTGCGGCTGCGGGGTGCCCTGGCATCCGGCGCCGGGCCCGGTCGCTTCCTTCAACTTGTGCTTCTCTTTGCCAACCTGCAGGACGAAGCCGCTGGTCGGGCGCGTCTCGCGACGGATGACGAGTTTGAACCGATCGGCCAGCAGGTCCTGCAACATCAGTTTGATGTTCGCCGGCGTCGTGTCTTGTGGCGCCTTCGCGGCGATGTCGAATCGCTGGCGTTCGAGCCACGCGGGGCCGCCGGTGATGAGGTCCGTGTCGCCAACGGAATAGGCCGTGGCGATGAGGTCGAGCATCGTGGCGTTCCGGAGGTCGTACCGCCCGCCTCGGAGGACGCCGCCCGTCATCGTGGGCTGGTTGGTCGTGCCCGTTCGGGCCCGCAGGCTGAGGTCGGCGGCGGCAAATTTCACCGCGTTTGGAGCCGTCTGGGCGAAAACCGCGCCCGAGAGGGTCACAACGGCCAAGAGCGTCAGGGCTGGCTTCATCTTTCGACCTCCGTTCGTCGCCTCAGTCAGGTAGATACGGGTTAGACACCCCCTGAGGTTCTCTCGGCGGTCCCAGAAGCCCCGGCTGTAAGAATTCGGCGATTACTCGGGGCCGCGACGTTCGCGGCGGTCCACGAACCAGAGCCACACGCCCGCCGCCAGCCCAGCAATCATCGCGAACGCCGGAAAGAATTCGAAGATCAGCATCGCCTTCCCCTTGCCGATCAACGCGACGTCTCGGGCCGGAACCCGCAGATGGCGGCGCGGCCGCCGCTACTCGACCGGGGGCACCGCAGGCGCGGCCTGGAGAGGAATCGAGCCGACCCGCACCCTGCGCCAGCGCTCCTGCAGCGCATAGGCGCCGCCGGAGACGACCACGAGGACGATCGCCGACGCCAGCTCCACCCAGGCGAGCGTGGACAAGAGCCACAGGATGATCGCGGACGCCGCGAGCGGAACCAGCGATCCGCCCGGCGCGCGAAACGGCGGACCCGCGGTGGCGACGTTACGGGCGCGAAGCCGAAGCAGCCCGAGACAGCACATCAGATACAGCACCAGCGTCCCCGAGGTGCTGACGATCACCAGCTGCCGGAACGATCCCGACAACGCCACGGCAGCACACATCAACGCGTACACGCCGATGGCGATTGCCGGTGTCTTGAAGCGCGGATGCACGGCCGCGAGGGCTCGCGGGAGCTGGCCGCGGTCCGACAACGCGGCCAGGTTTCGTGGACAGCACAGCATGTCCGCGGACAGAAACCCCGCAACGGAGAGCAACGTCGTCGCCAGAAGCAGGCGCGTGCCCCACGGGCCAAACACGCTCGTCGCCGCCGCGATGAGCGGAGCCGGCGCACCCGCCAGGCCAGCCCCGAGCACCCCCTGGGCCACCAGCTGCAGGCCGACGTAGAGCGCCGCGGCCACCGCCAACGCGACGAAGATGGCACGAGGCACGGTGCGGGCGGGATTCGCCACTTCGCCGCTGACGTTCAGTGCACCCTCGAGGCCCATGAATGCGAAGAACAGGAGTACCGCCGCCTGCCCGAGCTGCGACGGTGCCGGCCAAGCCCCCCACTGCAGGTTCGCCGGGTGCACGGCGAATGCGCCGGCGATCACGAGCAGGACCAGGGGTGTGATCTTGACCACGGCCATGATCGTCGACAGGCGCGCGCCGGAACGGGCCCCGCGAATGTTCACCGACGCGAGCAGCGCGTACAGCGACACGAGACCGACGACGCGCCACATGCCCCCACCGAGCGCGGGAATCATCACGGCGCCGGTGTCCATCAGGAGCGTTGCCACGGCCGCCGACGACACGACCGAGTTCGCGGCCCACAGGAGCGTGCCGGCGACGCCGCCGGCCACCGGGCCGAAGGCCTCGCTGACGTAGGCGTACAACCCGCCAGGGTGCGAGACGCGACTCCCGACCTCCGCCAGGCAGAGGCCGATGAGGCCCACGAGCAGGGCGCACACTAAATAGGCGAGGGCCGCTGACGGACCCAGGATGGCCGCGGCCAGTCCGGGCAGGCCGAAAATGCCGGACCCGACGATGCAGTTGACGGCGGAGGCCGAGAGACCACCAACGCCGATGACTCGCTCGAGCTGCGGCGGGGGGCCATGCCTGACATCTTTCAAACGGTCTCCTTGGGGCGACGTGCCCGGTTGCTCAGCGCGATCGCTGCCGTTCGCCGGGAAGAGGCGGCAGCACGAGCCCGAAGAGCGCCGATACGACCAGCGCCGCGACGAACGCCCACAGCGCGAGAGCGGGGCGCGCCTCCGCCCTCCCGCCGGACATGGCGAGGCTCAGGATGACGGTGCCGCCGATGGCACCAAGGTAACGCAGCATCGACACGGTGGCGGACGCCATCGCGCTCTGATGCGCGGGCACCGCGGTGATGGCCGACGCGTTGGCGGGACCGGTTGACAGCCCGAGCCCGAGGCCCACGAGCAGCAGGCGCACCGCGATCTCGGAGGGCCGTGCCGTCAGCGAGAGCCGCGTGAGGCCCACGACACCGGCCGCCGCCAGGAGTCCTCCGACGGTGACCACGGCCCGCACGCCGACCCACTCCACCAGCCAGCCGCCCAGCGGCGACGTGGCCGCCATCGTCAGCGTCATCGCGATGATCGCCAGCCCCAGCCGCGCCCCCTCGTCGCCGCCGCCGAACAGGAACGGGATCTGAATCAGCAGCGAATACATCGCCAGGTTCTGCGTGGCGATCACGCCCGCGCCCGCCACGAACCCCCGGAGACGGAAGAACGCGAGGTTCAACACCGGCGTGTCGATGCGGCGCTCGTGAACGATGAGCGCGACGAAAGCGGCCGCGCCGCCGGCCGCCAGCCAGTACGCCAGCGGTGCGGCCGTGCGCGTCGCAAACGTCACCGCCATGAGGGCGACGCCAAGGAGCACGCTGCCCGGCCAGTCGAACCACTTCGATGCATGGCGCTCGCTGGCCGCCGCCGGCTCGTCGCGCGGCTCGAACAGCCAGGAGATCACGAGGAGCGGGAGGTTGATGACGAACAGCATCCGCCAGCCGAATTGCGTGGAGAGCCAGTCGCCCAGTGCGGGACCGATCGCCGCCGCCCCACCCATCACCGCGCCCATCGTGCCGAAGGCGCGCGACCGGCGCTCGGGCGGCATCGAAATCCGCAGCAGCGCCATCGCCGTCGGATTGATCAGCGCCCCGCCTCCCGCCATCAGGAGCCGGCCGACCACGACAAGGCCCAGCGTCGGCGCCAGCGCGCCGATGATCGAGCCGGCCGCGAACATCCAGCGGCCCCACATCAGCGCGCGCGTGTAGCCGACGCGATCGGCCACGCTGCCGGCGGGCACCGACAGGACGAGCGTGGCGATCAGATAGCCGGTGACGACGAAGACGGTCACGGCCGCGGCTGGCGACATGAACTCGTCCGCCAGGGTCGGCAGTGCCACCGCGACCATCGTGGAATTGAGCGGAGTGAGCGCCGCGCCCAGCGCGGCCGAGACGAGAACCGACCCGCGAAACGGCTTCACGCGAGGCCGGTCGTGATCGGCCGGCACTGCAACAGGAACATCCGGCCGCCGGCGTCGAGCGCCCACTCGAGATCCAGGTCGCGCCCCCACACGCGCTGGCATCGTGTCGCGAGGTCGTGCAGGGCCTCGAAGTGCACCGGCTCGAGACACATCTGCTGCTGCAGCGATGCGTCAACCGGCACTTCCACCGTGCCGTCCTCGTCGCCGTACCACACCTTGATGTCCTTCTCGCCCACGGTCACGTCGACGACGCGGCCGCCAGGATCGAGCCGGATGCGATCGGGCACCACCGAGCCGTTGACGACGGCCTCGCCGAGTCCCCACGCGGCCTCGATCAGACGCTCCTCCGCGCCGGTGACCGGGTTGCGCGTGAAGAGGACGCCGGCGGCCACCGGCTCGATGAGCGCCTGCACCACCACGCCCATGCGCGGCGACAGGTCCAGGCCTTTCTTCGCCCGATACGCCAGCGCGGAATCGGTTCGTGCGGACTGCCAGACCACGCGCACCGCGTCCAGGAGCTGCGGCCTTCTGACGTTGAGTTTCGTCGCGTGCTGCCCCGCGAAGCTCGCGCCGGCGGAATCCTCGCCGATGGCGGACGATCGAACCGCCAGCCGCGCGTCCGGGACGTGCGCCGACGCCAGCAGCGCCTCGATGGCCGCCGCGTCCCCTGCGGCCGCGCGATCCACGAACGCCGAACCGAGCGCCGCGCCGGGAGGCACCGGCAGTCCCTCACGGAGCGCCGCCGCGAGACTCGCCGCCTTGCCGCCGAACGCCGGCTCGTGATGGGCGTCGTGCAACGGCACCAGCGTCAGGCCAGCGTCCATACTTCTCCACTGCCGCCATCCACGCGGACGCGCATGCCGGTTTTCAGCTGCTTGGTCGCCCCCACGCATCCGACGACACCCGGCAGCCCGTACTCCCGCGACACGATCGCCGCGTGGCTGAGCACGCCGCCGCGTTCGGTCACGAGCGCGCCGATGAGCGGCAGCACCATGTTGAACGTCGGCCCCGTGGAGGTGGCCACGAGCACTTCTCCCTGCTGGACGTCCGGCAACTCTTCGATCGATTTGATGACGCGCACGGGCCCTTCGTACACGCCGGGGCTCACGGGGAATCCTTTCAGGCGTGCGGTCTCCGCCGGCGGCGCCGCGTGCACGTCGAACATCAGGCTCATCACGAGCGTCGTGATCCGCTGGAGCCGTGCGGCGTCCGGGGGAAACCACTCGGCAGGCGGCGGGGCCGATGGGGGATGTCCGAGCTGGGCGGGCGCCGCGCTCAGCGGCGTCTCGAGTCTCCAGCGCACGCGCTGCGCGAGCTCGTCGGGGCTGGGGCCCTGCCGTCCCTCGAGGAGCGCGACGATCTCGCTGGTCGACGCGTCCACCAGATGCGAGGCGTCGTGCACGAGCCCGCGGGCCTTCAAGCGTTCTCCGGCGGCGAGCACCGCTCGTCGCGCCACGCCCACCGCGAGCGTGTCGGTATGGAAGCCCCGCTCGTCGCGCATGCGGTAGGTCGTCTGCGCTTCGCGCAGCAGATCCTCGAACTGCTCGCGATGCGCCTCCGGGACACGCGCGCGAATCTTCTGCAGCGCGTCTTCCGCGGCGGCCTGCCGCGACGCCGTGTCGGCGGTGACCGCGGAGCGGATGATCTTGACGATCAGCTCGGGATGTTCGCGGCCGTGGCGGTCCGCGATGTCGTAGCCGCCGAGCACGCGCAAGCCGACCACGGCCATGTAGGCACGCATGGCCTCGCCCACGGCGCCGGGGTACGCCTCGAGGGCCGCCATCACCTCGGCGTCGCCGCCTGTCCCGAGCGGAGTCGAGGGGCGGCCGCGCGACGTCAGCATCGCCAGCGCCCCG
>DASRPM010000330.1:0-31960 GCA_035646375.1 Vicinamibacterales bacterium
GTGACGAGCCCGATCGCCGTCCCGAGCCGCGCGCCCGGCCGATCGGTGAAGCGCCACAACAGCGGGATGGCGACGGCGTAGATCACGAGCTTCGGGTAGTTGTAGAAGCGCGGCTCGAGCAGGATCTGAAACGCAGCACCCGCGAGCCCGGCCAGAATCCAACCGGACGCCTCGCTGCACAGCCAGAATGTCAGCGCCGCGCAGAGCGCCAGCATCGTGACCGAAAACGCCAGCTCCGACAGCGTGCCGCGCCCGAAGAGCAGCTGCACCGCGGCGCCGATGTAGTAGTAGAGCGGCGCGCCATGGTCAACGAAGTCCCTGACCGGCAAATCGCCAAACAGGATCTGCCAGCCGCGCACCAGATAGAAGAAATGATCGTCGGTGAGACCGGCAAACGACCCGCCGGGGTCGTTGAAGCGGAAGAGCCACGCGAACCCGAAGACCGCCACCGCGACCGACCACAGCAGAACGCGGGACGCCCAAGACCTATGCATGCAGCCGGACGGAAGTGTACGACGACTCGATCGCGTCGGCGAGCACGTCCGACGCGGGACGCGTCGATCCGCCCGGGCGCAGGAACGAGACCGCGAATGCGCGCAGCCGTTCGGCACGCCCCGGCTCGTCGAGCGCCGCGGCGAGCTGCGCGCGATGCTCCTCGAAGCTCGAAGCCAGTGACACGCAGCCGCCTTCGGACTCGAGCAGATAGCGGAAGTGGAGCGTGCTGGCCTGGCCGTCGGCGGCGTCGCCCGCGAGGATGGTGAACACCGGGCGTCCCACGATTGCCGCCTCGAGCGACGCGCTGGTGTTCAGTCCCACCACCGCGGCGCTGTGGTGCAACGCCTCGTAGAACCCCTGCGCCTTGCGGTAGTGCGTGCGGAGCACGACGGCGCGCGGATCGCCAAAGGGGCGCGTGACCACGCCTTTTCCCTCGAGCCGATGCCAGCGCACGGCCTCCACGGGGCCCTCGTCGCCGTCGGGCTTCACGTCTGGATGGGGCCGCACCAGGACGTTGCAGTCCCGCAGGCGCGGATCGCGCGAGCCGCGGATCGCCGCGAGCCATCGAGCGATGACGGGCAGCTCCCGGTCGGTGATGACGAACTTCGATGAGCCCAGATACATCAGCATCGGGCGGCGGGGATCGAATCCGAGCGGCGCGAAGAAGCCGGCGCGATCGGTAACCGGCGCGAGCGCGAAGAACTCGTCGAACCGCGGCGCGCCGGTGGCCACCGTCCGCTCGACGGGAAACCCGTGCAGCGTCGCGGCCTCCTGGCGCTGCAGCTCGTTCCACACGAACATGCGATCCGGCGCCACGTGGAGGCTGCCCTTGGTGCTCAGATTGTCCCAGCTGAAGAGCAGCATGCCGGTCGGGATCCCGAGCCGCCGTGCGCTCTTGATGATGTCGGTTTGCGACGAGCCGAGATCGACGAGCGGCGAGACGAGCACGGCGTCGGGACGGTGCGCCGCGAGGCGCGCCTCGGTCCCCGGATCGCTGGGAATCGCGTCCTCCATCAGGGCCGTAATCGACTTCAGCCGATCGCGCTCCGTGGCCGACAGCTCCAGCGCGACGTCGCTCCATCCCGGCAGCGGCGCACGCTCGCCGTGCGACAGCGAGTGCAGCACCTTTTCGAAGGCGCGTGCCCGCAGCTTGCCCGCGTCGCGATACGCCGGCTCCAGATACCGCAGGTAGTCGGAGGCCCGACGCATCGTGGTCGCGAGCGGCGCCCAGGCATCGCCCCGCTTCGGCTTCCACGACTCGATCGTGAGACCGGAGCTGTCGGGCAGCTCCTCGGGACGCGACACGTCCTCGTCGGGCCACGCGAGATGGACGGCATGGCCGCGACGGAGCAGCACGTCCACAGCCCGTGTGAACGTATTGACGTAGTTACGCTGCTTGAGGGCCAGCAGGATGCGCATGAATCGACGCCGCGCTCACCGGATCCACAGAGCGTAGGCCGGCGCGTCGTCCTTGCCGGGGCGCTCGTAACGGGCCTGCAACCTGAATCCCGCGCCGGTCAGCTCCGCGGCCAGACGGTCCCATTCGCCGGCGTCGGTCTCGATCAGGATCGAGCGCAGCTGCTCGCCGCGCAGGACCGCCGCGGCGCCGCGGAGCACGCGCAGCTCGCTGCCGTCCACGTCGATCTTCATGTGATGCGGCGCCTGAAACTGGAAGTCCGCGACCGCGCGATCGAGTGTGGTGGCGCACACCGGTTGCACGTAGGTGGAGGAGGAACCGCGGCGCGGCACATACGGCGCCTCACCGAGCGCATGGCGGCTCTGCCCCGGCTCGAGCGAGCGGTACTTGAACGGCAGCAGGCCGGGTGCGTCGCTGAGCGGCAGCGGCACCGGCACGATCGCGGCGGTGCATTCGTTCAACAGAATGTTCTCGCACAGGCGCGCGAAATTGGCGTAGCCCGGCTCGAACGCGACGACCGACGCCTTGCGGCCGAGCGCGGCGATCAGCGAGAAGGTACCCACGTTGGCGCCCACGTCGTACAGCACGTCGCCTTTGCGGACGTAGTCCTCGAGCCACTGCACGGTGAAGGGTTCTTTCGCGCACGACTTCGCCCGCCAGCGCCGCTCGGGCATGGAGGTGGCGCGCAGCCAGATGTCGGTGCCCGGAAAATCGAGGCGCACGGGTGCGAGGTCGTCGTCCGTGTCGGTCTTGTTCGGCGTGGCGAGCAGGCGATAGGCGACACGCCGTCGCCATTTCCACAACTGCCCTTTCCGCGCGCTCATGATGAATGACGATTCTAATGTAGGATTCGATGTGTCTCTGTCCATCGCGCTGGCGCAGCTGAATCCCATCGTCGGCGACGTCGCGGGCAACTTGGCGCTCGTGCGGCAGGCGCGCGCGGCCGCGGCCGCCGAGGGTGCGGACCTCGTTCTGTTCTCCGAGCTCTTCCTGGTCGGCTACCCGCCGGAGGATCTGGTGTTGCGGCCGGCGCTCGTGACGGCGGCGGCCGACGCGCTGCGCGAGCTGGAACGCGAGAACCTGGCGGGCGGACCGGCGCTGGTGGTCACGCTTCCCTGGTCCGAGCACGGGCGCCTGTTCAACGCGGTCGCGCTCGTGGCCGAAGGCCGATCGACCGTGCGCTACAAACACGAGCTCCCGAACTACGGCGTGTTCGACGAGAAGCGCGTCTTCACGCCGGGACCGCTGCCGGCACCGGTGGATTTCAAGGGCATCCGGCTCGGGCTGCCCATCTGCGAGGACGTGTGGTTCGCCGGCACGGCCCAGCATCTCGCGGGCCAGGGCGCCGAACTGCTGCTGGTGCCGAACGGCTCCCCCTTCGAGGTGGAGAAATCGCAGCAGCGGCTGCACCTGGTGCGCGAGCGCGTGGCGGAAACCGGACTGGCGATCGCCTACGTCAATCAGGTCGGCGGCCAGGACGAGCTCGTGTTCGACGGCGGCTCGTTCGTGGTGAACACCACCGGCGCGCTCGCGTGCGCGATGCCGTCGTGGACCGACGCGGTGCAGCTGACGCGCTGGCACCGCGAGGGTCAGCGCTACTGCTGCGAGGGCGCGGCCGAGTGGGCGGAGGAACCGCGTCTGCAGGCGGTTTATCACGCGATGATGCTGGGGCTGCGCGACTACGTGCGAAAGAACCGCTTTCCCGGCGTGGTGCTGGGCCTGTCGGGCGGCATCGACTCGGCGCTCACCGCCGCGGTGGCCGTGGACGCCCTCGGCGCATCACAGGTCAAAGGAGTCCGCCTGCCGTCGCGGTTCACGTCGGCCGCGAGCCTCGACGACGCCGAGGAGTCCGCGCGGCTGCTCGGCGTGGCGCTCGACACGCTGCCGATCGAGGACACGGTCAGCGCCTCCGAGCGCACGCTGGAGTCGAGCTTCGGCGGGCGCCCGCGCGACATCGCCGAGGAAAACCTGCAGGCGCGCGTGCGCGGTCTGCTCCTGATGGCCCTCTCGAACAAGTTCGGCTCGATGGTGGTGACCACGGGCAACAAGTCGGAGATGTCGGTCGGCTACGCCACGCTCTACGGCGACATGTGCGGCGGCTACTCGGTGTTGAAGGACATCTACAAGACCGAGGTATTCGCGCTGTCGCGCTGGCGCAACGCCAACCGGCCGGCAGGCGCGCTCGGGCCCGAGGGGCGCGTCATTCCGGAATCGTCGATCAGCAAGGCGCCCACCGCGGAGCTGCGGCCCGATCAGACGGACCAGGACTCGCTGCCGCCGTACGGCGTGCTCGACGCGGTCCTGCAAGGGCTGGTCGAGGACGAGCGCAGCGTCCAGGAAATCGTGGACCTCGGCTATCCGCGCGACCTCGTCGTGCGCGTGCAGCGCCTCCTCTACACCGCGGAATACAAGCGCCGTCAGGCGCCGCCCGGCGTGAAGATCACGCGCAAGGGCTTCGGCCGCGACCGCCGCTATCCGATCACGAACGCATTCCGCGAATCCTGACGACCGCGACCCGTCGTACGCGGCCACCGTCGCGAGCCACGGCATGATTGGGAGGCATGTGGGTGCTCCGCGAGGTCTGCGACCGTTGCCCGAGCGGGCGACGCTCGATACGTACGGTTCAGGGAATCGCTCGCGGCTGCACGAGCGCGGGACGGGCGAGGATGGAGCGTCGCGCCCGCGGTGCGGGCGAGGTGCACATAACGCTCATGTCGGTGCGCCGTCACGTGCGCGCGACGGCACACAATCGAATCAGAGCGTATCGAGCCAGCGCAGGGCGCTTTCCGGGTCGGTGAAGGTCTTCGACGTCACGCCCTGGCGCCCGTACTCGCTGGCCAGGCCCTTCATCGTCACCTGACCCACGACCTTGTCGGGCTGCACGATCGCCCAGTACTTCCAGCCCGCCTGCACCGTCTGCGGGAACCAGAACTGATGGCTCCAGTCCACGTCCTCGGGGCGCAGCACGGCGTTGGCGCGATCGTCGGAAAGCCACTTCTGCGCCCGGTTTTTCTGGAGTACGTCGAGACCCGCCAGCAGCAGATCGCGAAACGCCTGACCGCTGATGAACTTGTGGATCTGGTGGTGCACGATGCCCGGCCCCGGGTGATACCAGAGCGTGGCATAGGGACTGTCGACGATGGTGAGCGGCTGCATTGTGAGCACGACGCCTCCTGCCTCTGCATCGCCTGAGTCGACGATGGAGATCGGTGGGGTTATCGGCTGCTCGCGCCGCCAGCGTCACGGCCTCGAAACAGTGGCGGAATCCGCGGCGCGCCCGGTCGAAGGCGGACGGATTTCCGTCATCTAACGCCGCGTTATTGTCCATCCGACACACAAACCTGTAGCACTGGTGTTTCGGTTCCATACGAGGCACCGCTGCGCTCGGTCCGTGGCCGCGACGCCACTCAACGACTGGTGCCGTCGCTGCTGGGACCCGCCTCGAGGCGCAATAGACGTTGATGAAGCTCGTAGCACAGACCGCGCGACGCACGAACGTTCTCTATGTGGCCACCGACGGCCGCGAGGCGAAGCTCGCCCGGGGCGCGTTCGACAAGTCGCATCCGCATTTGACCCTCGAGTTCACCACCGACGTCCACGAGGCGCGGCGGCATCTCAAGGAGAATGGCGGCTGCGACGCGCTCCTCATCGGCTGGAGCGTGCCCGAGGCCGACGCCATCGCGCTCATCGCGCACGTGCGGCAGCAGGCGCTGCCGATGGCGGTCATCGCCGCCGGCGAGCAGGCGCTCGAACGCTACGCGCAGGCCGGCGCCGACGAATGCGTGGCGCGCGGCGCCTCGTTCCTCGCGCGGCTCCCCGACGCGATCGACGGCGCGGTGGCCAAGCGCCAGGCCGCGGCGACGCCCGCGGCCGACGCCGCCGACGCGTCCAGGCCGCTGCGGATCGGCTACGCCGGCGACATCCAGTTCCTCAAGGGGGCGCTTGGCGTCGATCGCTCGCAGCTGCAGGTGACGCCGCTGGCGCAGGCGATGACCGACGCCGCCGGCGGGCGCGCGGCGCTCGACGCCGTCGTGCTCGATCACGGCGCCCGCGACGCCGACACCGCGGGCGCGATCGCGGAGGTGAAGCGGCTCGAGCTCGCCGTGCCCGTGGTGCTCCTCGTCGATCCGCCCGACGAAACGACGGCGCTGCGAACCTTCGACGGCAGCGTCGAGGACTGCCTGGTGAAGACGCCGGGCTGGACGGCGCGGCTGCCGCTGCGGCTCGCCGCCATCTGCGCGCGTTACAAGCAGGCGCGCGAGCTCGACGCGCTGCGCGCACGCGAAGGCCGGCTCAGGACCCTCGTCGATAGCCTGCCCGCCTGCGTGGTGCGGGTGTCGGCCGACGGCGCCATCCTCGCGATGAACCCCGTTGCCCTGGATCTCGTGGGAGCCGTCGAGCCACGCCAGGTGCTGCGCAAGGCGTTCCAGGCGCTGGTCGGCCCGGGCGACATCGAAACGTGTACCGACTTCATCCGTCGCGTGGCGGAGGGCGAACGCCGCTCGATCGAGCTGTCGCTGACGACGCTCACCGGCGCCGGCCGCACCGTCGAGGCCACCGCGGTTCCGATGCCACCCGAGGAAGGCCGCCCGGGCTCGGTGCTGATGGTGCTGCGCGACGTCAGCGAGCGTGCGCGCCTCCAGAGCCTGATCGAGCAGCGCGCGGACGAGCCCGTCCAGGCGGATCCCGCGCCGGACGTGGCGCCGCCGGCAGCCGAACCGCTCATCGTCGAGCATTCGCAGGCCGTGAGCCTGACGCTTTCCGGCACCACGGCGGTCGCCGTACCGGTGTCCGAACCCGAACCACAGCGCCACACCGAGGTCGCGGCGCCAGCCATCCCGACGCCGCCGGTCGATCCCGCGCAGCTGCGGGAGATGGAGACGGCGCTGGCGCAGATCTGCGGCCAGGCGCGCTCCACGTTCCAGTCGCTCGAAGACGGACTGCGCGACGCCGAGGCGCAGCACGACGCCACGCTGGCGCGCCAGCAGGACGCCTACGCGCAGCTCGAGGCGGCACATCGCGAGCGGTGGCAGTCGTACGAGAGCTTCGTCGGCGGCGCCGCGCTCGGCATCTTCCAGATCGATCAGGACGGCCGCGTGGTCGACGCCAACCCGGCGTTCGCACAGGCGCTGGGCTACGAGTCGCCGGCCGCCGTGCTGGCCGCGGCGAGCGCGATGGACGCGCTCACGGAACCGGCCGCGTGGACGCACGCGGTGTCCACCTGGCAGGAGACCGTGCCGGGCAGCGCCGTCGTGGACACGCGCTGGAAGCGCGCCGACGGCAGCCTCGCGACGCTGCGCCTCACCGGCCGCCGCCGGTCGCAGGCCGACGCGGGCGAGCCGCGCATCGAGATCGTGGCCGAAAACGTCTCGGCGCAACGGGCGCTCGAGGCGCAGGTGCGCCGCGGCCGCCGCTGGGAAGAAGTGGCACGCCTCACCACCGGCATCGCCTCGGACCTGCGCGGCGTGGTCGAAGAGATGAGCGAACCGGCCCGTGGCACCACGCTCGAAGCGGCGGTGGCGCGCGCCGCGGACCTCAGCCGGCAGCTCGTCGCCCTCGGCCGCCGCGGCGCGGGTGCGGCCGAACCGCTCGACGTGAACGGCGCCGTGCGCGGCGTCGAAGCGCTGGTGCGCCGCCTGGTGGACGACCACATCGAGATGACCTTCGATCTCGCGCCGGCGCTCGAGCTGATCGAGGGCGAGCGGGCGGCGCTCGAAGAAGCGCTCGTCACCCTCGCGGTGGCCGCCGCGGACACGCTGCCCGCCGGCGGACGCGTGCGCATCGCCACGGCCAGCCAGGAGATCGCCGCGGCGAATGGCGACACGGCGCCGGGCGACTACGTCGTGCTGTCGCTCACGACGCAGGGATGGGGCGCCGCCACCGAACATGCCGGCGAGGGCGCTGGTGTGGCCTCCGCGCGCCGGGCCATCGGCCGTCTCGCCGGAGCGCTGATCGTGGAGGCGGTGTCCGACGAATCGCTGACGTTCAAGGTTTATCTGCCCCAGGTATCGGTAGCGATCCTGACTGACGACTCACAAAGCGGCACGGGCCAGGTGGCCCTGCGCGCCTGAGCCGTCCAACAAGGGAGAAGCGACGTGGTGCTCGTGCTGACCGACCCGTCCCCCGAAGACGTCGATGCGCTGGCGAAGAAGCGGGCGCGCCGGCTGCGTGCCTCGGATGCGGGCGTGGAGCGCCAGGCGCGGCTGCTGCCCGGCGGCGACGCGAACATCCTGAACATGTCGAACACCGGCCTCCTGGTCGAGAACAAGACCCGGCTGCCGATCGGCTCCACCGTCAACGTGCGGGTGGAAGGCTCCGCCGTGATGGGCGTCGAAGGGCACATCGTGCGGTCGCGCGTCTCCGCCATCCATCGCGACGGCACGCTGTCGTACGAGACGGCGATCGAGTTCGAGCAGCCCCGGCCCATCGACGGCAGCGAGACGGAACCGCCGCCAAAGCCGGCGGCGCGGGGCCGCGCGGCGTCGAGCGAGGACGATGTCTACGTCATCGACACCTCCAATGACTGGTAACCGGCGCCGGCTCACGGTGGAGGCCGGATCCTTCGTCCTCTCCAACCGGCAGGACGAGGAGATTACGACCTCGGTACCGGTCGGCAGCGGCCTCCTCGTGTGCCTCACCAACGACCGCGAGAGCCTGGCCGCGCTGCTGCATTTCGCGCAGCCCGATTCGGCCAAGCAGCCGGGCGAGGCCGCGGAGCGGCCGGCGCGCTTTGCCGACACCGGTCTCGCGCTGCTGTTCGAGGAGACCGAACGGCTTGGCGTCGCGGCCGCGCGCTGCAAGGTGCGGCTGGTCGGCGCGGCCACGGTGCCCGGGCAGAACGGCTCGGACAAGGTGGCCAAGCGGAACCTCCTCGCGGCGCGCGCGGCGCTGTGGCGGCGCGGGATCTTCCTCGACGGCGAGGACGTGGGCGGCACGCGGGCGCGGCGCGCCACGCTGACCGTCGAGAACGGACGGCTGATCGTAGAGCTCGAGGGCGAGGCTTCGCCTCCGAGCGACGAACCGGAGGCTGCGCCTCGCCAGACAGCGCCTAATTGCCCGCCCTCCGGGCGGGCGGCTGGTGGAAACCCCGCGGGCGGAGACGTGATGAAGCAGCAGACGCAGGAGTGAAGATGCAGACCAACAAGTCGGAAACGGCGGGGATGACGCCGCTGAACGTGCTCATCGTGGACGACTCGGCGACCATGCGGGCGCTGCTCTATCGCGTCGTCGGTCTCGCCGACCTGCCGATCGGCGCCATCTACCAGGCCCCCAACGGTGCCGAGGCGCTCAAGGTGCTGGAGAACCACAACATCCAGGCGGTCTTCACCGACGTGAACATGCCGGTGATGAACGGCATGGAGCTGCTGCGCGAGATGGCCGCCCGCGACGAGTGGAAGGACATCCTGCGCATCATCATCTCGACCGACGGGTCGAGGCTGAGGCGCGAGGAAGCCCGCGAGCTCAAGGTGAGCCTGTACGTGGAAAAGCCGTTTCGTCCGGAGGTGGTGCGAGATGTCCTCTGTCAAATCGCCAGCGCTGACGTCCTCTGACCAGGAGGCGCTGCAGAGCGCCGTCATCGAGGTCTGCGAGAACGCCTACTTCGTGTTCGTCGAGGAGTGCGACGCGCCGCAGTTCGCCGCGCTCGTCGAGCAGGTGCGCGCCGAGAAGGGTCGCGGCCCGTCGGGCCGCTGGCTGAACGCGTCGGTGGCGTTCCACGGCGCCAGCACCGGACAGGTGGAGGTGGTGCTGCCCGAGCGGCTCGGCACCTGGCTGGTGGTCTCGCTCCTCGGGCTGCCGGCCGACGCCGCGCTCAAGGAGCACCAGCTCCTCGACGGCGTGGGCGAGTTCGCCAACATGGTGTGCGGCGCCTGGCTGAGCAAGGCCAACGAGACGGCGTCGTTCACCCTCGACATGCCCAAGGTGACGCGACTGCCCGTGGGGTGGGCGCCGGGCTCGACGCCGCAGGGCGACGAGCAGGCCTATCGCACGGTAGTCGTGAACGAGATGCCGCTCGAGGTGCGCGCCCGTTAGGGCGGGGCCTTGTCGGCTTGGAGCGAGAGATGCGCAAGAAAATCCTGCTGGCGGACGATTCCCGGACGGCGCTGATGATCGAGCGCGCCCTGCTGGTCGGGAGCCCTTACGACGTCATCGTCGCCACCGACGGCTACGACGCGGTGCAGCAGGCCGTCGAGTCCCATCCCGACCTGATCATCCTCGACGTCGTGATGCCGCACATGGACGGTTTCGAGGCCTGCCGTCAGCTCCGTCAGCTCGACGCCACGCGCGACACGCCGATCATCATGGTGACCACGCGCGGCGAGCCGCACAACGTCGAGAGCGGCTACGAAGTGGGCTGCAACGACTACGTGACCAAGCCGATCAACGGCCCCGAGCTGCTGTCCAAGGTGCGGAACCTCCTCGGTGAGTAGCCCCATGCCCCTCATCGACGAGCCGTTGCAGGAGGCGCTGCGCGAGAACGCGCGGCTGACCGAGCGCTATCTGGCCGCCGAGCAGCAGGTGAGCGACCTCGCGAACCTCTACGTGGCGGTGAACAGCCTCCACGGCGCCACCGAGACGGCGGCGGTCGTGGCGGCGGTGCGCGAGATCGTGGCGAACCTGGTGGGCTCCGAGGAGTTCGCGCTGTTCGAGACCGAGCCGCGCAGCGGCCACATCCGCCTCGTCGCCGCATCAGGTGTCGCCGCGTTCCGTTTCGAGACGGTCGAGGTCGGCACCGGCATCATCGGCACCGTCGCCGAGACGGGCCGGCCCTACCTGCGCCGTCAGGGCGGCGATGGTCAATCCGGGAGCGACGAGTCGATCACCGCATGCCTGCCCCTGCGGGTTGGCACCTCTGTCAGCGGCGTGCTGGCGATCTTCCATCTGCTGCCGCACAAGGGCGCGCTCGAGGCCCCCGATCTGGATCTGCTCGAGCTGTTGTCGGCCCACGTCGCGCCCGCCCTGCTCTTCTCGCGGTTCTACAACGGGGGACGGAAGTGAGACCCGAGCGCGGCCAACAGACGGCTGCCGGGGTCGTGGACTGGTTTCCGTACGCGACGGCGGGCGGCGTACCCAACGCCTACCTGCACGCGGGCCATCTGTTCGTGTCGGGCACGCCGTGCCGGGTCTCGACCATCCTGGGCTCGTGCGTCTCGGTGGCGCTCTTCGATCCCGTGGCGCAGGTCGGCGGGCTCAACCACTTCCTGCTGCCGCAAGGCCCCGAGAATACGGCCCCGTCGCCCCGCTTTGGCAACATCGCGGTGCCGTGGCTCATCGCGGCGCTCGTCGCCGCGGGCGCGCAGCGCCGGTCGCTGCAGGCCAAGGTCTTCGGCGGCGCCTGCGTGCTGCGCGCCTTCCGCAGCACCGCCGGCAACCTCGGACAGAAGAACGTGCAGGTGGCCAAGGCGCTCCTGCTCGAGGAAGGCATCCCGATCGTCGCCGAGGACGTGGACGGCGAGCGCGGACGCAAGCTGATTTTCCAGACGCACGACGGCGCGGCCTGGGTCAGAAGCCTCTAGCGGAGCCTCTGATGGATCCCATGGACTTCGACCGCGACGAGCTGCTGGCCATCTTCAGCGCCGAAACCGAAGAGAACCTGCACCAGATGGAGGAGGCGTTCGTCCGCCTCGAATCGACGCCCGACGACGTCGAGACGCTGCAGGCGATCTTCCGCGCCGCGCACACCATCAAGGGCAACGCCGCCGGACTCGGCTTTCCGGCGCTGGCCAAGTTCGCGCACGCGCTCGAGGACGTGCTCGACCGCATCCGCTCGGGCACGCTGGCGCTGTCCACGTCGCTCGCCTCGGTGCTGCTCGAGGCGGTGGACGGCCTGCGCGAGATCTCCATTGCCGCCATTGCCGGGCACGACGGGCTGCGGCGCGATCACCTCGATCTCATCGAGCGCCTCGAGGCCACCGCCGAGAGCGCCGACGATCCGCCGCCGGCGCTCGCCCCGGCCACGGTGGACGAATCCGACGAGCGGCGCGCGAGCATCGGCCGCCGCTGGGCGGACCTCGAGGGCGCGTTCAGCCGTTCGCAGACGCTGCGGGTAGACATCGAGAAGCTCGATCGGATGCTGAACCTCACCGGCGAGATCGCGGTGGCGCGGGAGCGCCTCGGCGATCTGCTCGACCGCTGCGTCCGCAACCCGCAGATCGAGGCGGTGGTCGAGGCGCATCGCGCCGCCGACCGCCTGTTCCTGGATCTGCAGGAAGAGGTGATGAAGATCCGGATGGTGCCGCTCGGCCCCACGTTCCGGCAGTTCTTCCGCACGGTGCGCGACGTGGCCACGGCGGGCCGCAAGCAGGCCACGCTGGAGCTCTCGGGCGAGGACGTGGACGTGGACACCAACGTCATCGAGCACCTGCGCGATCCGCTCACCCACCTGGTGCGCAACGCGGTCGACCACGGCATCGAGTCGCCCGACGTGCGACGCGCGTCCGGCAAGGACCCCGCGGGGCGGGTGCTCCTGCAGGCGCGCCACGAGGGCGGCTCCATCGTGATTCAGGTGCAGGACGACGGCGCCGGACTCGACCGGTCGCGCATCATCGCGCGGGCGCGGGCGCACGGCGATCCCCGCGATCTGGAGTCGATGCCCGACGGCGAGCTGTTCCGGCTGATTCTCGAGCCCGGCTTCTCCACCGCCGAGCGCGTCACCGAGTACTCGGGCCGCGGCGTCGGCATGGACGTGGTGCGGCGGAACGTCGAGCGGCTGCGCGGGTCGATTGGCGTGGACGGGAAACCCGGCGCCGGCACGACGATCACGCTGCGGCTGCCGCTCACCCTGGCGATCATCCGCGGCTTCTCGGTGGGCGTCGGCGAGGACACCTACGTGGTGCCGCTCGATGCCGTCGTCGAGTGTCTCGAATTTCCACGCACCGCCGGCCGTGCCGGCCGGGGCGTGTTGAGCCTGCGCGGACGGCCGCTGCCGTACCTGCGGCTCCGCAATCACTTCCGCTGCGCCGGCGAGGCGCCCGACCGCGAGAACGTGCTGGTGCTCCGCTACTACGACCAGCAGGTGTGCCTGGTCGTGGACCGCCTGCTGGGCGAGAGCCAGACCGTCATCAAGCCGCTCGGCCGGGTGCTGGGCGACGTACCGGGCCTGTCGGGCTCGGCCATCCTGGGCTCGGGCCGGGTGGCGCTGATTCTGGAAGTGGACACACTGCTTCGCGAGGCGCTGAAGGACGGTCTTGCGGCGTGACCTGGGAAACCCGCCCGCCCGAAGGGCGGGCAATTGAACACTGTTAGCGAGGCACAGCCTTGGGGGTTTATGACGCAAGGCGGCGCCTCGCAGACGCGGCGAAGTTCGCCGCGATTCAGGCGGGCCTGCGGGCCCGCCTCAAGGGGAGGCAGAAGGCCATGAAGGGCACGTCGTTCCGCCATTGGACCATCGGCAAGAAGATCACCGGCGGCTTCCTGTTGATGTCCGCGCTCGTCGCGACAGTCGGCAGCATCGCGACGGTGAACATCAACCGCGTGCGCGAAGAGGCCAACGCCATCACCCAGGCAGCCCGCGAAGGCGGCCGCCTGCAGCAGATCCAGATGCAGGCGCTCGAGATGATCAGCGAGCAGCAGGCGTCGATCCTGTCGAACGACCTGTCGCACCTCGACCTGCACTCGAGCCTCGTCCAGCAGGTGGGCGCCGCACTCGACGACGAGATTCGCCGCGCCAACGCCAACGAGAACGTCACCCGGCGGTCGGCCCTCGAGCGCATCAAGTCGAACCTGGGTCAGTACGACTCGCGTTTCAAGACCGTCGCCACGCAGATGCAGGAGAAGAAGGGTGAGATCGCGCAGTCGGCGCTCGACGATGCGTCCGTGAAGGCCGGCGAAATCGTCGGCGACCTCGGCCAGCTGATTGAGCAGAACGACCGTCAGCTCGATCTGAAATCGCAGACCCCCGTCCTGATGATCCTGGCCGTCATCTCGGTGGCGATGGCCATCGGCCTCGGGCTGTGGCTGAGCCACAACATCGCCCGGCCGCTCATCGCGCTCGCCCGCACCGCCGAACGCATCGCGGCTGGCGACCTCTCGACGCGTGTCGACCTGGGACGCAGCGACGAGGTGGGCCAGGTGGCGGACGCGCTCGGCACCATGCTCGCCAAGCTGCTGGAGGTCGTGTCGGAGGTGCGCACCGGCGCCGCCAGCCTCGCCTCGGCCTCCGGTCAGGTGTCGGCCACCACGCAGAGCCTGTCGCGCGGCACGAGCGAGCAGGCCGCCAGCGTCCAGGAGACGACGTCGAACATCGAGCAGATGAACGCCTCGATCTCGCAGAACGCCGACAACAGCCGCCAGATGGAGCAGATGGCATCCAAGGGCGTGAAGGACGGCGAAGAGAGCGGCCTGGCCGTGCGCGACACCGTGGCGGCCATGAAGTCGATTGCCGAGAAGGTGTCGATCATCGAAGAGATCGCCTACCAGACCAACCTGCTGGCCCTGAACGCCGCCATCGAGGCGGCGCGCGCCGGCGATCACGGGCGCGGGTTCGCGGTGGTGGCCACCGAGGTCCGCAAGCTGGCCGAGCGCAGCCAGACGGCGGCCCGCGAGATCAGCGGCCTGGCGACCTCCAGCGTGAGCACCGCGGAGCGTTCGGGACGGCTGCTCGCCGAGCTCGTGCCGGCCATCCGCAAGACCGCGGAGCTGGTGCAGGAAGTGGCGGCGGCCTCGCGCGAGCAGGCCACCGGCATCAGCCAGGTGAACAAGGCGATCGGGCACATGGACCAGGTGACGCAGCGCAACGCCGCGGCCGGCGAAGAGCTGGCCTCCACCGCCGAGGAAGTGGCGGCGCAGGCGCAGAGCCTGCAGCGCCTGATCTCGTTCTTCAACATCACGCGCGGCGACCACAACGGCAATCACACCGGCAGCGAGGCCACCGGCAAGACCGGCAGCGGCGCCGAGTTCCCGCCGGCCGCGCTGCAGGCACTCCTGTCACGCCAGGCGGCGACGGCCACGGCCTCGCTGGGCGACGACGGCGAATTCCAGCGCTTCTGAGGCCGGCCATGAAGAGCGACGACAAGGCGGCCAGCCGCCGCCAGTACCTCACGTTCCTCCTCTCGAGCGAGGAGTACGCCGTGGACGTGCTGAGCGTGAAGGAGATCATCGAGTACGGCGACGTGACCATGGTGCCGGGCACTCCGGCCCACGTGCGCGGCGTGATCAACCTGCGCGGCAGCGTCGTGCCGGTGGTGGATCTGGCGGTGAAGCTGGGACGCGAGGAGAGCCCGCTCAGCCGCCGTTCGTGCATCGTGATCGTGGAAACCGGCCTGGAGGGCGAGCGCGTGGTGACCGGCGTCGTGGCCGACGCCGTCAATCAGGTGATCGAGTTCTCGCCCGATGACATCGAGCCGCCGCCGGCCTTCGGCACCGGCGTACGCCTGCACTACCTCGACGGCATCGCCAAGACGGGCAGCTCGTTCGTGCTGGTCCTCAACATGGACAGCGTGTTGTCGGATGCAGCGCACACGGCCACGCCGCTGCCGCGGGTCGCGGACCTGGCCGCTCCGGCGCCGGCGGAGACGCCGGCGTGATCACGTCGGAGGCGCCGTCGGCAGCGTCGCTGTCGGCGGCCGTCGACGACGCGGTGTTCGCGAAGTTCCGCGATCTGATCTACCGCGAGGCGGGCATCGCCCTCACCGACATGAAGAAGGCGCTCCTCGTCGGGCGCCTGGCGGGCCGGCTGCGCGAGCTCGGCCTGCCGTCGCTCGAGAGCTACTACGCCATCGTGAGCGACCCGACCCGCGCGGACGAACGCAAGCTGATGCTCGACCGCATCTGCACGAACGAGACGCAGTTCTTCCGCGACGGCCGGCAGTTCCAGTTCCTCGACGAACGCGTGTTCCCGGTGCTCGAGGCGCGGGCCGACGCCGGGCAGCCGAGGCGCGTGCGCGCCTGGAGCGCCGCCTGTTCCACCGGCGAAGAGCCCTACTCGCTGGCGATGTCGCTGCTCGCCCGCTTCCCGCCTGAATCGGGCTGGCAGGTGGAAGTGGCCGCCACCGATCTCTCCACCAAGGTGCTGCGCGCGGCGCAGGCCGCGTTGTGGCCGCTGGAGAAAGCCGACGACATCCCGGTGCGCCACCGCAAGGCGTTCATGCTGCGCGGCACTGGCAGCCAGGCGGGCAAGATGAAGGCCGGGCCCGAGATCCGCGGCGTCGTGTCGTTCGATCGGCTCAATTTGAACGACGACATCTACCCGATCAAGGGTCCGTTCGACTTCATCTTCTGCCGCAACGTCCTGATCTATTTCGACCTGCCGTCGAAGACCCGCGTCGTGACGCGGCTGCTCGACCACCTCGCCCCGGGCGGCTACCTGTTCCTCGGCTTCGCCGAAACGGCCACCGGCATCAACGACCAGCTGGTCAGCGTCGGGCCCAACGTGTACGCCCGCGCCGAACGCAGAATGACCGAGGAGACCGGGGCATGAGCGCGACGATGCCGACCGCGCGGACCGGCGAGCACATCCACGTGCTGGTGGTGGACGACTCGGCGGTGATGCGCCAGGTCATGATCAGCGTGCTCTCGCGCGAGCCCGGCATCAGCGTGGACGTGGCGGCGCACCCGCTCATCGCGCGCACGAAGATGGAGCGGCACCGGCCCGACGTGATCGTGCTCGATCTCGAGATGCCGCACGTGGACGGGCTGACGTTCCTGCAGCGCATCATGGCCACCGACCCGATCCCGGTGCTGGTGTGCTCGGCGCTCGCCCGCGGCGGCGCCGACAGCGTGCTGCGCGCGCTGGAGTACGGCGCCGTGGACGTGGTGCAGAAGCCCGCCACGGGCATTCAGGATTTTCTCTACGAGTCGGCCGTGCTGCTGGTGGACAAAGTGCGCGGCGCGGCCCGCGCGCGCGCCCGCGCCTATCACCAGATGGCGGCACCGCTGCCGGCGACGAAGCGGAACACCGCCGACGCGGTGCTGCCGCAGCTCTCGCGTCCGCTCTCGATCACCACCGACAAGGTGGTGGCGGTGGGCACCTCCACCGGCGGCACCGAGGCGCTGCGCGTGCTGCTCACCGGCCTGCCGCTCGACGCGCCCGGCTTCGTGGTGGTGCAGCACATGCCCGAGATGTTCACCGCCGCCTTCGCGGAGCGCCTGAACCAGCACTGCCAGGTCTTCGTGAAGGAAGGCGAGGACGGCGACCGCGTGCGTCCCGGCTGCGTGCTGATCGCGCCCGGCAACCGGCATACGCTCGTGGTCCGCAACGGCGCGCAGTACGCGATTCGCGTCACCGACGGACCGCTGGTGGCGCGCCACCGCCCGAGCGTGGACGTGCTCTTCCGATCGGTGGCGCAGGCCGCCGGCCGCAACGCCGTCGGCGTGCTGATGACCGGCATGGGTGACGACGGCGCCGAAGGGCTGCTCGAGATGCGGCACGCCGGCGCGGCGACGATCGCGCAGGACGAAGCCACGTCGGTCGTGTTCGGGATGCCGCGCGCCGCCATCGAGCGCGGCGCCGTGGAGGACACGCTGCCGCTGAACCGGATCGCCGGCGCCATCCTGGCGCGCACCGGGCTCGCCACCTTGCGATGAATGTAGAGGGCGGTCTTTAGACCGCCCTGACCAGACACTGCACGCCTCTACATACGGCCGGTGGCCAGCTTCGCCGCCAGCAGCACGGCTTCCACCATGCTGGACGCGTCGGCGACGCCCTTCCCCGCGATATCGAACGCCGTGCCGTGATCGACGGACGTGCGGATGATGGGCAGCCCCAGCGTGACGTTCACGGCCCGCCCGAACGCCAGCAGCTTCACCGGAATCAGCCCCTGATCGTGGTAGCACGCGATGACCGCGTCGAACTCGCCGCGCGATGCGCGGACGAACAGCGTGTCGGCGGGAAACGGCCCGTCGAGGCGGATGCCGCGCATCTTCGCCGCGGCGACGGCCGGCTTCAACACCTGCTCTTCCTCGCCGCCGAGCAGCCCGTCCTCGCCCGCGTGCGGGTTGAGGCCGGCCAGCGCCAGGCGCGGCTCGCGCACGCCGAAGCGCGGCAGCTCCGCGGCCGTCAGATCGATGATGCCGTCGAGTACCTCGCGCGTGAGCGCGGCGGGCACCGACGCCAGCGGCACGTGGATCGTCGCCAGCACGACCTTGAGCGGCTCGCTCCAGAACATCATCGCGACGCGCGGGCTGGTGGTCAGGTGCGCGAGCAGATCGGTGTGCCCCTTCCACGGCAGTCCGGCGCGCGAGAACGCGAGCTTGTTCACGGGCGCCGTGGCCACCGCCTGCACGGCGCCGGCTTGGGCGTCGCGGACCGCGGCGCAGATGGCGTCGAAGGCGGCGCGCCCGGCGTCGGCCGACAGCTGGCCTGCCGCGAAGGCGTGCTCGGGAGGCGGACCGTAGAGCACCGGCTCGCAGGCGTCGCGCACGCGCGGATCGTCGGCGGCCTTGCGCGCAATCTCCGGCCCGATCCCCGCCGGGTCGCCGACCGTGATGGCGACGCGAGGTTTCACAGCTGGAGCACGAGCCAGTCCGCCACGACCTTCGCGTTGGCGTTGCGCTCGAGCGCGGCAAGCGCTTCGTCCACCGCGGTGTAGGCGCGTACGGTGCGCCTGGCGTCATACGACCGCGAGAGCACCTCGAGCTCGGCGCGCATGTCGGCGTTGGCCAGCACCGAGTCGCCGGCGCGCGAGGCCATCAGGCCGAGATCGCGCAACACCGACGCCATGATCCGCAGGCAGGCGGCCAGCTGATCGCGCTCGCTCATCGGCGAGCCCTTCTTGGGGCTCAGGTCCTGGGCCGTGTTCACCCGTCCCACGGGATCGGTGGCGCGGGCCGCCTGTTGCAGCACGCGGGTGGCCGTCTCGCGTGCATCGAGGAGATCGGCGGACTCGGCCGACAGGGCGCGGCCGACGCTGCCGTCGGCGTCGGCGGCCGCGGCGCGTGCTTCGGCCTCAGCGTAGCCGTGGTCGCGCACGAGCGCGGCGGCAACCTCTCCTGGCGCGAGCGGGCCGAACCGCAGCCGGGGACAGCGCGAGCGCACGGTGGGGAGCAGCGCGTCCGGCAGCGACGACACGAGCAGGAAGATCGAGGCCGGCGGCGGCTCCTCGAGCGTCTTGAGGAGGGCGTGCTGCGCCTGCTCGACGAGCGCGTCGGCCTCGTCGATGACGACCACGCGGCGCCGCGCTTCGAACGGCCGGAAGTTGGCCTGATCGATGATCGCCCGCACCGGCTCGATCTTGATCGACCCGCTGTCGCCCGGCGCCAGCAGCACGACGTCCGGATACACGCCGCGAGCGATGCGGCGGCACGCCGCGCAGCTGCCGCACGCGTCACGCTCGAACGCCTCGCTGCTCTTCGGGGACGTGCAGTTGATCGTCTCGGCCAGCGCGAGCGCCACGCGCTTCTTGCCCACGCCGGCGGGGCCGGCGAAGAGCAGCGCCGGCGGCAGCGTGTTGCGCGCAACCGCGCGCGACAGCAGCGCCACCAGCCGGCGGTGGCCGACGACCTGTTCGAGAGGCATTGCGTGATCTTAGATCGCCCTAGCAGCCCACCTGCCTACCTGCTCACCTGCACATGTTTCGCGAGCCAGTCGCTGAACGGGCGCAAATCGGACATCGCCTTCTTGACGTGGGTCAGCGCCTTCGGACTCGAGAGCAGCGCCGGCTCGAACGACTTGCCGGCGTGGATGTCCTTCATCTTCAGCAGCTCGATGCGCGGATGGTCCGCCTGGTAGCCGCGGGGCGGCGTGACGGACGCCTCGTGCGTCGAGACGGTGTACCCCTTGCGCCGCAGCGCCGTGACGATCGTCTGCAGCTTCTTGCCCGACGCGTCGGCGGCAATCGCCTCGCGGAGCTGCCGCAGCGCCGCCGGCTCCGGCTTGTACAGCCCGGTGCCCACGTACATCCCCTGCGCCCCCACCGACACGTAATATCCCTTCACGCTGGCGTCGATGTGCGTCTTGTACGGCGCGCGGTCCTTGTTGAACCGCATGTCGTTGTTGATGCGCGACAGCCACCCGGTGCCGAACGGCGGATCGACGGCCGCCATCAGCGCCTTCATCGGCTCGCGGCAGGCGCGCTCGTAGACGTCCTTGTGCGCCTGGAACCAGTCGCGGTGGTTGTTCTTCGCGAGCTGCGCGAAGAACGGGAACGCGTCGGGCGGGAACCCGGTGAACACGAAGCGATTCTAGGTCAGGTAGGTCGGGTGGGTCGGGTAGGTCTGGTAGGGAGTCGGGTAGGTTTCAAATCAAGAGCTCTTGCCCACCCGATCTACCTGACCCACCTGACCTCTAAAGCGTCTTCATGTACTCCACGAGCGCCCAGCGATCGGCATCGGACATCTCGGCGCCCTTTGGCAGATACGAGTCGTGGCCGATGTTCAGGTTCCCGGGCTTGGTGGTGTCGAACGGCGTGCCGCCGGCGTCGTATCGAAATCCGACTTCCTTGGGATCGAACTCGCGCGAGCCCACGAAGAACTGCGGCCGGCGCGCGCTCGGCTGCACCATCTGCCACAGCGTCGGGACCGAGCCGTTGTGGAGATACGGCCCAGTGGCCCAGATGCCGTTGAGCGGACGCGCCTTGTAGACGAGCTCCTCCGTCCCCTTCTTGTGCTGCTCGACCAGCTCCTGCGCTCGCCGGTGCAGGTCGGCGACTCCCGTGAGCCTCAGTCCGGACGGTCCACCGGAGTCGTCGTCGGATCGCATCGCGGAGAACAGGCCGAGGTCGGTGCTGACCGAGCGCGACCGCCAGTTCTTCGGCTCGAGGATGACGCCCATGGCCATGGCGACGGTGAGCTCGACGCTCTTGGGATTGGCCTCGATCGGCTTCCCGGTGAGCGTGACGCGACGGCCTTCCATGGGGCCGCTCACGGCCATGCGGTCGCGCGCGTTGGTGGCCATGAGGGGGTCGGTCCCGACCACCTTGATCGGCGTCTTCGTGATGCGATGCGGCCGGCCCCGCTGATCGGGTGGCACCACCGCGTGGCAGTTCACACAGTACTGCTTGTAGATGGCGGCGCCGCGCTGCGCCGCCTGCTGATCGACGCCGCCAAACGGCCAGTCGGGCGACCGCAGCCGCGACAGCCGGTGCTCGATGTCGAGCAGCTGGCGCGGCCGGGCCGAGCTCTCCACCCGCAGCAGGCCCCTCGTGTCGGGCGTGACGTGCGCAAACACGCCCAGCACCTCGCCGACGTTGCGGCCGAGGCGCTGCAGCGCGATGGCGTTGGGCGCCGAGGCGTTCCACTGCACGAAGTCGTGCCAGTGGGTGTCCCACAGGAACGGCATGCTGACGGGCGCGTTCGGCGGCCTGGTGTTCTGCCAGCGATCGAGGTTGATGCCGGTGGCACGGTTGAAGATCATGCCGAACGCATCGATGCGGGCATGTCCCCACGGCACCTCGGTGCGGCTCGAATCGATGAACTTGGCAAACCCGTCGTTGAACGTCTTCAGCCGCGCGTAGAGATCGGTGCGCTGCGCCGGCGTCAGCGCGGGCCCGCGCAGATTCGTCACGAATCGCCGGAACTTCTCTCCGTCCTGCGACGCGGCCGTCTGTTTGATCGCCTCGCCGAGGTCGTTGAGGAACGCCCACGTGTCGGCCTGCGCCGGCGCGCCGTCGATGCGCCAGGTGTTGCCGCCGGAATCGATCTCGTTCGTGTGGCAGGCGGCACATGTGAGGCCGAGCCAATCCGTATCGCCGTCCTTCACGAACCCGAGCGGCAGCCGATCGGGATTGCGCGTCGGGTCCCGGTTCTCCAGATAGCCGTAGCGCGCCAGCGAGTTGTCGTTGAACCGCGCCGTACCCGCGCCCGGCTGATCGAGCGCGAGGTACCAGGAGTACGGCACCAGCTGCGATCCCTGTGAGGTGGTGTAGAACAGGCTGCGATCGATCTGCGTCCATCCCTGATTGATGAAGCGCACGGGCGGCCGCGCCGTTTGCGAGTAGAGGCCGCCGGCCCACGCCATCACCGCCGCCGCGATTGCCACCCGCCAGGCCTTGAGCCGCATCAGAGTCCCCCCTTAGGAGTGTCAACGTGTGAACAGCCCGAAACAAACGCGGCCCCGCGGGTCACACACTCGGACATGCACTAAAATCAGGCCTCGGCACGCCTCGATCGAGACGGTCTCTCTCTCCTAGGAGCATGCATGCGGTTGGCGACCCGCCCGCCCGAAGGGCGGGCAATTAAGCACTGCACCAGCGGGGCGAAGCCTGCAGGCTTGCCGCTCCGAGGCGTAGCCTCGCTGGTCATTGTAGGAGTTCTCGCGCCGTCATTGACGGTCGTTGCGCAGGCTCCGCCACTGCCACCTCCGATGAACGACTGCGCCACCGCGGCGTCAAGCAGGCTGAAGCTCATCTGCAATCAGCAGTCGCCCGAGGATCTGGTCGTCGTGCCCGGCGGGCAATGGGTCGTGGCGTCGGCCTACACCGGATCCGGGGTGAATCTGATACGCGTGAGCGATCGCGTCAGCCACAGGGCCTATCCCACCGTGGCGGGCCGCCGCCGGATCGACGAGAAGAAATACCCCGCGTGCCCGGGCCCGCCGGATACCGTCCCCAACGCCAGGTTCACGACGCACGGGCTGTGGCTGCAGCCGGGCCCCGCCACCGTGCACACGTTGTATGTGGTCGGCCACGGCACGCGCGAGTCGGTGGAGGTGTTCGAGCTCGACACCAGGCCGGCGACGCCGCTGCTCACGTGGGTCGGCTGCGTGATCGCGCCCGAACCGATCGGCCTCAACTCGGTGCGCGGCCTGCCCGACGGCGGGCTCATCGCCACCAACTTCCTGGCGCGCAACGTCACGCCCGAGGGGCGCCTTCGCATGCTCGACGGCGAGAAGAACGGCGAACTGTGGGAATGGCACGCGGCGGGCGGCTGGAAGAAGGTGCCGGGCAGCGAGGCCGCCGGCGCCAACGGGATCGAGATCTCGAACGACGGCAAGTGGTACTACGTGGCCGCCTGGGGCAGCCAGTCGTTCTTCCGCCTGTCGCGCGGCACGGCCACGCCGGAGCGCGACGAGATCCGCCTCGGCTTCCGCGTGGACAACATCCGCTGGGGCCAGGACGGCTCGCTGTACGCGGTTGGCCAGACCGGTTCCCGGGAGGTGACGGACACGTCATCGGTGGTCGTGAAGATCAACCCCGACACGCTCGCGGTGCGCGAGGTCTACCGCCGCCCCGATGACGTCACGTTCCGGTTCGGTACCGTTGCCGTGGAAGTGGGCAACGAGCTGTGGGTCGGCTCCTATCAGGGCGATCGCATTGCGGTAATCTCCAATCCTTGATGAGGCGTGGCACGCTACCGCTTCAGTGAGTTCGTGCTCTCGCCCCGGCGCCGGGTGCTGATCCGCGGCGGCCGCGAGCAGCCGCTCATCCCGCGCTATTTCGATCTCCTCGTCTTCCTGGTCGAGCGCCGCCACGAGGCGGTGCATCGGCGCGACATCTTCGATCGCGTGTGGAGCGACGTGGTCGTCTCCGACAGCGCGCTCAGCCAGGCCATCCGCACTATCCGCCGCACGCTGGGCGACGACTCGCGCGAGCCGCGCTTCATCCGCACCGTCTCGCGGCACGGCTACCGGTTCGTCTTCGACGGTGTGGTCGAAGAAGAGGACGAGCCGGCGCCGCCGGCGGCGGAGCCCGTGCCGCCGCCAGCGGTGCCAGCCGCAGCGGCCACGGCACCCCCCGATATTGCGGCCGCGGAAGACTTCTTCGAGCCGCTGCTGCAGCGGCTCACGCGGATCCCCACGAGCGCGGCCGACGAGGAGGACCAGCGCGAGGCCGCCGAACTGCTGCACGCGCTCGGCACCGGCGAGACGCTGGCGCGTCTCGGCGAGCGGCCGCGCCACGCGTTCGCGCGAGCGGTGCTGCGCGACACCCGCTGGGACGCGCCCACGGCAGGCGGCGTGCCGGTGCTGGACGCGCCCTCACCGGCCGCCGTGGCCTGGCATCTCACCGCGCTGCGGCTGCGGCGCGCGAAGCGGATTGCGGCGGCGCGATGGGCCGGCGCCGCGCTGGGAGGCGGCGTGGCCGGCGCGCTGGGCGGAGCCGCGGGTGGATTGATTCTCGCGGCCGTGCCCACGAGCACCGCCTCGCCCGCCGTGGCGCCGGTGCTGGCCGTGATCGGCGCGGCGTGCGGCGCTGCCGGGGGCGCCGGCGTGGGTGCCGGCCTGTCGGTCGCCGAAGCCGCGTTTCGATCGCGGCGCACGATCGCGCTCGTCGCCGGGGGCGCCGCCGGCGGGGGCGTCGTGGGTCTGGCGGCGCAGTGGCTCAGCCGATGGAGTCTGGCGGCGCTGGTTGGCGTGCACCTCGACGTCGGCGGCGGCATCGAAGGGTTGGTGATCGGCGGCGCCGCAGGAGCGGGGTACGCCGTGTCCACCGCGTTTGCCGAAGGAGGGCTGGCGGCACCGCGCGGGTGGCGCCGCATCACCACCGCCGTGGTGGTGGGATTGGCCTGCGCCGCCGCGACGCTGGCCCTCGCGCTCTCCGGCCGTGCGCTCGTCGGCGGCACGGTTCACCTGATTGCGCAGGCGTCGCAGGGGTCGCAGGCGCTGCTCACCCCGCTCGGCCGCCTCGTCGGCGAGCCCGACTTCGGCCCGGTCTCGGCCGCCATCCTGGGCCTCGGCGAGGGCCTCCTCTTCGGCCTCGGGCTCGCTTTCGGACTTACTCGCCGACCAAACTGACTCCCTACCCGACCCACCTGGCCCACCTGACCTACCTGGCCAAATCTCACGCAACGCTCACTTCTCCCTGACCCCGGCGTCACGACTTCCCCGCCACGAGCGCCGATCCTCTTCAGGACGACGGGCTCAACGCGTTCGTCATTGAGGAGGGGTTCATGGAAACGCTCACGGCCACTGCTACCTGCCGGATGGCCACCATCGCCATCGCCACCGAACGGCCCACGCACTTCGTGGACCTGACCGACCGGCTCGCATCGTTCGTCGCCGATTCGGGCATTCGCCTGGGGCTGCTGAACGTCCAGACGCTGCACACGACGACGGCCGTGGTGGTCAACGAGCACGAGCCGCTGCTGCTCGCCGACTTCGCCACGATGCTCGAGGACGTCGCCCCAGGTCACAGCGGCTACCGGCACGACGACCTGTCGGTGCGCACGGTCAACCTGACGCTCGGCGAACGGCCCAACGGCCACGCGCACTGCCGGGCGCTGCTGCTGCCCACCTCGGTGTGCCTCAACGTCGTGGACGGCCGGCTTCAGCTCGGCCGCTGGCAGCGCGTGTTCTTCGCGGACCTCGACGGCCCGCGCAGCCGTCAGGTGACGGTGCTGCTCTTCGGCGAGGAACAGTAGCGATGCGGGTGAAGCTGATCCTGCCCGCGCTCACCGAGGCCACGAGCCCGTTCTTCCGGCCGATCAAGTACTCGCTCTTCCCGCCGCTCGGGCTCGCCACGCTGGCCGCCTATCTCGACCCGGACGACGAGATCGATCTGCAGGACGAGCACGTCGAGCGGCTCGACATGCGCGACACGCCGGACCTCGTGGTGATTCAGGTCTACATCACGTCGGCCAACCGCGCCTACCGGCTCGCGGACGACTACCGGCGCCGAGGCGCGCACGTGGCGCTCGGCGGCCTGCATGTGACGTCGCTGCCCGAGGAAGCCGCGGCGCACGCCGACACGATCTTCCTCGGCCCCGGCGAAGACACGTGGCCGCAGTTCCTGGCCGATTTCCGCAAGGGACGGCCCGGCCGCGTCTACCAGTCGCGCACGCGGACGCTGGCGGGGCTGCCGCCGATTCGACGCGACCTGATCAAACACCGGCTGTACCTCGTGCCCAACTCGATCGTCGTCTCGCGCGGCTGCCCGCACGTGTGCGACTTCTGCTACAAGGAGGCGTTTTTCGAGGGCGGCAAGTCGTTCTACACGCAGACGGTCGATGCGGCGCTCGCCGAGATCGACCGCCTCCCCGGCCGGCATCTCTACTTCCTCGACGATCACCTCTTCGGCGACCGCCGCTTCGCCGGCGCGCTCTTCGACGGCATGCGCGGCATGGGGCGCCTGTGGCAGGCCGCCGGCACGGTGAACGCGGTGCTCGCGCCCGGCCTGCTGGAAAAAGCCGTGGACGCGGGGCTGCGCAGCCTCTTCGTGGGTTTCGAGACGCTCAACCCCGACAACCTGGTCGAGCAGCGCAAGTACCAGAACATGAAGCGCGATTACGCGGCGGCCGTGCGGCGGCTGCACGACCTGGGCGTGATGATCAACGGCAGCTTCGTCTTCGGCATGGACGGCGACGATCCGTCGGTGTTCGACCGCACCGTCGACTGGGCCATCGGCCAGGGCATCGAGACGGCCACGTTCCACATCCTGACGCCGTATCCGGGCACCGCGCTCTACAAGCGGATGGCCGGCGAAGGCCGCCTCACCGAAACCAACTGGGACCTGTACGACACGCGGCATACCGTGTTCCGGCCGGCGCGCATGACCGGGGAGCAGCTGGAGCAGGGCTACTGGCAGGCGTATCGCCAGTTCTATACGTGGCGCAACATCGCGCGCGGTGCCGCCGCGCACGGGAGCCTCGCACCCGGGCTGCGGCACTTCGCCTACGCGGCGGGGTGGAAGAAGTTCGAGCCGCTGTGGGATGTGGTGATCCGCGCGAAGCAGGCGGGCGCGATGCTGCCCGTGCTCGAAGGCATCCTCAGCGAGTTCGGCCGCCGGAAGAACTCACCACCCGCCTCACCCGCCCTACCCGCCTCACCGGCACGAAGTGCCGGCCCCAACGTCATTCCATTGCGACCGGTTGGAGAGCTGTGATCGTGCCAAACATCCCCGTCACGAACCTCCTCGAGGCCCTCGGCTGGGCCGCCCTCGGCGTCGCCATCGCTGCAGGCGCCATCTACGTCGGAGAGATGGATGATGCCCCCGGTGCCTCGCTCGCGGGCATCCTGATCATGATCGGCCTCATGGCGATCGGCGTGAGGAGCTGGCGGCGCGGCCGCGCTCACTGAAGCGCCGGGAGCCCGAACATGAGCCGCTGCGGCCACCACCTTTGCCGCGGTTCGTGCGCACTCGCTGACGCTGAAATTCGAAGATTCTGCATCATCATCGGGTTGATTCCGTTGGCGCTCCGCGGCGTCTCGTACAAGCCGCTCGGTGCGGCGGCCATTCTCCGGCGGAATCTGCTGGTGTACGGCGCCGGGGTGTCGTCCTGCCGTTCATCGGCATCAAGGCCATCGGCGTCGTACTTGTGGCGGTCGGACTCGCCTGACTAGAGGTCGGCGAAGCGGTAGCCTACCCACGGCTCGGTCAGGATGTAGCGTGGCGCCGCGGGATTGGGCTCGACCTTTTTCCGCAACGATCCCACGAGCACCCGCAGATGTTCCGGCTGGTCGCCCGCGTGCGGTCCCCAGATCGCCTTCAGAATCGTCCGATGTGTCAGGACGCGACCCGGATATTGCGCCAGATACAAGAGCAGTTCGAACTCCTTCGGCGTAAGGCGCACCTCGTCGCCATCCCGCTGGACCCGGAACCGTTCCCGATCGATCACCAGTCCTCCGCGCACGATCGGCTCGCTCGCCGGCGACGGACTCGCGACGCGCCTGAGTGATGCCCGAATGCGCGCCAGCAGCTCGTCGGCGCCGAACGGTTTCGTCACGTAATCGTCGGCCCCGGCATCCAAGGCTCGCACCTTGTCGCCCTCGGCCCCTCGGGCGGACAGCACCAGAATCGGGATGCCAGTGGACTGCCGGGCGGCCACGCAGACATCCACTCCGTCGATGTCCGGTAACCCGAGATCGAGCACCATCAGATCGGGTTTGTCACGAGCGACACTCTCGAGGGCGGCGCGTCCGGTCATCGCCGAGAGGACGTCGTATCCGTTTGCGCGCAGCAGCGGTCCGACCGTACCGATGATGTTCGGCTCGTCATCCACAACCAGGATCCGCCGGTCCATGATTACGGCGCCACCGTAGCGGCGCGTAGAGCCCCCGGGACCGTCAGCGTGAACATGGCTCCTGCCCCGGAGGCGTTTTCCGCCCAGATCCGGCCACCGGCAGCCGAGAGCAGCCCCCGGGTAATCGAGAGCCCCATGCCGGTGCCAAAGGTCGCCTGGCGCGCGGTGCGGCCTCGATAGAAACGTTCGAACAGATGTTCGAGCTCGCCCGGGTCGAGGCCAGGCCCCTGGTCGATCACGGATATGCGCAGTCCCTCGGGTCTTGCCTCGGCGCGCACGAGAATCGGACGGTCGGCCGGCGAGTAGTGGCAGGCGTTTTCGACGACGTGAGCCAGGGCCACCGACGTCAGCCTCGGATCGATTTCGACTTCCGCCTCTGCGTCGGCCTCGACCGCCAGCGCGTGCCCCTCGACGGCGTGCCGCACGTGAGCAAGTGCCGCATCGACCACATCGGCGGGCGTGACCCATTGTCGTTCGATGCGGATCGCCTCGGCGTCGATCCGGGCCATGTCGAGGATGTCCTGGAACAGGCGGGTGAGCCTTTCGAGCTCCGTCATGGCCGCGCTCGCCTGCACGCGTCGCTCGTGCTCGGGGATATCGCTGCGCAGGTTTTCGACCGCAACGCTGATCGCGGTCAGGGGGGTCCGGAGATCGTGACTCAGCGAAGCCAGCAGTGTGGCGGCCAGATCGGCCTTTTGACGGACGAGGGCGGCGGCGTCACGCTCGCCCAGGAACTCGGCCCGTTCGATCGCAATCGCCACGACGCCGGCGACCGCGTCGAGCGTGCCGACGTCGACCGCCGACGACGCGGCAGCCAGCAGCCCGACGGCTTTCGTGCCGTGCCTGAGCGGGACGATGACGATGTCGTGTCGCTCGCCGACGCGAACGTGACCGCCGTATGCACGTGGACGAGCATCGAACTCGAGCGTGCCGCGCGCCTTGGCCAGTGCGGTGCTCAGCGTATCGACGTCGAGCGCAAGTTCCTCGGGTCCGCCCTGGTAGATGCGCCAGCCCCGATCGTCCGGGAGGCAGACCGCCACTCGGGCCAGCTCGAAGCGTCGAGCGACATATCGGCTGAGCACCTCGATCGCGCCGGCTGTTTCCGTCGTGAGCAGCACGTCACGGGTCAGGTCGAACAGGCGCGTCACCTCGTTTCGGCGAGCGATGGCGTCCCGGGTCCGATCCTGCGCGGCCGCTGAGAGATTGCTGGCAATGACCGCCACGATCAGGAAGGCGAACAACGCAATCCAGTTCTGCGGATCGGCGATCGTGAACGTGCCAATCGGCGGTAGGAAAAAGAAATTGAGGGTCAGCATCGCGAGCACGGACAGCAGGATCGCCGTTCTCAGCGTTGCGAGGGTTGCGACAGCCAGCACGACGAGGAGCAGGGCCAGCGCTGCCGTCGTCGGGCTGACGTCCGGCAGTGCCTTCAGCGCGACCGTGACCGCCCCAATCGCGCCAAGGCTTCCACAAAACACGACGGCTTCGCGTGTCGAAAGAGGACGGACCATTCGCTTGTCCAGATTCTGTCACTTGCACCCGACCTCACGGATGCGTTCGCCGACTTCTTACGGACTTTTATGCCTTTCTAATGTGTGACCGGCGTACGGTGATGGCCGGGGCCCGACATGCACACGGTGACGTCGTTCCACGCCTCCGCGGTGGACCCCCACCGCATCGGTGCCATCCTGGCTGATTACTTCGAGCTCGAACGTCTGCGTGCGTATCGACGCCGGTTCGTCGCGCGGTTCAGTGCGCTCGCGCTCGTCCTCCCGCCGCGCGCCGGACGGTTGTCCAGAATGGCCCATAAGAAAGTCATAAAAAGTTCGTAAGTACGGCCCCTCGGGCCGTGGGTGTCGGACGTCGTGCTCCGATAATCGAGACGTCGCCAAATTCGCGCATGCGCGAAACGGGGGAACCAGAGGACGTGCGACACGTCCAGGGGCGTATCCGGTCGTCGGTCCGGTAGAGGACTCCAACCTCGAGCCCGTCAGCTAACCCCGTCGGCGATTGGAGGTTTTTGTGTCCGAGTCGTCGTCCGCTCTGTCCGAACCGCATGCCGCCAGTGGGCATGAGAGTCCGGACCGCCTGCTTCCACTCACACTCACGGCGCTCGGCGTCGTATACGGCGACATCGGAACGAGCCCGCTGTACGCCTTGCGTGAGTGCTTCTTCGGCTCGCATTCAGTCCCACCCAGCCACGACAACGTGCTGGGAGTCCTGTCGCTCATCATCTACTCGCTCGTGCTGGTCATCTCGATCAAGTACGTCGCGCTGGTGATGCGTGCCGACAACCATGGTGAAGGAGGAGTGCTGGCGCTGACGGCCCTGGTGCCGGGCCGGTTTAGCGGCGCCAGCGGAGTCCCACGGCTGGCCGTCGGCCGCCCTGTACTGATCGCACTCGGCATTTTTGGAACGGCGTTGCTGTACGGCGACGGCATGATCACGCCGGCGATCTCGGTGCTGGGCGCGGTCGAAGGCATGGAGGTCGTGACACCTTTGTTTCAGCCGTACGTAGTGCCCGTCACCGTCGCGATACTCGTGGGGCTGTTTCTGATTCAACGGTACGGAACACACCGAGTCGGCGGCCTGTTCGGTCCCGTCATGGTCATCTGGTTCGCGACGCTCGCGGTGCTCGGCGTCGTCTGGATCGTTCGAATGCCGTCGGTCCTCGGTGCTTTTGATCCGCGGCACGCGGTCGCCTTCTTTCGCGACAACGGCTTCACCGGATTTACGGTGCTCGGGGCCGTCTTTCTGGTCGTGACCGGCGGCGAAGCGCTCTACGCGGACATGGGGCATTTCGGCAGGTATCCCATCCGCCTCGCCTGGTTCGCGCTGGTGCTTCCTGCCTTGATCCTCAACTACCTCGGCCAGGGGGCGCTGCTGCTGCTCGTACCGGGCGTCGAACATCCGTTCTTCCAGCTCGCGCCCTCGTGGGCCTTGCTGCCGCTCGTCGGCCTGTCGACCGCCGCGGCGATTATTGCCTCGCAGGCGCTGATTTCAGGTTCGTTCTCGATCACGCGGCAGGCGATTCAGCTCGGGCTCGCCCCACGGCTGGAAGTCGAGCACACGTCGGCTCGCGAAATGGGCCAGATCTATGTGCCGCAGGTCAACTGGGCGCTGATGTTCGCGACCCTTGTCATCGTCATTGGCTTCGGATCGTCGACGGCGCTGGCGGCGGCCTACGGGATCGCCGTGACGCTGACGATGGTCATCACCGTTCTGCTCCTCTACGTCGTCATGACCGAACGGTGGCACTGGCCGAAGGCCGGGGCACTTGCGGTGATGGGAACGTTCCTGGTCATCGACTTGGCTTTCTTCGGTGCCAATGCATTGAAGATTTTGCAAGGCGGATGGGTGACGCTGGCCGTCGCCGCGTTTCTGTTCACCCTGATGACGACCTGGAAGACCGGCCGTCGCCTGGTCGCTGAGCGCCTGACCGCCCGTGCCGTCCCGCTCAGCGAATTCATTGCGACGGTCGAAAAGATGCAGCCCGTACGGGTGCCTGGCACGGCGGTGTTCATGACCGCGCAGCCCACCGGCACGCCCCCCGCACTGGCCCACAACCTTCTGTACAACAAGGTGCTTCACCAGCACGTGATCGTGCTGACGGTGTCCACGGCGCAGCAACCCCACGTGGCGCCAGAAAACCAGGTGTCCGTGGAGCCACTCGGACACGACCTGTTCAACGTCCGGGTTCAGTACGGGTTCATGGAAGATCCCGATGTTCCGGAGGCGCTCGCACGGGCGCGAGACCAGGGGTTGGTGCTCGACACATACGACCTCACGTACTTCCTCGGCCGGGAAACGATCATCGTGACGCGCAGGAAGGGCATGGCGGTGTGGCGGGAAAAGCTGTTCGTCCTGATGGCGCGCAACGCGGTTCGAGCCACGGCGTTCTTCCGGCTGCCTCCCGAACGAGTCGTGGAACTGGGCGTACAAGTCGAGATGTGAAGCGCGTGCCCCTGGCCGGGCGTCCGGTTGCGAACTTAGCCCAGCTGTTCCACAAGTTCCCGGACACGGAGGCCGGATGCGCCCCTGTGAGCATGTCGTGGATTTGTCAGTGGGTGCGGGTTCCGGGACACTAGTGCGGTCGTAGGCGGGCCTGAAGGCCCGCAACTACGTACGCTCAGCTACGACTCGCATGCCGCTGACGCCGCGACTTCGCACGCCGCATCCGGTCCGCGTGGTGCTCTCCACGCCGGCCGTGCTGTCGTTCGT
>DASRPM010000331.1:0-6424 GCA_035646375.1 Vicinamibacterales bacterium
ATCGACGGCAAGCGCGGCGCCCGCCGGCACGCGGTTCGCGTCGGCGGCGCGCATCACGAGCGAGCCGAGGCGCCGCATCTCCTCTTTCAGAAGGCCCACCGCGTTATCGAGCTTGTCGCCGCGGAACGAGTTGGAGCAGACGAGCTCGGCGAGGCGGTCCGTCTTGTGGACCTCGGTCGGGCGCACCGGGCGCATCTCGTGAAGCACCACCGGCACGCCCTGTTCGGCCGCCTGCCACGAGGCTTCGGATCCGGCGAGCCCTCCGCCGACGACGTGGATCATCAGGGTCTATTGTGGACCCAAGTGAGGTCGCACGCGCGGCAGCCCTGGCCGCCCCGCTACCGTGGGCTGGCGGGCGGCGGCGACGCCGTTTCGGCCCGCTCGGTCGCGCGGGCCCCGCTCAAAATGTTGGGCAGGCCGTAGTTCCCCTCGTGGCACGCGTACTCGAAGACCTGATAGCCGGGACGCGACACGATCGGCAGCGCCATCTTGAACGGCTTGGTGTACGTCTTCGGATCCTCGATCGTGACCTCCCACTCGATCGTGGTCGGGTTGACGCGCGTGAAGCGCTCCACCAGCCGCATCTGATCGCTGTGCCGCAGGCCGTTGCCGTTGAAGCCGATGCTCATCTGATCGGTGATGTTCGTCGTCTCGACCACGAGCGTGGCGCCGTCCCAGCGGCCGCGCGCGTCGCCCATGTACTGCTTGATGGAGGCGCCGAGACGCGGCTGGTTGCCGAGCGGGATGATGCGCGGCTCGTGGATCATCTCGTAGCGGATCGCGACGTAGCCCGGCGCCTGCACGATGTCGAGCCCGTTGCCGTACGGCCGCGGCAGCATCGAACCCACGACGCCGCGGCTGATGCAGCGATCGAAGTTGGTGAAGTCCTCGGGACGGTTGAACGGACCGGCGCCGAAGCTGCCGGTGTCGCGCCCGCCCGCGCGCTTCTGCCCTTCGGGCGTGACGGCGGGAATCCGTCCGTCGGCCGGCGCGACGACGAACGACGTCTGTCTCACGGGCGCCGAGGCGCTCTCGCCCCAGTGGTCGGGCGGATTGACGGACGCGCCGCCGGCAGCGGCGGGCGCGGCGGCTCGCGCCGCGCGCTCCTTCGCCTGCTGGGCCAGGTCCTCGTCGGTGAGGTAGAGCTTGTTTCCGAGCGCCGGCGGACGTTGGATCGGCACGCCGATCGTCTCGTCCGTCGTCCAGGTGCCCTGGAAGTCAGGGTCGCCCCAGGGTGTGCGCGGGGCCGTCCATCCGCCGGAGCCAGAGGGAGATGGACGCGTTTGCCCAGGGGCGGGAACGGCCGCCGCCAGCGTCGCGCAAAGGGCCACGGCCACGGCGGTCACGAGGCGCCGACTACGGTCGCTCATCAGGTCCTCCAGAGGAGCGACCATTTTACGACGAGCCTCTGGCCGTTGGCCTTTAGCCTCTGGCAAGAACTTCCCTGCAATCAGAAGTAGTACCTAGAGGCCAAAGGCAAGAGGCAAGAGGCTGCGTGAGCCTGTTTTCCTGCTTCCCACACCTTGGAAGTCATGCGGCGCTGGTATGCCGTGGACTGGCTCGTAGCCGGCTACGCGACGTTCGTGGCCGGGCTGGCCGTGGTGTGCGCGATCCCGCAGGCTCCGCTGCTCGTCGCCGCGCACGCGACGCTCGTGGCGGGCATGTGGTGGCTCCCGCCGCGGGGCGCGTCGTGGGAATCGCCGCGGCCGGGCGACAGCCGTGGCCGTGCGCGCCTGCGCGTCATCGCGCGTTTCCTGCGCTACACCTATCCGGCGCTGCTGCTCACGCCGTTCTTCGAAGAGGTGACGCTCACCGTCAACGCCGTTGCACCGGAGCAACCGTATTGGTTCGAGCCCTACCTGATCGCCGCCGATCGCGCGCTCTTCGGCGGCACCCCGGCCGCCATGTTGTCGCAGGGCGGCAACGTCGTGCTCGACGAGATCATGCACGGCTTCTACCTGTCGTACTACTTCTTGATCACCGCGGGCATCGTGCGGGCGTGGCGCGGCCCCGTGCGCGGGCGGCCCACGCCGGGCGCCGGCTTCCACACGGCGTTCACCGGCATGATGCTGGGCTTCATCCTGTCGTTCGTGTGCTACCCGTTCCTGCCGGCGCGCGGCCCGTGGGAACACGCCGCGCTGGTGGGAGGCTTGCGGCCGTTCGAGGGGTGGGTGTTCACGCCCGCGATCGAGATGATCATCGCGGGTGCGGCCGTATCGGGCGGCTGCCTTCCCAGCGCGCATGTGTCCGGCACCTGGGCGCTGACGTTCGGCCTGTTTCCGCACCACCGGCGCGCCGCGCGGTGGTGGGCGGTGATGGCGCTGGGGCTCAGCGTGGCGTGCGTCTACACCCGCTACCACCACGTGCTCGACGTGGTGGCAGGGGTGACGGTCGCCGCGATCGCGGCGTTCGCCGCCAGTCGCCTGCGGCGGGCCAGCTGAAAGGGCCGGCTCCATGAATCGGGCGGCATCGCGCACAGGAGGTCGCTGCCAAGAAGCGGTGAGCACGGCATCAGTCGCGCGCTCGTTCGACGAGTTCCCTCACGAGAGCGACCACGAGCGCGGGCTCGTCGAACTGGACCCAGTGCGCGCTGCGTGCGGCAATCACGTGCCGCCCGTCGGCAGATTGCTCGGCCAGCCTCCGGTGCGCGTCGAACTGATCCGGCGGCTGGTTTCCGCTGGAAATCACGGTGACCGGAACTTCTCGCGGCGGGATGAAGTCGCCCATGGCGCGCCCCTCTCGTGCGAGTACCCCCAGATGATCGGCCATCGCAAGGAAGCACTTCGGCTGACACCAGAGGGCCTGAACCACCGGATGCACCTCCGGCGGAAGCTTTCGCACTTCGCCCACCAGGCGCTCGAGCGTCCGCGCAGCGGTGGGACCAAAGATCCTCACGAACCCGCGTGGACCGGCCGGCGCTCCGCCGCTCAAGAGCGCGAGGCAGGTTCGGACGATGCCCACGTGCGCAAGGACGGCGCCTATGCGGGACAAGTGTCGCCCACCCGACAACAGGCGCGTCTGCTGCCCAGTCATCGTCAGCCATTCCGTGGGCGGATCGACGAGAACGAGGCCATGAACCCGTTCGGGGTGGCGCGAGGCGTACGCGCGAATCACGAAACTGCCGAAGGAGTGGCCGACGAGCACGTATCGTTCGTCAGGAGCAACCCGCGCAAGCACCGTCGAGAGCTCGTCGACGATTCGCTCGAACGTCCTCGGACAGGACGAGACGTCGCTCCATGCGAAGCCGGCGCGGTCGTACGCACAGGCACGCGTGAACTTCGCGATCCCCGGCTGGACCAGCGCCCAACTGAGAGATGACGCAGCGATACCAGCCTCGAGCAGCACCACGGGACGACCACTCCCCTGGCAGGTGACGTGCAGCCGATGACCGCCAACGTCGATCAGTTGTCCGGGAGGCGGGCACCGCCGGCGGGACCGCCGGCTAGCAATCGCTTGATAGAGAGCGCCCAGCCCGAGGAGCGCCAGGACCGCTGCCAGAATGGTCCGCACCTCGTCATTGTCGTCGGCAACTCGTCGTACGTTCCCGCGCGCCGATCTCGGAACATCGGCAACTCACAGGCTCAGTCGCGAGCCGGCTCTTGCACTAATTACCGCTCAACGGCCGGAAGTGCCGGATCGACACCGCCGAGCCTCGCCGGCTTACATCATCACGGTGGCGCGGCCGTTGCAGCCTGAGCGCGATCATGCTCGGAGCGGCAACACGGAAGCGGGAGGGAACGCGATGAGGACATCAATCATGGCCGCAGCAGCATTCGTCGCCGCTGTAGCAGCTCAGGCACAGAACCCGCCGCCACAACCATCACAGGCGCAGCAGCCGCCGGCGGCCACGGCCACAACCGCAACGACAACGCTCAGCGGATGCCTCTATCGTGAAGATCAGGTGCCCGGCAGGAAGCCGAACGTCGTCGAGAAGGCGGGCGTCCTCGAGGACTATATCCTCGCCGACGCGTCTGTCGTGGGCACTCAGTCGAGAGGACCGCAGGGCTTGACCGGAACATCGCCGGCGAGCGGCAACATGTACAAAGTGGAGGGCCCGTCCGACGAGAGGCTGAAGGCGCTCGTGGGCAAGCGGGTCGAAGTGACGGGGCGCATCGATCCTGAAGGCGGGCCGGGCGCAGCGCCAGGTCAGCCTCGCGAGGACCGTGGTCTCGGGCCTGACAAGATCAACCTGCCGGAGTTCGAGGCGACCTCGATCCGCGAGGCGTCCGGGACGTGTCCGGCAAGTCCGGCAGCTCGCAACAAGTAGGCTGGGCCCGTCGACACCTCTGCCACCACGCGCTCGATGTGGTGGCAGGGGTGACGGTAGCCGCGATCGCGGCGTTTGCCGGCCGTCAGTTGGCCGCGAAGCAGTAGAGCATCCCGGCGCCGCCGGTCGGCTGGAGCTGCGCCTGCCCGCAGCCCTGCGACGCGTGAATCGCGTTCCAGGAATTCAGGCCGGGATTGCGGCCGAGCCGATCGGCGTGGCCGAGCATCGCCTTGGCGCTGGCGTCGCCCACCGTCCAGTTGTTGCACGTATCCGCGTTCTTGGTGCCGTCCTCGTTCGTGCCGGTGAGGATGTCGTGCTGCAGCGGCTGCGCGGCGGGGGCCGCCTTCCCATCCACCATCACGAGGTAGTTCGGCGCCGTGCCCTTCTCGGTGAGCGCGGTCGTGCCCGAGATCTTGTTCTTGTCCGCGGTATGCAGGTCCGCGACGTTCTGCGCGATGAGCTCGCCCTTGAAGTTGTACCAGGGGCCGTTGCCGATCCGGCTCTTCGCGTCGACGGTGCTCGTGCTCAGGTACGCGCGCCACGTCTTGCCGCCGGCGCCCGCGGCTTGCGCCAGCGACTGACAGACTTGGTCCGCGCCCGCAAGGCCGCCGAGATTTCCCCCCTTCGGGTTCGAGCTCGTGACGAAGAAGCTCATGTTCGCCGCAGGACTCTGCGCGATGGCCGTATAGGCACCGAGTCCAACGACCGCTACCGCCACTGCTAGTGCTTTCCTATTGATCATCGCAGCTCCTCTCTCGTGAGACGTCACGCTGACTTGCGTTTGGTGGCCTTGGCTTTTGCCCTGGGCGCGGCCGCACCGGCCGTCTTGCGCTTGAAGCCGCCGCGCTTGGGCGCCGGCGCCATGTCGCGCCGCGCGTTCAGCAGCTCCATCGCCTGCTCGAACGTGAGCGTGTCGGGATCGCCCGTCTTCGGCAGCGAGGCGTTGACGGTTCCGTCGGTTACGTACGGGCCGTAGCGGCCGGCGAGCAGCTTGATCTTCGTGCCCTCGTGCGTGAGCTCGCGCAGTGTCTTCTTCGACGCCCCTTGCTGGCCGCGGCGGCGCGACTGCTTGGGCGCGCGAATGAGCGCCAGCGCATCGTCGAAGCTGATCGAGAACACCTGGTCCTCGGATTCGAGCGACCGGAACTCGTCGCCGTGCTTCGCGTACGGGCCGAAGCGGCCGAAGTTCGTGGTGATCGGCTCGTTGTCGTCGGGATGCAGCCCGACGGTGCGCGGCAGCGACAGCAGCTTCAGCGCTTCCTCGAGCGTGAGGGTCGATTCGGTCATGCCGCCCTGAAGCGACGAACGCTTCGGCTTCTCGGCCTTCTTTCCTTCCGGCGTCTCGCCCAGCTGCACGTAGGCGCCGTAGCGGCCGTTCATCACGTAGACCTGCTGGCCGGTGGCGGAATCCACGCCGAGCGCTCGCGGCCCTTCGGCCTTGGCGCGCACCAGCTCCATGGCGCGCTCCACCGAGAGATCGGCGGGCGCCACGTCCTCGGGAAGCGACGCCGTGCGGCCCGGACCACCCTCGCCCACCTGCACGAACGGACCGAACCGGCCGACGCGCACGCGCACCGGCTCGCCGGTCTCGGCGTCGGTGCCGAGGTCGAGCACCGGATAGTCGGCCTTCTCCGCGCCGTGCTCGGCCGCCGTCAGCAGCCCGCGGTGCTTCTTGTCGCCGTAGTAGAACTCCTTGAGGAACGAGTTCATCTCGCGCTCGCCGCGCGAGATCTCGTCGAGGTCCTCTTCCATCTCCGCGGTGAAGTCGGTCTCGACGAAGTCGCCGAAGTGGTCGCGCAGGAGCTTGGTGACGGCAAACGCCGTGAAGCTGGGCACGAGCGCCTTGTTCTGGCGGTTCACGTAGCCGCGGCGCACGATCGTGGCAATCGTCGGCGCGTAGGTGGACGGCCGTCCGATGCCCAGTCGCTCGAGTTCCTTGATGAGCGACGCCTCGGTGAAGCGCGCCGGCGGCAAGGTGTCGTGGCGTTTGGACTCGGTGCCCGCCAGCGTGATGGACGTCCCCTCGCGATCGACGCGATCGCCCACCTTGCACTGCGGCAGGATGCTTTCCTGCTCTTCGAGCTCGGCAGCCGGATCGTCCGAACCCTCCACATAGGCACGGCGGAAGCCGGCAAACTCGATCGCCTTGCCGCTGGC
>DASRPM010000332.1:0-2287 GCA_035646375.1 Vicinamibacterales bacterium
GTTTTCGACTCATTGCAACTGACTCCATGCACTAACGAAAACCTAACCTGAGCGATCGTCGCCCGGCTAACCGGCAATGCAGGAGATCAGAAACAGTCGGATCGGATGCAGAGGCAGAAGCGGAAGGCTAAGCTTTCAGACGCTTCAAGTATACACCATTGCCGGGCGCGTTAGCCGGCTCCCCCAGGGCCTAAAACTCGACCACGAAGCCCGCCGACGGAACAATCGGCATGAGCGACTCCGTGGCCTCGAAGACGCGCCCGTTCCGATCCACGCCATAGGGGGTATTACGCCGATTGTCGCGGTTCAGGACGTTGGCGACCTCCACGAACAGGACCAGCCGCCGGCCCGACCAGTTGAACGCCCGGTCGGCGCGAACGTCCAGCCGCGCGTAGGGGGGGAGCCGCATTGTGTTCTTGACGTCGGTGATCGCATAGAACGCCGGTTGGCCGTCGACAACGGGCCCATCCGGATGTGCGGTCAGGTATCCGCCGAGCGGGTAGTTCGAGCCGTAGCGCAGTTTCGCGCTGATGCCGGTGCGGCTCGACAAGCGGTAGTTGCCGTACACCGAGAGCGTGTGGCGCTGGTCGGCATTCGCCCAGAACGTCTCGCCGGTCTCGCTCTGGGTGTAGCGATGGCGGCCGTAGGCATAGCCCACCCACCCCGAGAGGCCGCCCGCCGCGTCGCGCCGCACTAGCGCTTCGATGCCGCGCGCGCGCCCGCGCCACGCGTTGACCCACGGAACGTCGGCAAAGCCCGGCACGATTCGACCGCTGGCGAGCCGTCGCGGCTCGGATCCGATCGGCCAGAGCACGTCGCGCTCCTGCCGCGTATACGCCGTCACCGATGCACGCGTGTCGTCGCGAAGGAAATGCTCGAGGCCAAGGTCGACATGCACGGCGCGCTCGGGACGGAGATCCGTCCCGCCGCCGCGAAGGCCAAACACCTGATCGAGGTCGGCAAACTGTCGATAGATTCCGGCGCCGCCCTTCAGCCGCGTGCGCGGTCCGAGCGTCAAGTCGGCGTTCAGCCACGGTGATGCTGTCGTCTCGCGCTGCAGCGACCAGCGGTCGAGGCGCACGCCCGGCGTGATCGCCAGCCGCCGGCCGGCCGCCATCCGCGTCTGAACGTATGCCGACGCGGCCGACGTCCGCTCGTCGAACGCGTTGAGCGTGACCTGCTCGCCGCCGGGGCTGAGACGCCGCGCGAAAAAGCTGTTGCCCGTCAACCGCTGGGCATCGCCGCCGAACTCGACGAGCCAGCCGTCCGCCGGCGCGAACGACGCATCGGCGCGCCACCCCAAATCGAGCGACCTGCCCGATTCGAGCGTGGCGCCGAATGGGTTCCTCGTATCGTAGTCGGCGCCGGTCGTGTAGAGCCGCTGCGTGATGGCGAAGCGTGGCCCCGGCGCGTAGCGCCAGCCCGCCGCATGCAGCCACGCGTAGCTCGTCGACTCCTTGCGATCGTTGTCGTCGAGATTCGGCGCGTCTTCGTCGAACGCCGCCCGCCCGAGCAGGGTGGTGAACGACAGCTGGTGCCCGGCGGACAGGTCGTAGACCAGCTTTGCCTGGCCGTCATAGAACCCGAAGGCAAAGCTCGCCTCGGGATCGATCCGTTTGATCAGGTAATCGAGATAGCTGCGCCGCCCGGACACGAGCCAGGATCCGCGGCCGCCGGCGAGCGGACCGTCGGCGACAAGCGTGGCGCTGGTTCCGCTGAGGCCGGCCCGGCTTCGGAACTTCTCCCGGTTCCCCTCTCTCGTCGTCAGATCGACCTGGGCGCCAATCTGGCGGCCCGTGCGCTGAGCGTAGCTGCCGGGATGGAGCGCCACCGAGCCGAGCGTCTCGCTGTTGATCATGGCAATCGATCCGCCATCGACCACGCCGTGCACCGTGTGCATCAGGTACTTCGTCGGCATGCCGTCCACGGCAAGGCCGACGTGCCGCCAACTGTTGCCGCGGACGGCGAACTCGCTGTAGAAATCGTCGGTGGCCGTGGCTGACGGCATCGCCTGAATCGCGCGCAGCGGATCGTCGAGCATGACGCCGCGCAGGTTCTCCAGTTCGCGCCCGAACAGCGCGCCGGCGCCAGGGCCCGCATCCGCCTCGGTGCGCCGCGTGCCGGACACCGTGACGCGGTCGGTATAGCTGCCGGCGCCCTCGGACATGCGGAACGTCACCGGCAGGGCCGATCCGGCCACGACATCGATCGGCGCGCGGAGCAGCGCGTAGCCGATCACCGACGCGGCAATCGTGTACTGGCCCGCGGGCAGCGTCAGCGCGAAGCG
>DASRPM010000333.1:0-13123 GCA_035646375.1 Vicinamibacterales bacterium
ACCACGAACGCCGTCACCCGGGTTCGCATCGGGTCGAGGATATCAGAGCCGGTGTCCGCAATCGGGCGGGCGGCGTCCCAGCTCCGGACGGTCCGGCCATGGGCTCGCGGACGGCTCACGGTATTGAACGCGGCCGGCGTGGCATCCGTCTTGAGAAGCCACGAGGGCCCCGATGCTGAACGACCTTCGCTATGCGCTGCGGATGTTCCACCGCAACCCGGGATTCGCGGCGGCGGCCGTAATCTCCATCGGGCTGGCGATCGGCGCCAACGCCACCATCTTCAGCCTGTCGGATGCCCTGTTCCTGCGGCCGCTCGCGGTCGCCGACCCCGCATCGGTGGCCACCGTCGGCACCCGGCCCTGGGCCGACGACGGCCGGCTGTCCTACGCGGACTACCGGGACTTTCGCGACGCGACCCGTTCGTTCACCAACCTGGCCGCGGTGCGCACCGTTCGCGCCGGCGTGGCCCGCGACGCCGCGTCGGCGGCGCAGCTGCGCATCGGGTTTGCCGTGTCGGCCAACTTCCTGGGCACCTTTGGGGTGGCGCCGGTGGCGGGGCGCGACTTCACGACCCGCGAGGACGAGGCGCGGCGCGCCCTCGTGCTGCTCGGCGAGGACTACTGGACGCGGGAGCTGGGCCGCGACGCGTCGGTGGTCGGCGGCACGCTGCGCCTCAACGGCCGCATCGTCGACGTGATCGGCGTCGTGCCCGATGCCTTTGCCGGCCTGTTCGATCTGGCGCGGCCAGCGTTCTACGTGCCGCTCGACATGGGTCCGGCGCTCGACGGCGATCGTGACGAGGCGCAGCTCACCGATCGCGACCGCCGCCTGTTCACGGTAAAAGGCCGTCTGGCCGCCGGCGTGTCGATCGCGGCAGCCAACGAAGAGGCCAGCGCGATTTCCCGGACGCTGGCGGCGTCCCGCCCGGGTACGGTGCGGCCGATGGACACCGTCGTGCTGAGCGAGCTGCGCAGTCGCTTCGCGGGCGATCCGAACACGCCGCGGCTCCTGGCGCTGCTCGGCGCGCTCACCGTGGTCCTGCTGTGCATCGCCTGCGGCAACGTGGCCAACCTGGTGCTGGGCCGCGCCAGCGCGCGCACGCGCGAAATCGGCGTGCGCCTGGCCGTCGGCGCCGGCCGATGGCGGCTCGTGCGTCAGCTCCTGATCGAGAGCCTCGTGCTGGCGCTTGCCGGCGGGGCGGCGGGCGCGATGATCGCCGCCGGCGCCATCGAGCTGCTGCGGACCTTCGCGCCGACGTCTGGTCTCGACGTGCCAACGCCGCTGCTCATCGATCTGGACGCGCGGGCGTTGCTCATCACGTTCGGGATAGCCGCGGCGAGCGCGTTCGTCTTCGGCCTCGCGCCGGCGCTGCGTGCCGGGCGCAGCGACGTGCTGTCGGCCATCCGGCCGGGAGCCGGCGATCACGGCCGCGAGCGCATGATGGGCCGCACCGCTCTCGTGATCGTGCAGGTCGCCGGCTCGGTCGTGCTGCTGGTGGCGGCGACGCAGATCGCGCGCGGCTTCTCGTACGTGCTCGGACAGGATCCAGGCTTCAGCACCGACAACCGCCTCACGATGCGGCTCGATCCCCGGCTCGCGGGCTACACGCCGGAGCGCACCGAGCAGTTCTATCGCGAGCTCGCCGCCCGGGCCGCCGCCCTGCCAGGCATCCGTTCCGTCGGGCTGGCGACCGCGATGCCTACGACGGCGGGGTTCGCCGTGGTTGGCGTGGCTCCCGAAGGCTTCACGTTCCCTCCCGGCCAGGATCGCGCCACCATCGTGTCGGCCTCGGTGGACCCGGCCTATTTCTCGACCCTCGGCGTGCGGCTCGTCCAGGGGCGCGGCTTCGCCCCCTCCGACCGCGCGGACTCGCCGTGGGTGGCGATCGTGGACGAGACGTTCGCGGCCCGCTACTTGAAGCCGAATCCCGTCGGCCAGCGGCTGCGGTTCGTCGAGCTGGGCGGACGCATGGCTGAAGTGGTGGGCGTATCGGCTGCCAGCCGGCACAATTCGGTGTTCATGCCGTCGCAGCCGTTCATCTACCTGCCGCTCGCGCAGCATCCCGCCTCGGGCCTCACCCTCGTCGCGCACACCGAGGGCGACGCCGCGGCCATGGCGGACGCGATGCGCGGCGTCGTGCAGTCGATCGACGCCAACGTGCCGGTGTATCGCGTGGAGACGACCGCCGAAATCTTCGAGCAGCGCACGAAGCGCCTGGCCCGGCTGGTGAACGGCATCGTGACGGCAGTCGGCATCGTCGGGCTCACGATGTCGCTGATCGGTCTGTATGCGGTGGTGGCGTATCAGGTGAGCCGCCGCACGCGCGAGATCGGCATCCGGATGGCGCTCGGCGCACTCCAGAGTCAGGTGCTGGGCATGGTGCTGCGGCGGGCGGCGGCGATGGGCGTGGGCGGCGTGGCACTCGGGACGGCCCTCAGCTCCGCGGCCGGCTACGGGCTGACCGCGGGTCTCGGACTGCCTTCGTTCGACGCAGCGCTCTTTGCCGCCGTGCCGGTGACGCTGGTGGTCACCACCCTGCTCGCGGCCGCAATTCCCGCGCGCCGCGCGGCGTCGATCGATCCGCAGCGCGCACTTCGACAAGACTGACCGTACACTAGGCGGGCATGTCGATCGAGGCGCTTCGCGAAGCGCTCACCCGCTACTGGGGCTACACCTCGTTCCGTCCGCTGCAATCCGAAGCCATGGAGGCCGTCCTTTCAGGACGCGACTCGATCGTCGTGCTGCCGACCGGGGCCGGCAAGTCGCTCTGCTTCCAGGCGCCGGCGGTCGCGGGCGACGGGCTGGCCGTCGTGGTCTCGCCGCTCATCTCGCTGATGAAGGACCAGGTCGATACGCTCGTCGGCAACGGCGTGCCCGCGGCGCTCTACAACAGCTCGCTCTCGGGCGACGACAAGGCCGACGTGATGCGCGGCGTCGCCGAACGCCGCTACCGTCTGCTCTACGTCTCGCCCGAGCGTCTGGTCGGCGAGGGTGGCGACGCCTTCCTCACGCGCCTGTCGTCCTGCGGCGTGCGCTTCGTGGCCGTGGACGAGGCGCACTGCATCAGCCAATGGGGCCACGATTTCCGGCCCGAATACCGGCAGCTCGCGCGCCTCCGCGAGCGCCTGCCCGGCGTGTCGGTGCACGCGTACACGGCCACGGCCACCGCGCGCGTCCGCCGTGACATCGTGTCGCAGCTCGCGCTGCGCGACCCGATCGAGCTCGTGGGCGGGTTCGATCGCGCCAACCTGATCTACCGCGTGCTGCCGCGCGCCTCGCTCAAGCAGCAGCTGCTCGATCTGCTCGAACGGCACACCGGCGAGGCGGGAATCATCTACTGCACCTCGCGGCGCGAGGTGGACGCGCTGGCCGCGTGGCTCTCGGCGTCGGGGCTGCCGGCGCTGCCCTATCACGCGGGTCTCTCGGACGAGGAGCGCGCCGCGCACCAGGATTCGTTCCTGAGCGAGCGCGTCGATCTCATCGTGGCCACCGTGGCGTTCGGCATGGGCATCGACCGCTCGAACGTGCGCTTCGTCGTGCACGCCGGGGCGCCGCGGTCGCTGGAGCATTACCAGCAGGAGTCGGGGCGCGCCGGGCGCGATGGCCTCGAGGCGGAGTGCGTCCTCATCAGCTCGGCGGCCGACTTCGTGCGCTGGAAGATGATGCTCGAACAGAACGGCGAGCTCACCGACGGCGCCCGCGGCCTGCTCAAGCAGATGGAGCGCTACGCGACGGGCGTCGGCTGCCGTCACCGCCATCTCGCCTCGTACTTCGGCGACGCCTACCCCGCCGGCGAGTGCGGCGCGTGCGACGCGTGTCTCGGCGAGCTCGAGGCGGTGCCCGACCCGGTGCCGGTGGCGCGCAAGATCCTGTCGTGCGTGGCGCGCGTGGGCCAGCGCTTCGGCGTGCTCCACGTCACCAGCGTGCTGCGCGGCCAGAGCAGCGAGCAGATGCTCTCACGCGGCCACGATCGCCTGAGCACGTTCGGCCTGATGCGCGACGAGCCGGTGGCGGCAGTGCGTGGCTACATCGAGCAGCTCGTGGGCCTGGGCCTGCTGCAGCTGACCGACGACGCCTATCCGGTCCTGTCGATGACCGCGCCGGGCATCGCCTTGTTACGCGACGAGACGGCGTATCCGGGGCTGACGCTGGCGCGGCAGCGGGTGCCCGTCAAGGGCGCCGCGCGATCGCGGTCGCGCATCGAAACGGAATCGTGGGACCACGTGGACCGCGGCCTCTTCGACCGGCTGCGCGCGTTGCGGCTGGATCTGGCGCGCGCACGCGGAGTGCCGCCCTACGTGATCTTCCACGATGCGACCCTGCGCGAGATGGCGCGCGTGCGGCCCGCGTCGAAGGCGGCGCTGCTCGAGGTGAAAGGCGTCGGCGCGCGCAAGGCCGCCGAGATCGGCGACGCGTTCCTGCTGGCGATCGCCAATCACCCGGCTTAGGGCTTAGGGCTGACGCAGAGCCCTCGGGTAGAAAATCCCGTTGAACAGGAACTTGAACGTGCCGTGCGGCTGCGCGCGATACGTGATCTCGGGACCGAACACCAGCACGCGTCCGCGGCCGAGGGGCGCGTCGATGGCGGCGGCGTTGCCGTTCAGGTAGCGCTGCCCCAGCGCCCAGCCGCTGCGCAGGGGCGCCACGTTGGGATACCACGCCACGCGGCGGGCGGCGGCGCCGGCGTCGAGCCTGAACGCCGGGCTGGCGTCGAAGAACACGTCCACCTCGCGCTCGAAGCCGTAGCCAAGCGGCAGCGTGTTGTCCACGGCCACGCGCATCACCGAGCCGGGGATGTAGTGCTTGTCGCGCGAGAGCGAGGTGCGCGTGCCGTCGGCGCGCGTCTCGACGAGTGCGTCCGAGACGCCGATGCCGAGACGCTCGGCAATGCCGGCGGCGCGGCCGATCAGGATCAGGGTGCCACCCTCTTCGACGAACTGCTTCAGGCGCGGTAGCGTGCGCGTCCACGAGATCGCACCCGCGCGCCGGCGGTACTCCTCCGGCGCGTCGTCGGGGACGAACGGTCCGTCGCCACGGCTGCCGTCGCCGGCGGGCGCGGCTTCGCCGGGAAGGATCACCACGTCGAAGCGGCTCGACAGCCCCGCCTCGTCGAACGTGCGCGGATAGACGACCTCGAAGGGAAACTCGTAGCGCTCGAGCAGCCAGCGAATCCACCCGCTCGAGCTCGCGCCGCCGTAGCGGTCCCACAGCGCGATCCGGGCAGGCCGCAACTTGAGCGCCGGCCCCGCCGGACGCGCCGGCACGCCGGTGAAGACGAGACCGAGGTCGGCCGCCGCGCGGTCCACGATGGCGCGCGTCGCGCTCGTGGCGGGCACGAACATCGCGCCGGTGCCGCCCGCGCCTCCCGCGCCGCGGTCGGCGGGCCAGTACACGTCGGCGCCGGCGCGCAGCAGCCGATTCACCGCCACGAACGCGTCGTTCTGGTGATGGCTCACCAGATACCCTGCCGTGCCCGCAGCGGTGCGGACGTCTCCTGCGGGCGGCGCGACGCTCGACAGGGCCTCGAACGGGCCCTCGAATGCGTCGAGCACGCGATCGAACTTCACGCCCATCTGGAACGCCAGCGTCCACCCGGCGTTGTCGTACGGCGGCACCGGCGGCCCGCCGGGATAGGCGACGTCGTTCGGGTGCTCCTGCGGCTCGAACATGTCGAGGACGTGCGGCCGAAACGCCTGTGCCGTCTTCACCACGAACGACCCGGCGGGATAGCGCCGGGCCTGGACGGTGAAATCGGCCGTCGCCCGCAGCACGGTGACCCCTGCCTCGACCAGCGCGCCGGCGAACTTGGCGGCGGTGAGAAAGTCCGGCTGATCCGCCGGCAGGATGTAACCGCGCGGATCGCGCTGCTGCGGGTCGCGAAAGAGGCGGTCGAACGCGTCGGCGGGCGGCAGACCGGCCGATCCGGCCTCGGCCTTCGCCGTGTCCACGCGCCGCGGCGACGCCGTCCACGCGTCGCGGCTGCCGCGATCGATGGCGTTCCGCCCCATCTGGTAGACGTTGTAGAGCAGCGTCTCGCGGTAGCGCGACGCGAAGTCGAGCACCGCCCGGTTGGCGGTGAGCGAGTAGTCGATCGACTGCCGGAAATGCCAGGGCTGCGGCGCGATGGGAAACGGCAGGTCCCCGCTCGGGAGCTGGCGCTCGGGCACGAACGGAATCGCGGTGGGCGTCGGGTCGCCGATGGTCTCCGTCAGCAGGCCGATCTGGTTGTGGAAATACGCCGTCGTGCGGAGTCCGCCGTTCCACCACGCCGAATAGGTGGAGCCGCCGCGCGTGGTGACCCCGGCCTTGCCCTCGGCGGCAAACCGCGCCTGCATGGCCGCGCCGGCGAGATCGATGCTGGCGGGAATCAGCGGATCGAACACGTAGTTGAACGGATCGCGGAACGGCGGCGCGAACATCACCGTGCCGCGCGGGCCGGCCTGGTGGTGGTTGTAGACGATTTGCGGAAACCACTCGCGATAGAGCACGCGGTTCATGTTCCGCGTCTCGGCCTGGCTCGAGAGATAGAAGTCGCGGTTGTTGTCGTGCCCGACGTACTTCTGGTACGGGCGCGGCACGCCGGAGAGCGATCGCTTTCGTGGGTCCGCCGTCCGCATGTACCAGTTCGCCACCAGCTCGTGGCCGTCGGGGTTGGCGTGTACGGCGAGGACGATGACGTCGCGCAGGATGCGAAGTGTCTCGGCGTCGGACGCGCTGGCCAGCTGGTAGACGAGCTCGATCAACTGCTGCGCGCCGAGCACCTCGGTGGCGTGCAGCCCGCCGTCGATCCACACGACCGTCTTGCCGTCCTGCGCCAGCGCCCGCGCGGCATCCGGCGTCAACCCCTCGGCACGAGCCAGCCGCGCGGCGATGTCACGATAGCGGTCGAGGTGCGCCAGGTTCTCCGGGGCGCTCACCACCGCCATCCACTGCGTGCGCCCCTCTTCCGTGCGTCCGATGTCCACCAGCGCCACGCGATCCGACTCGCGGTCGAGCGATGTCCAGTACGACTCGAGTTGCGCGTAGGTGGCGAGAAAGTAGTCGTCGCCAATCGCGGCACCAAGGGCCTGGCGCGGCGACGTGATCTCGATGCGCGCCGGCGACTGCGTCTGCGCGGGCGTGAACGCCAGCGCGACGAGCGGAACCACGAACAGCACGGCGCGCAGGCGGATCGGCATGCACCCCTTATTCGAGCACGAAGATCGCCCGGGTGTAGATCACCTGGAAACCGAAGCGCTCGAAATTCCGCTGCGAGATGCTGCCCGGCTCCACGGTCGCGGTCGCCAGGCCGGCGCGCCCCAGGCCAAGGCCGAGCGCATGGGCAAGGCCGGCCTGCTGCACACCGCGGCGCCGGAAGGGCGGCAGGGTGGACGTGCCGGTGACGGCGAGCACGCCGTCGATCACGTACGCGCAGGCCGCGCCAGCCGGCTCGTCGCCCACCCATACGAGCAGCCGCTCGAAATCCGTGTGGATGAAGCCGGCCATCACGGTCCTCACGCGATCGATCAGGTCGGGTGGTGGCGGCGGGCCCGGCGGCGACCCGGACCCGTCTACCGCCGCGAATCCGGTGGCCACGACGCGCAGCCACAGGTCGTCCACGTCCGGCGTGACCGCAGTGACGCGCAGGCCAGGGGCGGGAATCGGATCGGTGCCGAGCACGCGCGCCAGCTGGTTCTCGAACCCCTGGAGCTGATAACCGCGTTTGGTCAGACGCGCCGAGAGGCCCGACACGGCCAGCGGGCACAGCTCGATCTGCACCGGGATGCCGCGCTCGTCGTAGAAGGCCTCGATCGCGTCGAGGTCGGCGTCCTCGACGGGCGAGCCCAGCCCGAGGCCCAGCACTTTGTTGAGCGGAGAGCCCGCGAACGAGCACAGCGCGCGGCCGCCGGCGACCTCGAGCGACGCCACGCCGTCCGGCCGGCCGGCGCGGGCCGCCATGGCGCAGAAATCGATCTCGGCGCGGTCGATCCGGCGTGCGAGCTCCAGCGTCGCGTGCAGCATTGCTAGACTCTAACGCTCCTCATGAAGATCGCCACCTGGAACGTCAACGGCATCCGCGCCCGCCAGTCGGAACTGCAGGATCTGCTCGAGCGCGAGCGTCCCGACGTGCTGTGCCTGCAGGAGATCAAGGCATCGCTCGACCAGCTGCCCCTCTGGCTGGCGGACACCGAGGGCTACTGGTCGTACTGGCACGGCGGCAAGGGTTACTCCGGGGTGGGGCTGCTGGTGCGGAAGGACCACTGCGTGGAATCGCCGGCGTTTCTCCACCCGCCGTTCGATTTCGAGCAGCGCATCGTCACCGTGACGCTGGCCCAGTGCACCGTGGCGTCGATCTACGTGCCGAACGGCGGCAAGGACTTCGCGGCGAAGATGCGGTTCCTCGAGGCCATGGACGCCTACGCGGCGGAGTTCGAGGCATCGGGGCAGCCGCTCGTGCTCTGCGGCGACCTCAACGTCACGCGCACCGACATGGACGTGCACCCGAAAGAGCGGAAGCCACGCGCCACCGGCCAGCTGCCCGAGGAGCGCGCGCTCATCGAGCGCATCATCGGCCGCGGCCTGGTGGACGTGCAGCGCACGCTGCACCCCGACGACGCGGAGATGTTCACGTGGTGGGCGCCGTGGCGCAACATGCGCCAGCGCAACATCGGCTGGCGGCTCGACTACGTCCTGGCTTCCACCGCGCTCGCCGGGCGCGCCGAATCGTGCGTCGTGCAGCGTGAATTCGGCACCAGCGACCATGGCCCGGTCATCGCCGACTTCGCAGAGGTCAGGTAGGGCAGGCAGGTCAGGTGAGTCAGGTAGGGAGAACACTTGAAGAAGAGCAAGAGTTCTTACCTACCAGACCCACCTGACCCACCTGACCCACCTGACTCATGATTCCGCGGCGCTCCAGGCCTCGGCGAGCGCGTCGCCGGCAGCGAGGTGATTGAGGATGAAGTCCGCGGCGCGGATTGCCTCCTTCAGGCGATCGGCGTCGAGCGGCGCGCCGGCGTCGCGGCACCGCCGCGCGGCCTCGACGCGCACGAGCGCCAGCGCCGCGTCGAGCCCGCGCACGATGGTGGCGACCCCGCGGCCCTGATACGCCGTCCACGACGCGAACGCCTTGGCCGCGACGTAATTGCGCAGCGCCCGCGAGAACCCCTGCCACGGTTCGCGCACGAACCGTTCGTACGCCTCCGGCAGCCCCTGCTCGTCCGGCTCCGGCTTGAGATCGTCGGGCACGCAGGTCATCGCCTCGGCATGCGCGCGCAGGCTGGCCTCCAGCGTCGCGGGCGGCAGCGCCGGCACGACATCCCGAGGCAGCCGCGCCACCGCGGCGTGGAGCGGTCCGGCGCCGCCGGTCCAGGTGCGCAGGCTCGACGCGTCGCGCGCGAGCGTGGCCAGCGCCGCCTCGGCGCTCGCCGCCGCCGCGCACACCGCCACCATGTGATGCTCCCACGCCGCGTAGCCGGCATCGTCCATCAGCACGTCGGGCCGCAGCAGCGGCGGCAGGTCGCCGCTCGTCACCGTCAGGCCGTCGTAGTCGGCGTGCGGGAAGGACACCGGGCTCTCCACGATCGCGAGCGCCACGTCCTCGCGAAAGAGCTGCGACGCCGCCGTTGGACAGAAGTGCGACAGGGTGATGAACGTCCCGCGGGCGTCGGCCACGGCCAGTCGCGGAAAGTGGCGGCACGTGGCCGGGAGCGCCGGCTCGCCGAGGTCGCGGTGCACGATGCAGAGCCGCGATCCACGGTCGAAGAACACGCACTCACCCGACGCGTGGCGCTCCAGCATGGCGGCCGCATCCCCGGGCAGCCCGGGCTCCACGACGAACGGATGCAGGCCAGCGGCGTTGGCCGAAACGGTCAGCCGGCCCGCCTCATGCGCCTCCCGGAGCGACCGGTAGACCGGGAGTTCCACTGGAACGTCCCAGTCGGCGGTGCAGCAGGCCCCCGAGTGGCGGCAGCGGTAGTCGGCATGAATGCTCAGCGAACAGACCCGGGTCAGGTGCAACTGGTTCTCCGTCAACGGGTTCGGACCCCTTACAGAAGTATTACAGTGCCCCGGGCGGCCACCTGCTATCGTCCCCTCACCACCCAACCGAACACCCAAGAGGAGGAAGACCGTCGTCCATGGCCACTGTGAACCTTTTGTACGGGCGCAAGCACCAGCGGGGCGTGAACTGGATCACCGCCATCGCGATGACCGCGTTTCACGTCGGCGCCATTGCCGCCTTGTTCTTCGTCGATTACGGGGCCATCGCCGTCGCCTTCGTCCTCTACGTTATCGCGGGAAGCTGGGGCATCGGCATGTCGTACCACCGCCTGCTGACGCACCGCAGCTACAAGACGCACAAGTGGATCGAGTACTTCCTCACGATCTGCGGCACGCTCGCGCTCGAAGGCGGACCCATCTTCTGGGTCGCCACGCACCGCATCCACCATCAGCGCTCCGACAAGGAAGGCGACCCGCACACGCCGCGTGAGGGCACCTACTGGGCGCACATGGGCTGGATCATCCGGGGCGAAGGGCTGCACCACGACGCCTCCGTGCTGGCGCGCTACGTGCCCGATCTGGCGCGCGACCCCTTCCACCTCTGGCTGTCGAAGTGGCACTGGATGACGAACGTCATCGTCGGCTTCGCGCTGCTGGCGTACGGCGGGTGGACCTACGTGCTGTGGGGCATTTTCTTCCGCACCACCTGGGGCCTGCACGCGACGTGGCTCGTCAACTCGGCGACACACCTCTGGGGCAACCGCCGCTTCCAGACCCGCGACGACTCCACCAACAACTGGTGGGTGGCGCTGCTCGCCTTCGGCGAGGGGTGGCACAACAACCATCACGCCCACCCCACCAGCGCCCGCCATGGCCTGGCGTGGTACGAGTTCGACCTGAACTGGGTCTTCATCAGCCTGCTCAAGTCCGTCGGCTGGGCCTGGGACGTCAAGGTGGCCAAGATCAAGCAGCCCGTCCCGCACGAAGAGAACGAGCAGATGATTCCCGAGGAAGCCACGGCCTGAACACAGGCCAGGTAGGCTGGGTGGGTCAGGTAGGCCGGGTGGGTAAAAGCGCTTGTCGACAAGCGCTTGCCACTCCGGCCTTTTTCTTGCCCACCTGACTCCCCACCCGACCCACCTGACCTACCCGACCCACCCGACCTAGAATGGCGCCATGACTCGGCGCCAGAAGACGATCGCGTTCTTCGTCACGCTGTGCGTCCTGCTGGTCACCGCCGCCGTCTCGCTCAACGTCGGCTGGATTCTCATCAGCGGCCGCCGGCTGGCGGCCCTGGTCTTCGGCATGGTGCTCTTCGGGCTCATCATCGCCGGGCTCATCGTCTACACGGTGTTCCTGGTGATGGAGATCAAGCGGAACGAGGAGCACGACAGCTTCATCAACGCGGTCACCCACGAGCTCAAGACACCGATCGCCTCGATCCGCCTCTACCTCGAGACGCTGCAGTCGCGCGACGTCAACGACGTCCAGCGCCGCGAGTTCTACGACATCATGCTGGCCGACGCGGATCGCCTGCACAACACCGTGAACCAGGTGCTCAAGGCCGGCGTGCTGCGCGAGAAGCCGGGCGAAACGGGTGCGCGCACGGCGGTGGTGGACGTGGCGGCGCTGGCGCGCGACTGCGTGGAACTGGCGCGCCTCCGGCACCACCTGCAGCCCGAGGCGATGGAGCTCCAGATCCAGCAGACTGCGTCGCTGCTCGTGAAGGGCGACGCCGAGGAGCTGCGCACGGTGCTGGCCAACCTGCTCGACAACGCCGTCAAGTATTCGGGACAGGCGGTGCGCATCACGGTCGCCGTGGTGTCGCCGTCGCCGCACTCGGTGTGGGTGCGGGTAATCGACCGCGGTGTCGGCATTCCCAAGCGCCAGCTCAAACGCATCTTCAACCGCTTCTACCGCGTCCAGCCGCTCGGCCTCAAGGCGGTGAAAGGGACCGGCCTCGGCCTCTACATCGTGCGGTCCATCGCCCGCGCGCACGGCGGCCGCGTGTTCGCCCACAGCGAGGGCGAGGGGCAAGGCGCCACGTTCACGCTGGAGCTGCCGCGCTTTGGCGGCGACGCCGACGCGGTGGCGCTGCAGCCCAAGTCAGCATGAGCCGCATTCTCGTCGTCGAAGACGAGCCGCACATCGCCGACGGCCTGCGCTTCAACCTCGAAGCCGAGGGGCACACGGTGACCGTCACCTACGACGGCGAGCAGGCGCTCGACCTGCTCGTGCGCGATCAGGTGCCGGTAGACGTCGTCATCCTCGACGTGATGCTGCCGGGCAAGGACGGCTTCGAGACGGCCGCCGAGCTGCGCGCGGCCGGCCAGTACGTCCCCATCCTCATGCTGACGGCGCGCGCCCGCGCCGACGACGTGCTGCGCGGGTTCGAAGCCGGCGCCGACGACTACCTGCCCAAGCCGTTCGAGCTCACCATCCTCCTCGCGCGCGTCAACGGCCTGCTGCGGCGGCGGCGGTGGAACGAGCGCGACGCGCCGGCCGCCGACGACACCCCCGCGGACTCCTATTCGTTTGCCGGGCGCGTGCTCGACTTCGCCGCGATGGAAGTGCGGGCGCACGGGCGCTCGTACCGGCTCACGCAGATGGAAAGCGACCTGTTGCGGTACCTGGTGCAGCATCCCGGGCAGGCCGTCTCGCGCGGCGCGATCCTCGAGAACGTCTGGGATCTGCACGGCAGCACCGACACCAGGGCGATCGACAACTTCATGGTTCGTCTCCGGCGCTACATCGAGGACAAACCATCCGCCCCACGGTTCCTTCTAACGGTGCGGGGAGTGGGATACCGGTTCGTGCCGGAAGGGACGACGGAGGCAGGGTAGGCAGGGTAAGCGGGGTAGGCAGGGAAGGGAAAGCACTTGATCTTCGAGCCGCCTCGCGGCTCGATCACCGCCAAGCGTTCTCCCTTCCCCGCCCACCCTGCCCACCCTGCCCACCCCGCCACTACAATTCCACCTATGGCGAGTGAAACGATCGAGGCGCAGGGCCACCTGATCGACTCGGGGCTGCTGTCGTCGATCTTCGACAAGATCATCGAGCACAAGGCGTCCTACGAAGTCCTGACGTTCACCATCGGGCGCACCAACGACGACGCGTCGCGCATCCGCATGCGGGTCACCGCGG
>DASRPM010000334.1:0-4200 GCA_035646375.1 Vicinamibacterales bacterium
GGCCCGCCTTCAATCTGATATTCGCGGATGCCGTAAGCCCTGAGAATCAGCGTCTGCAAGCTTGCAACGGCTATGAGGCGGCCACCGGGCTGCACGCGAACGCCAAAGGGAAGCGAGACTGGCCCTGGTCCCCTGCCCGCGGCGGCGGCCGCACGTCCGAGCTCAAAGGGGCTCATCGCGCTCTTGATCGAGGCCACCTCGAAGCGCGAGCCCCCGTCGGCGGGCGCGGCCGACTGCGCGGCCAGACGCAGGCTGCCCGACGCCACCATCACTCCTGCCAGAACCGTGACGACGACAGGAACACGCGGCATGAATCAGCTCCTCACGTTGCGCTCAATCGCCTCGCGCGTTGCGCCGCTCGAGAGCGGTCGCGATTCGTTCGAGGAGGCGCTCCTGACGCTCCATGGACGCCAGATGGCGCGCGAGATAGCTGCCCTGCTTCCCGGCCCCGAGTCTTCCCGTGAAAAACAGCCAGAACGCGATCATGAGGAGAATCGGCCCCCCCGTGAACGCGAGACTCGCCCAGAGATCACCGTCCATCAGTCACCTCGCGTGTCGCGCCTCAACTCCAGCTGAGATCGTGCTTGCTGTACGGCAGATCGCGGAGGCGTTTCCCGGTGATCTGGAAGATGGCGTCGCCGATCGCCGACTGCACCGACGTGGCGCGATCGTGCCCCATGCCGATCAGCCAGTGCGCGGTCGGGAAGAACCGGATGTTGATCTCGGGCGGGTCCTCGGCGATCCGTGACAGCGGGAACCGGTTGAAGTTGTCCTCGACGACGTGGCCGTCGGCAATCGTCGTCCCTTGGTGCATGGCGTCGTTGTAGAACCAGGTGATCTGCCCCTCGATCTGCTTCTTCACCGACAGCGGGTTCACCAGACCGAAGCCGGTGTCGTGCGCAACGTCCACGCGCTCCAGGCGGACCTTGCCGGCGCGGCTCACCGACACGGTGTGGACCATCGCGCTGATCGTCGCCGACCCGTTGCCCTCGGCGCCGCGCTCTTCGAGCGCGATCGCCCTGGCCTTGCCGCGCGGCAGCGGCGTGCCCCAACCCGACATCTCGGCGGCCATGTCGAGCGCCTTCAGCATGTCGGCCTTGTACGGCAGGTTCGTGCGGGCGATGAGCTCGCGGCGATAGCGATACGGGTCCTTGCCTGCGACACGCGCGAGCTCGTCGATGAAGCTTTCACGATAGAACTCGTGGGCTGCCTGGCCGACGCCGCGCCGCGTGCCGACCGGCACATGGAATCGAGTGGTATGGCTCGAGTAGCGGTAGCTCGGCACGTAGTAGCGCGAGGTCACGTCGAACGAGGCGTCGGGGCCGAAGCCGTCGCGCTGCATGCACGTGCGGACGTCGAGCGCGATCGGCCAGCCGTCGGCGTCGAGACCGGCCTTCAGCCGCGCCAGCCCCATCGCGCGATACGTCGTGCCGATGAAATCCTCTTCCCGCGTCCACAGCATGTGCACCGGCGTGCCGCGCATCTGGTTGGCGATCATGATGGCGTGCTCGGCCTGCGGCCCGTTGCCGTTGCGACCGAAGCCACCACCCAGGTGGCACAGGTGGAGGTGGACGTTCTGCTCGGGCACGCCGGTAATCTTCGACGCGCTGAACCGCGTCTCCTGCGGGCTCTGATCGCCGATCCAGATGTCCACGCGGTCACCGGTCACCAGCACCGTCGCATTGCCTGGTTCCATGCGCGCGCGGGCGAGGTATGGCGTCGAGTATGTGGCCTCGACAATCCTGGCGGCGCGCGCGAAGCCGGCGTCCACGTCTCCTTCGTTCACGCGCACGCGGCCAGGCTCGGCGATCGCACGCGCGAGCGCGTCGCGCATCATCGAGGTGTTGACCGCGGCGTTCTCGGGCGGGACCGTCCACTCGATCGGCATGCGGTCGAGCGCCGTCTTGGCCTGGTACCAGGTGTCGGCAATCACCGCCACGCCGCCGCTGAAGATGCGGCCGCGCGTGCACGCGGGATCCGGAATCGGGAACTGCACGGCGGACCGCACGCCGGGCATGCTGCGGATCGCGTCGAAGTCGTAGCGCTTCACGTCGCCGCCGTAGACGGGGCACGCCTTCACGGCGGCCCACTTCATGCCCGGCAGGCGGATGTCGATCCCGTAGACGGTCTGCCCCGTCACCTTCGCGGGCACGTCGAGGTTCTTCCGCTCGGTGCCCATCAGCGTCCACTGGTCCGGCGGCTTGATGGTGATCGTCTCGGGGCGCGGATGCGGCGTCGCCGCGGCGCGCGGCGCGAGGCGGCCGTACGTTGTGGTGCGACCGCTTGCAGCATGGCTGACGACGCTGTCCCTCGCCGTCAGCTCCGCCACCGGCACCTGCCACAGGGCCGCGGCCGCCAGCAGCAGGCGCTCACGCGCCTCGGCGCCGGCCAGCTGCAGGTAGTAGCGGCCGTCCTTCACGGACGACGCGGCGTTGGTCCGCATCCGTCGATACAGGCTGTCGGGAATACCGGACACACCGGTGCGGTCGCGGTTGCCAAACGTCGGCTCTCCCCCGCCCCTGGGATCGGTGGCGCCGTCGCCCGGGACCTTCAGCGTCCACTCGGGCGCCTTCTCGCGCGCGTCGCGGTTGGCTGAGGCGTACTGCGGGCGCACCTTCGACCAGTCGCACTGCAGCTCCTCGCACACCATCATGGCGTTCGACGTCCACACGCCCTGACCGAGCTCGGTTTGTGCAATGCGAATGGTGACGGTGTCGTCCGGGTCGATCACGATCCACGCGTTGATCTCGGGGACCGGCGCCTGTGCCTGGGCCTTCTCGGGCATCCAGAAGCCGAGCACGAACGCGCCTTGCGCCGCCGCCACCGTGGCCAGGAACTCGCGACGCGTGACGTCGGCGTTCATCGCGCTCTCCCCATCAGATCGGCGGCCAGGTGGATGGCTTTGCGGACGCGGTGATAGGTGCCGCAGCGGCACGCGTTCGTCACGCGGGCGTCGATGTCGGCGTCGGTGGGGCGCGGGCGGTCACGCAGCAGCGCGAGCGCGCTCATGATCATGCCGGACTGGCAGTAGCCGCACTGCGGCGCGTCGAGCTCCTTCCACGCCATCTGAATCGGATGGGTGCCGTCGGGCGAGACGCCTTCGATGGTCGTCACCGGCTTGCCGATTGCCGTGGAGGCGGGCACGCTGCAGGAACGGACGGCGCGGCCGTCCACGTGGAGCGTGCAGGCCCCGCACTGGCCGATGCCGCAGCTGAACTTCGTGCCGGTGAGGCCGACGTGATCGCGCACGACCCACAGCAGCGGTGTCTGCGGATCGGCGTCGATGCGGTGCGCGCGCCCGTTGACGGTCAGGTCGAACGCCACGGGGCGAATTGTAGCCGCAGCGGGCGTCCGGCTAGACTGGCCGCTATGAAGCTCATCGCGTGCCTCGGGTTCATGACACTGCTGCCGGCCGCTCTTCTGGCGCAGTGGCCGGAGTTCAAGTCGAAGTCCGCGCCGCGCACGGCCGATGGCCGCGTCAATCTGGCGGCGCCGGCGCCGCGCGCCGCCGACGGGAAGCCAAATCTCTCGGGGATCTGGGATAAGGGGCTGCTACCGAAGGAAGTGCCGCCGCCGGGCCCCTTTGTCGGCATCGCGCCCTCCCTGGCGTTCCGCGATCTGAAGAACGCGCTCGGGGCCGAAGTGCCCATGCTGCCGTGGGCCGCGAAGCTGAAGGCCGAGCGGCACGGCGCCAACAGCAAGGATCACCCCGACGCGCACTGCCTGCCGCTCCATCCGATCCAGCTGCACCTGCATCCGCAGCCCCGCAAGATCGTGCAGACGCCGGACCTCGTACTGTTCCTCTACGAGTCCAACGACGGCCGGCGCGAGATTCACCTCGACGGCCGCCCGCTCCCCAGCAACGATCCCCAGCCGTTCTGGTACGGCTACTCGACGGGCCGCTGGGAAGGCGACACGCTCGTGGTGCAGTCCAACGGCTTCAAGGATCAGTCGTGGATCGACGAGTGGGGCACGCCGGGCAGCGACCAGCTGAAACTGACCGAGCGCATTCGCCGCCCCACGTTCGGCACGCTGCAGATTCAGATGACCGTCGAGGATCCGAAGACCTTCACGAAACCGTTCTCGTTCACCGTCGAGCAGCGCCTCATGCCGGACACCGAGCTCATCGAGTTCGTGTGCGGCGAGAACAACCTGCCGGCCGCGCGCCTGAAATGAGAGAAATCGTATGCGTCAGCTGTT
>DASRPM010000335.1:0-33801 GCA_035646375.1 Vicinamibacterales bacterium
CGGTGGTAGATGTGCTGCAGATGGTGCTTGCCGATGTCGTCGGCGGGATGCGCCTTGCCGGCGAAGACGAACTGCACCGGCCGCCCCCCCTTGTTGAGGATGGCCGCCAGCCGCTGCGGATCGGTGAAGAGCAGCTCCGGCCGCTTGTAGCCGGTGAAGCGGCGCGCGTAGCCGATCGTGAGCGCGTCCTGATCGAACATCGTGCCCGCCGCCACGACGCGCGCCGCGGCGCCGCCCTCGGTCGTCCAGCGCAGCCGCGCGCGCTCGCGCACGAACTGAAAGAGGAACGTGCGCAGCGCCACGCGCGCGCTCCACAGTTCGTCGTCCGGGATCTCGAGCACGCGGTCGCACAGCGAGGGGTCGTCGTGGTTCTCGAGCCAGTCCGGCCCGAGGTAGCGGTCGAGCAGCCGCGCGATCTCCGCCGACATCCAGGTGGGCACGTGCACACCGTTGGTGAGCGACTTCACCGGGATCTTCTGCGCCGGCGTGCCAGGCCAGAGCGGCTGCCACATCTGCCGCGTCACTTCGCCGTGCAGCTGGCTCACGCCATTCACCGACGCCGACGATCGCATGGCCAGCGCCGTCATGTTGAACATCGGGCCCGCCCCGTTGTCGTGCGATCCCAGATCGAGGAATCGCGCGCGGTTCTCGCCGAGATCGCCCCACAGGCCGGCCAGGTGCGTCTCCACCATGCCGAACGAAAAGGCGTCGTGTCCCGCCGGTACCGGCGTGTGCGTGGTGAACACCGTGGTGCGGCGCACCTCGGCCACCGCCGCGTCGAAGGTCTGCCCCTCCTCGCACAGATCGCGGATGCGCTGCAGCACCACGAAGCCGGCGTGCCCTTCGTTCAGGTGATAGAGCGCCGGCGACAGGCCCAGGGCGCGCAGCGCGCGCACGCCGCCGATGCCGAGGACGATTTCCTGCTGCAGGCGTGTTTCGCGGTCGCCGCCGTAGAGCCGCGCCGACAGCTCCCGATCCTTGGGCGCGTTTTCCGGCAGGTCGGTGTCGAGCAGATACAGCGACACGCGTCCGGCCCGCACGCGCCACACCGCCGCCAGCACCGTGCGGTCGCCGAGCGGGACCGCCGTGACGCACGGCTTGCCGTCGTGCGTGAGCGCCGGTTCGATCGGCGCGTCTTCCCAGTTCAGGCGCTCGTAGCGCTCCTCCTGCCAGCCGTCGGGCGAGATGACCTGATGGAAGTAGCCCTGCGGATACATGAACCCGACCCCGACGAGCGGCACACCCAGATCGCTGGCTTCCTTGCAGTGGTCGCCTGCCAGCACGCCGAGGCCGCCGGCGTAGATCGGCAGCGACTGATGCAGTGCGAACTCGGCCGAGAAGTAGGCGATCGACGCCGCCGCCAGCGGCGGATGCTCGCGCGCGCACCACGTGTTGTGCGCGGCGCGTGCGGCATCGAGCCCAGCCATCGCCTGGTCGTACTGCTGCAGCCACTCGACAGTGGCGACGGCGCGCGCCAGCGCGTCGTTCGAGATCGCCGCGAGCATCTTGACGGGGTTGTGCGCGGTCTGCCGCCACAGCGCGTAGTCGAGACGCCGGAAGACGTTGCGCGCGGTCCGATTCCAGCTCCACCAGAGGTCGTCGGCAAGTTCGTTCAGGCGATGGATGCGGTTCGGCAGTTCTCGCACGCGTAATCCTTCTCGATGGAGTGCTTCAGCTATGAATCGGCCGTTTGGCGCGAGGATGGAATGAGGGCAGGCCGCCAGCCTACTTTGCGCACCGGCTCAGCCACGTGATCGTGTATTCTGAGCCTACGCCCGATCCTGGGCGTGCGCCAAGGAACTGAGCTATGGCCCCGAACGCCCGACCCACCGCCGCGAAGCGAGAACGCGAGAAATCGCTCGCGGAACGACGCCAGATGAAGTCAGCCCGCCGTCGCGACGCGAAAGAGCGGAAGGCGACCAGCGGTCCCCGTGCCGACGGAATCGACCCCGATATCGCCGACATCAAGCTGGGCCCGCAGCCGTTGGCCGATTGGCAAGTCGAAGACACCGAGAGCTGAACCAGCCCTGGTTCTTGAAGGTCTGCCCAGCTTCCGCGTGCCGGGCTGGACAACCGGCTCCCGGCGCACCGCCAGGAGCCAGCCGCCCTCTTCCAATCGATCCCGATCAGTTGGCCGCGAAGCAGTAGAGCAGGCCCGCTCCGCCCGTGGCGACGAGGTTCGCCTGGCTGCAGCCAGCCGACTTGTGCGTCGCGTTCCACGACGAGTTGCCGCCGCCGATGCGATCGTGATGGCCGAGCCACACGCCCGGGCCCTGTCCGCGCGGCGTGCCGGCGGGCGGCGAGGCATTGCTCGTGTAGTTGCTGCACGTGGTGTCGTCCGCCCCGGCGCGCGCGCGGCCGTGCGAGTCCGAGCCCGTGAGGATGTCGTGCTGGTTCGGCGGCGCCGTTCCAGGCGGCGTTCCGGGCGGCGCGACGCCGTTGACCGGCTCACCCTTCTCGTTGAGTGCGAAGTTGCGGTTGATCGAGTTGCGATCGCGCTCCACGTCGCCGTGCAGGTCCGCCACGTTGTTGGCGATGAGCTGCCCGTTCTTGTTGTACCAGGGGCCCGCGCCGATGCGATCGCGCGCGTTCACCGCCGGCTGGCCAGCCGCCGCCGTCGCGCTCAGGTAGGCGCGCCACGTCCGCCCTGGCGGCGTGGGGATGGCGCCCGCCTGCGCCATCTGCGCGCAGTACGCGTCGGCGCCCGCGAGGCCGCCATAGTTCGCGCCGTCGCCCTTGCCCACGCTGGTGATGAAGAACGACGCCGGACCCGCCGGACCGCCACGACCCGGTCCGGGGGCCGGCGCCTGACCCGCCGGCGCCTGTCCGGCCGGGGCCTGCGGCGCCTGGGCGAATGCCACCAGAGACGCGGCCGCGGCAAGGCCGATTGCCGCGAAGACATGCTGCACCTTCCGCATTGAGCTCCCTCCTTGGATGTTCTCGCGTCCCGCCGGGGCGGGTCTAAAGACCCGCAACCACTCACCCTCCCGGCGCAACGTTTTCAATACGTCGGCTCGTTTGAGCCGAGGTAAGGTAACACAGGGATACGGGGGCTCATGAGGGTCCGTTTACGAGCGAGCGAGGCTTCGGGCGGGCGGTGCGTGGTGATGATGGCGTTGGCGCTCGTCGCGGTGCTCGCCCTCGGCACGCCCGCCGCCCAGTCGCCCGGCCCCGCGCCCGACGACGGGACGATCGAGCGCGTCACGCGCTACGTCGAGCAGTACTACAGCCGCGCGCAGAGCCTGATCGCCGAAGAGACGGTGACACTGCAGCATCTGCGGCCGGATCTCGGGCCCGACGGCCGCACCCGCCGCCTGCTCTACGAGCTGCGCGTGGAGTGGACGCCCGCCAGCGATGGCGGTGAGCCGCGTGCGACGGTGGTGCGGCAGCTCCTGCGGGTCGGCAGCCGGCCCGCGCGGCCCAACGACAAGCCGGAATGTCTCGACCCGCGCGCCACCTCGCCCGAGCCGCTGGCGTTCCTGCTGCGCGAGCAGCGCGACAAGTTCAGGTTCAGCACGCTGGGGCGCGGCCGGATCGGCCGCCGCGACGCGCTGATGTTCGACTTTCGGCCGTCGGTGGAGCGGCCGCCGGTGGTGACCGGCGACAAGACGTGCATCTCGATGGATCTGCCAGGTCGATCGCGCGGGCGCGTGTGGGTGGATCCGCACACCGACGCGATCCTGCGCCTCGACGAGTCCCTCGTGGGACCCACCGACGTGCCGATTCCGCGCGCGCTGCAGTCCCCCGGCGGCTCGCTCTACATCACCGTCGATCGTTCCGACACCACCACGCAGTACCAGCCGATCGTCTTCAACGATCCCGAGGAGACGCTGATGCTGCCATCGCGCATCGACAGCGTGTCGGTGATCCGCGCGAGCGGCGTCCAGCGCCTGCGCGTGACGCAGGAGTTCCGCAACTACCGGCGGTTCCTCACCGATTCGCGGATCGTGCCAGACGCGCTGCCTCAGTAGATTTGAGTCAGGTAGGTCAGGTAGGTCTGGTAAGTCAGGTGGGGAAAGCTCTTGTCGTAGAGCTCTTACCCACCTGGCCTACCTGACCCACCCGACCCACCAGACCTAACGCGGGTTGTCGTGGTGCGTTCCGTCCACGACGTGATCGAGGTCACGGTCTTCGCAGCGCGCCGGCTCCTCGAGCTCCTGCGACGTGATCCACATCGTGTAGGGCTTCGAGTTCCACGGTTCGACGAGGACGGCCGGGTCGTGCGAGGTCGCGGTGTACTCGATCGTGTCGCCGACGCGCCGCAGCCGTTCGACGACCTTCAAGTCCGTCGTGTGGAACGCGCCGTTATCGGTCAGCCAGGTGTCGTCGTTGAAGTTCGTGGTCTCGACGACGAGCGTGTCGCCCTCGAAGCGGCCGATCGAATCGCCCAGGTAGCTCGCGGGCATGTCCTTGCGATACGTCTTGCGGCCGTCCACCGGGATGATGCGGAAGAAAGCACCGTTCACGTCGTCGTACAGGAACACCACTTCCTTCGCCGTCTGGATGATCTTGCCGGGCGGGCCGAGTCGCGGCAGGCCGGGTGCCATGCACCTGAGCCCGCTGTCGGTTTCCACCTGCCGCGCGCTGAGGTCTTTCACCTTGGCGAGGAACTCGGGCTTGTACTTCGGAAAGAGCGGCGCCGGCGGGGCGGCCGCGGGGCGCGGCGCAGCGGCAGGCGCCGGGACCGGACGCGGGGCGCCGGCCGGTGGTGCGCACCCGCGGATGCACACCGAGCCGTCGGGCAGCTTTGTCGGACGGATGAATTCGATGCCGCCCAGGTGATCCCAGGTGCCGTTGAGGTCCGGCTTGCCGCTCAGCCGCGGTGTGGCCTTGGCCGACAGCTGCGCGAGCAGCTCCGCGGACCCGCGCGGCGGCGCCTGGGCCGTGAGCGCGGCTGGCGCCACAATCGCGGCCGCGCACGCGGCGGCCGGCAGCCATCGGCGAATGAGGCGATGCGTCATAGGGTCCCTTCCTCTCAGCTAACGCCCAGACAGCTCGTATCTGCGGCCATCGGCGTAGGTGATGGTCTTCACCCAGCCGAGGTGCTCGGTCCCATTGCGCGCGGGATTGCATTCAACCGTGACCACTTCTCCAGACGCTCCGGCGATGGATTCTCGCGTGAGCCCGCCGCGGCGGGCCATGGCGGTGGGTACCGTGCCGAGCGACCATGTGACGACCCGTCCGTCGTCTCCCTTGACGTCGAGATGCAGGTAGATGTGCGGGTTCACCCAGTCCACCTTCGAGACCACGCCCTTGAGCGTGACCTGCTTCGACAGGTCGAATTGTCCCGCGACCGAATGGTGAGCCGACAGCACGGACGCCGTGGCCAGAACGGCAGCGGCCAGCATGACGCCCAGCAACCTGTGGCGCATTACATCCTCACTTTCGTATGGCGAAGAATGCTAGTCCCGCCCCGGAGGGGCGTCAAGGAGAGAGCGGGGCCTCGCTAGCTCTTGAAGCGACGGCAGTCGATCGCGTGCTTGCGGACCTTGTAGTTGAAGATGCGGTCGGTCGTCTGCAGCAGCCGCGCCGCCCGGCTGCGGACGCCGCGCGCCGCGCGCAGGGCGTCGAGCAGCAGGTCCTTCTCGTAGGCGTCGAGCGATTCCGAGAGGCTGAACGGCGACGGCGCGCCGCCACCTTCCGCGGCGTGGATGGCCGGCGACAAGTGGTGGCCGTGTACCACCGCGTCGTCGCACAGCAGCACGGCCCGCTCGATGACGTTGGCGAGCTCACGCACGTGGCCGGGCCACGAGTAGCGCGTCAGCATGTCGAGCGCGCGCGCCGAGATCCGGCTGGCGTTCTTGCCGTGATCGCAGGCGAACTTGGCCAGGAAGAAGTCGGCCAGCAGCGGGATGTCCGCCTGGCGGTCCTGCAGGCGCGGCACGGCAATCGAGAAGCCGCTGAGGCGGTGGAACACATCGGCGCGGAAGCGGTTGGCGGTGACCGCGCTTTCGAGGCTCGTCTCGGACGTGGCCAGCACCCGCACGTGCGGGCCCGGCGACGACGAGGCGTGGCCGGGAGCGAACTCGCGCTGCTGCAGGACGCGCATCAGCTGTGCCTGCGCCGCGGCCGGAAGCTCGTGGACGTCGTCGAGGAAGAGCGTGCCGCCGTCGGCGAGGGGCGGGCGCTTCTTGTGCGCGTCGCGACCCCGGAAGAGCTCGAGCAGGTCCGCCTCGATGTTCCCGCCGCCCGCGCGGCTGCAGCTGTACTCGACGAACGGCTTGCGCGCCCACGGCGAACTGTGGTGCAGCGTTCGCGCCAGGAATTCCTTCCCCGTGCCGGCCTCGCCCTCGAGCAGCACCGGCGTCCCCGTAGGCGCGGCGCGCGACACCATCTCGCACACCTGCCGCATCGCCTCGCTGTTGCCGATGACGCTCGTGAGGTCGTGCCGTCCGTGCAGGCGGCTGCGCAATCGGGTGTTCTCGTCGGCCAGCCGCGTGCGCTCGCCGACGCGCGTGCGATGGGCGGCAACCGCCGGCCCGATGAACTGCGCGAGCTGTTTCAGGAGCGCCGTCACGTACGCTGGCGTCCCCTGCGCCTCGGAAGGGAGGTCTACCGAAATCGAGCCGATCGTGCGCTGACTTGCCACGACGGGCACCGAGACGGTACCGCTCGGGGGCCCCTGCACGGCGGGGCCGCGCGCCTCACCTCTGAGCGCGGTGCCCTCGTCGGTGACGTCCACGACGGCGCGGGCCGCCAGACCCTCGGCGACGAGCAGTTCCGCGATGTGCGTCAGGGCGAGCGTCGCGTCATCGACCCAGAGGGCACGGCTGGCGTCGGCGACGATGGCCGCCGCGCGCAGCGCCTCGCTGTCGTCGGGGGTCGAGGCAACGGTCACCTTCCGCGAGTCGGAGTTCTGGGCCACGGCCTGCTCCCGGGTCCGCGATGGACCCCGGTCGTTCACCGGGCGCAAATGAGCAAAAGGAACGCCAGAGATGGCTGGGGGGGCGACGACCTCGATCGGGTGTTTTCCCAGCAAAATTACGTGACTCGCACCGGGCCGAGTACCAGTGCTGGGACTTTTTTGTAGCCCGGCCGCCAATCGCCCACACCGCTGTCGTATCTCTCGCGCGGCCAGCGACGCATGGCCAGCGCGATCAGCGGATCGCGGGCCCGGAGCCAGACAAATGTGTATTCGGCCGGTGAAACGCAAACGGCCTTGTAGCGGGGGCTCGGAATGCTGGAAGTGATTCGTAGCGAAAGGGAAGCGCGCCAGCGAGTGAACAAAGACCTCTCGCGCGGTGACTTGTGTCGCCCCCTGATCCCAGGCACCCGCGATTTTCCAGGGGTTTGCGCGTGCGACCACGCTGGACCGGTTCTTGCGAAACGGCCCCGCTTACCGTCAAGGAGAACCGATGAAGATCTTTTCTCTCAGAGTGATGGCGAGCGCGCTCGGCGCTGTGCTGTTGTTCGCGGCCACCGCGATGGCCGATGTGCCGCAAACCGTCCCGGAACCGGCCACCATGTCGATGCTGGCCGCCGGCGCCGGGATGTATCTGTTGCATCGCCGTCGTCGCCGCAAGTAGGCTCCGCTCGCAGTCGCTGTGAGCGTGCGACCTTCAGGAGCCGCCGCGCCTGAAGCGTTGACGCCGTTCTGCTTCATGTGGGCGGCGACGCAGGTGCTGGACCTGCTCTGCTTTCCGCAGTGGGTCCAGCATCCCACCGGCGTCGCCGTCTTTCTCGCAGCGCTCGCCGTTCTCCACAAGCCTTCCGCGTTCGGTCGTGTGCTGCTGATGTGCGCCAGCAACCTGGCGTACCTGTACGTCCGATCGCCGATTACGCCCAACCACATCCTGTTCGAGGGTTTCGTCAATCTGGCGATCCTCCTCGTGGCCCTGCGCCATCGCCGGCTCACGCTGCGGGATCTGGGCCCCGCCGTCTTTCAAGAGGCCGTCCCGTACCTGCGCGGACTGCTGCTGGCGCTCTACGCCTTTGCCTTTCTCCACAAGCTCAATTGGGACTTCCTGGCACCGGTGACGAGCTGCGCAGGGTTCATGCTGGACGGGGTCTTCGGCCGGTTCGAGCTGGCGGCCCCGGGCGGCCCGGTCAAGGAAATCGTTCCCTGGATTGCCTTGATGGCCGAGGGCGGCATTCCGCTGCTGCTGTTGTTCCCGCGCACCAGACGGCTGGCGATGTTGGTGGCGTGGCTGTTTCATTTCGGGCTGGCATTTCACCCGCGTCCAGGCATCTATGGGTTTTCCTCGATGCTCCTGGCGCTGCTGACGTTGTTCCTGCCGGCGGGGTTCTACCCGGCGCTGCTGCAGCACCCGCTGGTTCGACGTGGCGTGGCGATGGCCATCGCCAGGCGCGTCTACTGGAGCCGCCTGCTGGCAGGGCTGGCCGTCCTGGCCGTGCTGATTGCGGTGCCGATCATCCTGAGCGGTGTCGTCGTGGAGGGTTCACGTGCCGCTCAGTGGGTGCGGCGAGGCGGCATGCTGCTCTGGATACCGTACGCGACCGCGCTTCTGGCGGCGCTGCTGATTGGATGGCGTGCCGCCCGAGGAGAGGCGTTCTCCGGCGAGGCGGCACGCGCGCGTCTGTCCCCCGCGGTCGTCGCCCTGCTCCTATTCCTCGTCAACGGCATGGCGGCGTACCTCGGGTTCCAGACCGTGCGGACGATGTCGATGTTCAGCAATATCCGCACCGAAGGGGATCGGACCAACCACCTCTTCATTCCCTCGAGCCTGCAGATCGCCGACTACCAGGACGACCTGGTTCGGCTGATCGATTCGTCGGACATCTGGCTGGACTTTTACGCGCAGAACGAAAGCCTGCTGCCCTTCACGGAGCTGCGCCGCCGTGTCTGGGAACATCCCCACGTGCGCGTCACGGTGAAGTACGAACGCGCGGGCCGCATCGAAACGCTCGATACGTCGCGACCAGGGGCTGAAGGTCAGGTCCCCCCGCTCCCGTTCCCGCTTCACAAGATTCTGGCGTTCAGGGAGCTCGATCAGGATGGCCACGAGCTCCGCTGCCTGTGGTAGGACGGGGTCTTGCGCTGGGATGTTGGTGCGGAAGAAAGGACTCGAACCTTCACTCCCTTGCGGGAACCAGCTCCTGAGGCTGGCGCGTCTGCCAATTCCGCCACTTCCGCAGTGGTGAGAGGACTTCCGGGCAGCGAACGTCCCAGTATATACCGCGCGGGGACCCGGCTGTGATGTGATACGCGCCGTGCGAATCCACCGGTCGCTGACCTTCTGGATCCTCGTGGCCATCGTCGTCGGGGCCGCCCTGGGTCACTTCTTCCCGGACCTCGCAGTCTCGCTGCGCTTCGTCGGGCAGATCTTCCTCCGGCTGATCCGCACCATCGTGGCGCCGCTGCTCTTTGCCACGCTGGTCGTCGGCATCGCGGGCCATTCCAACCTGCGGCAGGTTGGGCGGATGGGCCTGAAGGCGCTCATCTACTTCGAGGTCGTGACCACGCTGGCGCTCCTCATCGGCTGGGCGGCCATCACCATCAGCCGCGCCGGAGACGGCATCGCGCTGCCAGCGGCCATCGACGCCAGCCAGCTTCCCGCCGCGGCCTCGCGCACCTGGCAGGAGGTGCTGCTCCACATCTTTCCCGAGAACATCGCCAAGGCGGTGGTGGACGGCGAGATCCTGCAGGTGGTGGTGTTCAGCGTGATCTTCGGATCGGCGCTCGCGCTGCTGCCCGAGGAGCGCAAGCGGCCGATGCTCGCCTTTGCCGGCAGCCTGGCCGAGACGATGTTCAAGTTCACCGGCATCGTCATGGTGCTGGCGCCGTTCGGCGTCGGCGCGGCCATGGCGTATACCGTCGGTCACCTGGGCGTCGGCGTGCTGGTCAACCTGGCGAAGCTCCTCGCCACCTTCTACGTGGCGGTCGCCGTCTTCATCGTGGTCGTCCTGCTGCCGATCGCGTGGATGGTGCGCGTGCCGCTGAAGCGGTTTGGGCGCGCGGTGGCCGAGCCGGTGTCGATCGCCTTTGCCACCACCAGCTCCGAGGCGGCGCTGCCGCGCGCGATGGAGGCGATGGAGCGGCTGGGCGTGCCGCGCCAGATCGTCGCCTTCGTGATGCCGACCGGCTACAGCTTCAACCTGGATGGCAGCACGCTCTACCTGTCGCTCACCGCCATCTTCGTCGCGCAGGCCGCGGGCATCGATCTGTCGATCGGCCAGCAGCTCGTGCTGCTGCTCACGCTGATGCTCACGAGCAAGGGCGTGGCCGGCGTGCCGCGCGGCGCGCTCGTGATCCTGATGGGCACCGTGACGTCGTTCGGTCTGCCCGCCGAGCCGGTGTTCATGATCCTGGGCATCGACGCGCTGCTCGACATGCTGCGCACGTCGGTCAACGTGCTCGGCAATTGCCTCGCCACGGTCGTCATCGCCCGGTGGGAGGGAGAGTTCGACGAGCGACCGGAAGCCTTAAGCCCTAAGCCCTAAGCCGACCAGGTTCTTTATGCGGACGCGTCGGCGGCGTTCTTGACCACGGCCACCCGCGCCCACGAGCTGCGCCAGGAAGGCGGTGCCGATCCCGTGCGCCGCCAGGCCACGGCCGTGCGCGCCGTAGGTGCTGCCCGACTGCAGGCGCGAGGCCATGCAGGACCAAGACGAGCCCGAACCGGCACGCTCACCGTTCCGTCCAATCGCGCGAATCGAGCTGGTATCCTGTGCGGCGCTCCAGGCGTCAGAACGCCAGGCGCCCCGATACAGAAAGCTAATCGACTGTTTCGCCACGAGGTTTAGCCGATGTCCGTGTCAACGCCGCCCGAACATCACCTGACGCTCAATCGTCTGGCGACGATTGCCCGCCTGGTGGCTGGAGCGGCCCACGAGGTCAACAACGCCCTCCAGGTCATCGGCGGCTCCGCCGAGCTGCTCCAGAACCGTACGGATCTGCCCGAACCGGTCCAGAAAACACTGGCGCGTATCCGCGAGCAGGCGGCGCGCGCGGCGTCGGCGATGACCGGTGTCGTGGCGCTTTCGCGAGCCCAGCGCGACGGCGGAACCCATCTCGTGGACATGTGCGACATCGCGTCGCGGGCGGTCGACCTGCGCCGATACTCGATCGGCCGGGCCGACCTGACAGTGCAGCTCGACGTGCCGTCCGAGCCGCAGCTGGTGAACGGGCAGCGGCTGCACCTGCTGCAGGCGGCGCTCAACATGATTCAGAACGCGGAGCAGGCGCTGGCCCCGCGCGGCAGCGGCTGCATCCGCGTGCAGGTGACCCAGGACGGCGATCATGTGGCGCTGCGCGTGTCCGACGACGGCCCGGGCGTGCCGGCCGCCGACGCGGACCGGATCTTCGAGCCGTTCATCACATCCCGCCCTCGCCCCGAGTCCACGGGGCTCGGGCTGCCGGTGGCACGCGAGATTGCGGCCGCGCATCGTGGTTCCCTCGAGCTCGAGCCGGTGCCGGACGGCGCGTCGTTCCGGCTTCGGGTGCCGAAGGCACCAGGCCCTAAGCCCTAAGCCCTAAGCCGTTACGCCGCTCCTGCTTCGACATTCAGCCGCTGCAGCTTGTCGATGAACGTCGTCCGGCTCAAATGGAGCAGCCGGGCGGCCTGCCGCTTGTTGCCGCCCGTCTTCTCCAGGCAGCGCATGATCAGGTCGCGCTCGAGCGACGACACGACCGAGGTGAAGTGAATGCCTTCGTCGGGGATGGCCACTGCCGGCACCACGGACGCCATGGTGCCCTGGCGGATGTCCAACGGCAGCGTCTCCGGACGAATCTCGGTCTCGAGGCCGCTCATCGTCGCCGCGTACTCGATGCAGTTCTCGAACTGGCGCACGTTGCCCGGCCACTCGTACCCCATGAGCAGCCGCATCGCTTCCTGGCTCACCGTCTTGGCGGGCAGCCCGTTCTCCTCGCACGACTTCTTGAGGAAATGCTGCGACAGGAGTGGAATGTCCTCGCGGCGATGCCGCAGCGCGGGCAGCGTTACCGGAATGACGTTGAGACGGTAATAGAGATCCTCGCGGAAGGTCCCGGCCTTCACGAGCGTCTTGAGGTCCGTGTTGGTGGCGGCAATCACGCGGATGTCCACCTTGAGCGGCGTGGCGTCGCCCAGGCGCTCGACCTCGCGCTCTTGCAGCGCGCGCAGCAGCTTCGTCTGCAGCGACAGCGACATCGACGAGACCTCGTCGATGAACAGCGTGCCGAGGTGCGCCAGCTCGAAGCGTCCGACTCGATTGGCGATGGCGCCGGTGAAGGCGCCCTTGACGTGGCCGAAGAGCTCGGCCTCGGCGAGCGGCTCGGGAATGGCCGCCGCGTTGAACGCCACGAAGCGCTGGTCGGCGCGCGGGCTGTTGTGGTGAATCGTGCGCGCGATGAGTTCCTTGCCGGTGCCGGTCTCGCCCTGAATCAGCACGGTGCTGTTCATCGGCGCCACCAGTTCGAGCGTGGAGAAGAGCGACTGCACGCTGTTGTGGCGCCCCACGATGTTGTCGAAGCGGAAGCGGTCGTGCAGCTGCGCCTTGAGCGAGGCGTTCTCCTTTTTCAGGTGCAGCTGCTCGAGGCTGTTGCGCAGCACGCGTGACAGCTGCGACAGCTGGAACGGCTTGATCAGAAAGTCCACCGCGCCGCGGCGGATGGCGGTGACCGCCTCCTCGACGCCGCCGAAGCCGGTGATCACCACCGAGCGAATCAGGGGATAGCGGGCGAGGGCCTCGTCGAGCACCGTCATGCCGTCGGCGTCGGGCAGCTTCAGATCGACGACGAGACCGTCGTAGGCATACCCCTGGAGCCGATCGATCGCGTCGGCCGCGTCGGCCGCCTGCGCCGCGGCAAAGCCGCTGGCCTCGAGCGATTCGACGATGGTGGCGCGGAGATCCTGATCATCTTCAACGACAAGGACAGTGGCGGGAGTGGGCTGCGTCATCGAATTGACTGTGGCCAGGGCGTGAAGTGTCGGAAACCCGTCGCTCGGCTGGGATGCGGCGAGTCGGGAATCCGGCACCATCCGTGGCCCATGTTCTTGAGGGTCTTGGCTTTATTGCCGGACCGGCGTCCGAGGGCGTCGAACAACCGACACGTGGCTGAGCAATGGGCATGCCCAGCCTGGCGCCCCGTTTCACCGGATGGTCGAAACACCGACCACTTCGGCCACATCGTCCTCGATCAAGCCGATCGTGGTCGAGAACAGCGGTCGCTGACGTCGCGCCCCTCGTGTTCCAGAACGGAACGTTCCGAAACGGGCCTCGTCGGGCCACCGGCCTGGCTATCGGTGCGCCGTCCACCCGAGCGGTGATTCTTTCCTCGCCATTCGCCTGACTGCTCGCAGTTGCACGGGCATTCCGCTTGCGATGTGACTGGGCGGTGCCACGCTCGCGTCGGCATGCGAACCGCCGTCTTGAATTGCTCTGCGTAAGGGACGCAGTTCAAGACGGCCCGCCCCCGCGGAGCGGGGCAAAGAGTCAGCGTGAGCCGCGAAGCGGAGCGTCAAGAGGAACCGACGCGTAGCTTTGCGACTTGAAAACGCCGCAGGAGAGAGGAACGAGCCGTGAACACGATCGACGACGCCGCCCTGATCGAAGCGCTCCGCCAGCAGATGACCCAAGTCGGTCGCCCGCCAGGTGGCCGTGGCGCGTCGCGACCTTTGGCCCTCGTGCAGGAGTCAGCCGCATTAGCCGAAAAGGTCACTGACGGAGCGCACCGAAGCATCCTGCACACCGCATGCTTGCGGGACATGGGCCTTCAACTGCAGCGCGAGCGCCTCGAGGACATGCTCATGGCTGCCCGTCCCTGACCCGTGTCTTCTGCAGCCACACTGCTCATCGCGCCTCCCACCCGCCCAGTGGTTCTTCTCGTGGAGGACGACGACGCGGTCCGCGCGCTCCTCGGCCGCGCGCTCAGGGCCAACGGGTTCGAGGTGGTGGCCGCGGCCTCTGGTGAAGAGGCCCTCGACCTCGAGCACGATCGCCAGGTGGACCTGCTGCTCAGCGACGTCCTGTTGCCGAACCAGAACGGCTTCGAGGTGGCGAACCAGATCCAGGCCCGATCGCCGCACATCCCGATCGTGTTCATGTCGGGCTACTACGACCAGGCACTTGCCGAAGCTGCACATCTCGACATCAGCAGCACGATCCTGCAGAAGCCGTTTGCGATGGCCGACCTCCTGGCCCATCTCCGGGCGGCTTGCGCGGCCTCAAAACCCGTGGACGACGCCGCCCACTGAGCCTCTGGCCTCTAGCCTTTAGCCTCTGGCCAAGGCCCAAGGTCCAAGGCCCAACGCATAAGGTCCTCAAGTTCGCCCGCCTCGACGCAACGGAGAAGGTCTTCCACTCCGCCTCAAGTATCATCGCTGCGTGACCTCCGTGGTCCGGCACCTTCGTGGGTGCATGGTGCGCTACGCGCTGCTGCTGGCCGTCTGCCAGGTCGCGGCCGTGTGCTCGGCCACGATCGTGCTCGCCGCGACGCTCCAGTCCGGCGTCGCGACGGTCGCGGCCGACGAAGAGTGCCGCTGCGAACACTCCGCCGCCGTGATGTGCCCGATGCACCGGCGGAGCAGCTCGCGCCCGGTGCCCGCGGATGCGCCGCGCTGGTGCACGGGCGTGGACGACTCCGCGTACGGCGTTCTGCCGGTACTCGGCGGGCTCGCGTTGCCCGAGCGCGTCGCACAGGTCGCACGTCCGAACATCGAGTCTCGCGCCGCGGCGCCGCTCGCCGAGGCTCCACGTCCGCTCGCCCGCCCGCCCGATAGTCCGCCCCCTCGCGCCTGATCGTCTCGACGGTGAAGTCTGGCCAGCCGGCGTGTGTCCGCCGGTGCGGGACAGAGGCGCCGAGGTTCCGCCTCGCGCGATCTGTGGCCACTTACCGGGCGTGTCTTTCGGGGGCGATCGATCATGGGGATCCGGAGAACGATCCGCGCGGCCGCACGTGTCGCGGTGTGCGTGGCGCTGCTGGCGTGGCCGGCCGCGGCGCAGGAGGCGGTGAATTTCGGCAGCGTCAGCGGACGCGTCGTGGACGAGCAGGGCGCCGTCGTACCGGACGCGCGCGTGACGGCGCGACATCTCGACACCAACCAGCGGTTCGACCTGATGTCCGACGGCTCGGGCCGCTTCCGCTTTCCGTACCTGCGCGTCGGCCGCTACGAGATCGTCGTGATGCGGGACGGTTTTGGCGAGGCGATGCGGACCCTGGCCGTCACGCTCGGCTCGGCCTTCGAACTGCCGATCACGCTGCGCGTCGGCGGGCTCGAGGCGAGCGTGCAGGTGGCGGCGGACGTGCCGGTCATCGAGGCCGCGCGCAGCCAGATCGCGGGCACGATACTCAGCCAGGAGATCGCGACGGTGCCGCTCAACGGCCGCAACTTTCTCGACCTGGCGCTGCTCGTCCCGGGCGTGGCGCCGCCGAACATCGCCGGCACGCAGCTTTTCGCCGAGACGTCGGCCGTGCCGGGCGTGGGGCTGTCGGTCTCCAGTCAGCGCAACTTCTCCAACAACTTCATCGTGGACGGGTTGTCGGCCAGCGACGATGCCGCCGGCCTGAGCGGCATCCCGGTGGGCGTGGATGCGGTGGAGCAGCTGCAGGTCGTGACCTCCGGCGGGCAGGCGGAGCTCGGGCGCGCGCTCGGCGGCTTCATCAACGTCATCACGCGCAGCGGCACCAACACGCTGCGCGGCGACGCTTACGGCTTCTTCCGCGATCGCGCGCTGACCGCGGCCAACGCGCTCACCGGCAGCCGCCTGCCGACGACGCAGAGCCAGGCCGGCGGCAGCCTTGGCGGTCCGCTCCGGCGCGATCGCACGTTCTTCTTCGTCAACGGCGAGCACCGGCATCTCGGGCAGAGCGGCCTCACCACGATTGCGCCTGCCACCGCCGCCGCGATCAACGCGCGCCTCGCCGCGGTGGGCTACGCGGGCGTCCCGGTCGTGACCGGCACCTTCGACAGCCCGGTGGACACGCGCCAGTGGCTCGCCAAGGCCGACCATCAGGTGAGCGGCACGCATCAACTGAGCGCGCGGGTGTCCCTGTACGAGGTGGGCGCGGCGCGCGCGCGCAACGCGGGTGCTCTCAACGCGCCGTCGGCCGCGGCCGGCCTGGACAATCGTGACGTCGCGGTGGCGTTTGGTCAGACGCTCACGTTCTCGGATCGGACGGTCAACGAAACGCGTGCCCAGGTGGCGCGCGGCAATCTGCAGGCGCCGCCCGAAGACAGCGTGGGCCCGGCGGTGAGCATTGCCGGCGTGGCGACGTTCGGCACGTCGTCCTCCAATCCCACCGCCCGGCTCAATCACCTCTATCAGGTGGTGAACACGGTCTCGCACCAGCGTGGCGCGCACGCGTTCCGGGCCGGAGTGGACGTCGTGGTCAACGACGACACCATCATGTTTCCCCGCGCCGTACGCGGCGCCTACTCGTTTTCCTCGCTGGCGAACTTTCTCGCCGGGACCTACAACACGTCGGGGTTCTCGCAAACGTTCGGTGCGGCCCGCGTGGAGCAGGCGAGCCCCGCGGTGGGGCTCTACGCGCAGGACGAGTGGAAGCGCGGCGATCGTCTGACGTTCAATCTCGGCCTCCGTTACGACGTGCAGTGGCTCGAGTCGGTGCACGCCGACGCCGACAACCTGGCGCCGCGGGTGGGCGTCGCGTGGACGCCGACGTCATCGCGCCGCAGCGTGGTGCGCGGCGGCGCCGGCCTCTTCTTCGACCGCGTGCCGCTGCGGCCGGTGGCCAACGCGCTGCTCTCGGCGGGCAACAGCACCGACCTGGCACAGCTGCGGCAGACGAGCGTCAGCCTGTCGCCCACCCAGATCGGAGCCCCGGCGTTTCCGGCGGCGCTCGCCACGGCGGTGCCCACCACGACCCTCGTGAACTTCACGACGATGGATCGCGCTCTGCAGACCGCCTACTCGCGCCAGGCCAGCGTGGAGTTCGAACAGCAGCTCGGCGCGCACACCACGGTGAGCGCCGGCTATCAGTACGTGCGCGGCGTGCACCTCCTGATGCAGATCAACCAGAACGTGCCGTCATGCGCGGCCAGCGGCGGCAACAACGGGTGCCGTCCCGACCCGTCGTACGCCAACGACAACCGGTATTCCTCGGCCGGCGAGTCCACGTTTCACGGCCTGCTGGTGTCGCTCGTGGCGCGGCCGTCGGCCTGGGGCCGCTTCCGCGCCAGCTATACGCTTTCGAAGTCGCTGAACAATGTGGGCGAAGCGTTCTTCAGTTCGCCGATCGACCCCTTGGACCTGTCGAAGGACTGGGGGCGATCGGACGACGACCAGCGCCATCGTCTGGCGCTGGACGGATCGGTGAGCCTGCAGGGCGGGTTCGCCGCGAGCGGCGTGCTGCAGTACTACTCGGCACTGCCGCTCAACGTGACGTCAGGCGTCACCACCGTCCAGGGCACGTCGGGCCGGCCGGTCGTGAATGGCGCGTTCATTCCGCGGAACGCGGGCCGCGGTAGCGATTTCTTCAGCCTTGGCGCCCGCGTCAGCCGCGTCTTTGCCGTGAACCGCGTGCGGATCGAGGCGCTTGCCGAAGCCTTCAACCTCACGAACCGCCGCAACGTGCTGGGGCGCAACGCGACCTTCGGCACGGGCATCTATCCGGACAATCCTGTTCCCTCGTTCAATCAGACGACCGCCGTGGGCGACCCACGTTCCGTGCAACTGGGTGTGCGTGTTCGATTCTGAGCAATTTCCCAGCAAACGCTGCCCGGATGCCGGTCAGTGCGGCTACTATGTAATGCAATGTCTCCGTCGGCCCCGCAGCCAGCTGCCGCCCCGGCTGCGATATACACCCCAGAACAGGCTCCGGCGCTCCTCGTGAGGTTCGGTGCCTGGACGTTCCGGCAGCGTTCGTGGCTTCCAGTGCCGCTCGGACTGGCCGTCATTTTGTTCCGGACCGGGCAGGCGCCGGGGCTGTGGCCGGTCGTCGGCGGCGTGGCGCTCGTCGCGGTCGGTGAGCTGCTGCGGTTCTGGGCGGTGCGCCACATCGGCACGATTTCGCGGACGCGCACGTCCACGCGGCAGGGCCCGCTCATCACCTCGGGCCCGTTCCGCCTCGTGCGAAACCCGTTGTATCTGGGCAACTGGATGATCTGGACCGGCCTGGTGCTGGCGTCGCGGCTCGTCTGGATGCTGCCGATCGCGTGGGCCGTCTTCGCGCTGCAGTACGGCACGATGGTGATCTGGGAAGAGACGCGGCTGCGCTCGATGTTCGGCCGTCAGTACGACCACTACGCACTGGGCGTCCCGCGCTGGGTGCCGACGCGGCCCAACGATCTCGCCCCGCCCCAGCCCCGCTATCCCTGGAGTGCCGTCGCGTTCAGCGAACGAGGCACCGTCCTGGCGATCACACTGGTCGCGTCGCTCCTCGCCGTCAAAGCCCTCATCGGTTAAGAGCGGCGATGATCGCGCCAGGTTCGGCTCAGGGACCTGGAAGCTCCGACACCAAGCTCGTCCGTGAGCTGGGCGTGCGACAGCTCGCCGCGCTCATCTTCAACTACATCGTCGGTGCCGGGATCTTCGTGCTGCCCGCGCTGGCGGCGACCCGCCTCGGCTCCACGGCGGTGCTGGCCTACCTCGTTTGCGCCGTCATCGTCGGCCTGATGGTGTTGTGCTTCGCCGAGGCGGGCAGCCGCGTCGCCGTCACCGGCGGCCCCTACGCCTATGCCGAGGCGGCGTTCGGCTCGTATGTCGCCTTCATCGTCGGCGCGCTCACCCTGCTGTCGGGGGTGCTGGCGATGGGTGCCGTGTCCGGACTGTTTGCCGCCTCGCTGCTCGCGCTGACCGGCGTGTCGTCGCCGGTCGCGCGCCCGCTCGTGATGCTGAGCGTCGTGGGGGCGGTGGCGTGGATCAACATTCGTGGCCTCAAAGGCGGCGCGCGCACGGTGGAAATCGCGACGGTCATCAAGCTCGTGCCGCTCGCGGGCTTCGTCGTGTTCGGAGCCTTCGCGGTGAAGCTGCCGAACCTGACCTGGCCGGCGCTGCCGCCCGCCTCGGACGTGTTTGCGACGGCGGGGCTCATCATCCTGGCCTTTGCCGGCATCGAGAGCGCGCTGCAGCCGAGCGGGGAGGTGCGCAATCCCGAACGCACGGTGCCGCGCGCGGCGCTCCTGGCGATGGCGGCGGTGGTCGTGTTGTATGTGTCGGTGCAGCTCGTGGCGCAGGGGATTCTGGGTGCGGCGCTCGTGAACGAAGGCGTCGCGCCGCTGGCGAGTGCCGCCGGTGCCGCCTACGGTCCCCTGGCGCGCGTGCTCATGCTGGCCGCGGCCGCCGCCTCGATGTTCGGCAACCTGTCCGGTGCGGTGCTCGCCGGTCCGCGGTCGATTTTCGCGCTCGGCCGCGACAGCTTCCTGCCCCGCGTGCTGGCCTCCGTGCACCCGGTCCATCGCACGCCGCATGTGGCCGTCCTCTCGTTTGCGGCCGCGGCGCTGGCGATCGGGTTGAGTGGCAGCTTCGAGCAGCTCGCGATCCTCGTGAACCTGTCGGTCCTGGCGGTCTACTTCGTGATTGCGCTGGCGGCCTGGCGTCTGCGGGTGCTGAACGTGCGCCTCGAGGGGGAACCGTTCGGGCTGCCGGGCGGTCCGCTGATACCGGTGCTGGCGTGCGTTGCGATTAGCGTGGTCATCGTCGCCACGGTATCGGCCGTCGAACTGGCCGCCATGGCCGCCGCCATTGCCGTGGCCACGGCAATCTTCGTGGTCCGCTGGCTTCGGTTTCGGGCCGCCGAGGCGGGGTAGGGCGGTCAACGTTTTCCGGGCGCCCATCGTCTGAGAAGTGTGGATAATCCGCCCACGATGCGGCGCCGTGCCGGCCTGGCTACGATCGTGCTCGTCGCGGCAGGGCTGATCGCCTCGGCGGCGCCCTCCTCGCGCCTGGCGCTCCCGGCCTCGCCGCTGAGCGAACAGGAGCGCGTGCTGCACGTGCTCAACCGGCTGGGCTACGGGCCCCGGCCCACCGACGTGGCCCGCGTGCGCGAGATGGGCGTGGCCGTCTATCTCGAACAGCAGCTCGACCCGAGCCGCCCACCGAGCGCGGCCCTCAACGCGGCGCTCGCCGGCTACGACGTGCTCAGCGCGAGTACCGCCCAGCTCGTCCGGGATTACCCGCAGCCGACCGCTGAGCTGCGGCAGCGCGTCGCCCAGGGCGACATGACGCGGCGCGAGCTGCGCGAGCTGATCCCAGCGGGCCGCCGCCCCGCCGCAATCACCGGCCAGCTCCAGGCGGCCGCCGTCACCCGGGCGGTGGTGAGCGAGGCGCAGCTCGAGGAAGCGCTCGCCGCCTTCTGGTTCAACCACTTCAACGTCTACAGCCAGAAGGGCGCCGTCCGCTGGATGGTGCCGGCCTACGAGCGCGAGGCGATTCGTCCGCACGTCCTCGGGAATTTCCGCGACCTCGTGCTGGCCACGGCACGGCATCCCGCGATGCTCTTCTATCTCGACAACTGGATGAGCACGCGCGCGGATCCGGTGATGCCGCGCGGCCGGAATTCACCCGCCTCGGCGAGGCCTCGGCCCGCCGGAAGGTCGCGGGGTCTCAACGAGAACTACGCCCGCGAGCTGATGGAGCTGCACACGCTCGGCGTGGACGGCGGCTACACCCAGCAGGACGTCACCGAGGTGGCGCGTGCCTTCACCGGGTGGACGATCGATCGGCCGCGCGAGGGCGGCTCGTTCCTGTTCCGGCCCGGCGTCCACGATCAGGGCAGCAAGCGCGTGCTCGGTCAGATGATTCCGGCCGGCGGCGGCGAGCGCGACGGCGAGCGCGTCATCGACATCCTGGTGCGGCATCCCTCGACTGCGCGCTTCATCTCCACCAAGCTGGCGCGCCATTTCGTGATGGACGATCCGCCCGTGGCGCTCGTGGACCGCATGGCGGCCACCTTCCGCTCGAGCGACGGCGACATCCGCGCGGTGATGACGACGCTCGTCACCTCGCCCGAGTTCTGGTCGCGCGAGGCCTACCGCGCCAAGATCAAGACCCCGTTCGAAGTGGTGGTGAGCGCGGTGCGCGCCCTCGACGGGCGCCTCGAGACGGGGCGTGGCCGCGCCGCCGGCCGGGCCGCGGGTGGTGGCGCGGCAGAGCTCGCACGCGAAGTCGGCCGCCTCGGCCAGCCGCTCTACGAGGCGCAGCCACCGACCGGCTATCCCGATCGTGCCGAATCGTGGGTGAACACGGGGGCGCTGCTCGGACGCATGAACTTCGCGCTGGCGCTCGCGCACAACCGCTTCCGCGACGCGCCGGTGGATCTCGGCGCCGTGATCGGATCGGTGGACCGCGCGCAGCCGTCGCAGGTGCTGGACCGGGTGCTGGCCGTGGTGCTGCAGGGCGCCGCCACGCCGCAGACGCGCGCCGTCCTCACGGCGCAGCTCGAGAGCCCGGAGATCACGCGCACCACGGGCGACGATCGCGTGGCCAGCGACACCGACGTCGAGAAGCTGGCGGCGCTCGTGCTCGGCTCGCCGGAGTTCCAGAGGAGATAACGCAATGCACCGGTGCACGCGGCGATCGTTCGTGAAGGGTGGCGCGCTGGCGCTCGTGGCGCTCGGCGTGGCGCCGCGCTTCGTGGTGCGGACGGCGTTGGCCCAGTCGCGCGCCGCGCGCTCGAAGGTGCTGGTGGTGCTCTTCCAGCGCGGGGCCGTGGACGGGCTCAGCATGCTGGTGCCGCACGGCGATCCCGACTACTACGCCGCCCGCGGCAGCATTGCCATCGGGCGTCCGTCCGCGGCGGAAGGCGCCGTCGATCTCGACGGCTTCTTCGGGCTGCATCCCGCGCTCGCGCCGCTCAAGCCGCTTTGGGACGAACGGCGACTCGCCGCGGTGCACGCCTGTGGCTCGCCCGACACCACGCGCTCGCACTTCGACGCGCAGGACTACATGGAATCGGGCACGCCCGGCGTGAAGAGCACGCCGGACGGGTGGCTCGCGCGGGGCCTGGCCGCCATGCCCGGACCGGATGCCTCCCCGTTCCGCGCCGTGGCGCTCGGCCCCGCGCTGCCACGCGTCCTGCGCGGCGACGTGGGCGCGGTGGCGATGACCAACCTGGCCGACTTCGACGTACGCGAGGCGGCGGCGCTTGCGGGCGGCGGCCTCACCGCGAGCCGCGGGTTCGAGTCGCTCTACGAGCAGGGCGTGCGCGATCTGCTCTACGGCACCGGCCGCGAGACGTTCGACGCGGTGAAGATGCTCAAGGCCGCGGCGCCGCAGCGCATCCAGCCGGCCAACGGCGCCGCCTACCCGCGCGGCCGTTTCGGCGACAGCCTGCGGCAGATCGCGCAGTTGATCCGGGCCGACGTGGGGCTCGAAGTGGCGTTTGCCGACATGAGCGGGTGGGACACGCACGCGGCGCAAGGCAACGAGCGCGGCCAGCTGGCGCTGCGCCTCAAGGAGTTCGGCGACGGCGTCGCGGCGTTCGATCGCGACCTCGGCGATCGAATGCGCGACGTGCTGGTGCTGACGATGTCGGAGTTCGGACGCACCGTGCGCGAGAACGGCAACCGCGGCACCGATCACGGTCACGGCACGGCGATGTTCGTCGTCGGCGGCGACACGCGCGGCGGGAAGGTGTACGGACGGTGGCCCGGTCTGTCGCGCGAGCAGCAGCACGAGGGGCGCGACCTGGCGGTGACCACCGACTTCCGGAGCCTCTTCGCCGAGGTGGCGGTGCGTCACCTCGGCACGCCGGCCGACCCGCTGTTCCCGGGATTCAAGAACCGGGACTATCTCGGAGTGGTCGGGCGGGTCTAAAGACCCGCCCCGTACGTGGCTGCGGGCCTTCAGGCCCGCCCCACGTCACGGAACCACTTGCACGCCGCGGTGTCTGATGAAGCGTGCGCATCCTCGTGATCGGACTGTGTGTCGTCGCGCTCGCCGCTGGCCACGCGTTGGGCCAGAGCCCCGCGCCGGCTTTCGAAGTCGCCTCGGTGAAGCGCAGCCCTGAGGCGCGGTTCGGGTTTCCCGGCGTGATGCTGCAGCCCGGCGGCCGCGCCATATCGCCCGGAACCACTGTTCGCCAGTTGATTCTCGTCGCCTACGGTCTCCTGGACCTGCAGCTCGTGGGCGGGCCGTCCTGGATCGGCAGCGAGCTCTATGCGATCGACGCGCGAGCAGGCGCCGATGCCACGCGTGCCAGCGTGCGGCTGATGGTGAAGTCGCTGCTCGCGGAGCGGTTCCACCTGGTCGCGCACCTTGAAAAACGCGAGCTTCCGGCGCTCGCGCTCGTGCGTGCCGATCGCGAACGGCTGGGACCGCGGCTACAGCGGTCCGGAGCAGAGTGCGCGCCGGTGAAGGCGCCGGAGGGTGTGCCGGTGCCTCCGCCTCCACCTCCGGGTCCAGGCCCCGGGTTCACTCCGGTGCTGCCGCAGGAACCGATCGGCCCGACATGCGGATTCGTATCGTTTCCGGGCTGGATGTCGGGGCGCCGGGTCACGATGGCGCATTTCATCAGCCCGCTCACGCAGGTCACGCGGCGGATCGTCACGGACGAAACGGGACTCGCCGGCGAGTTCGACCTGGATGTCACGTTCATGCCCGATCAACCCGTGGCGCTGAACGGCGCGGCCGCGCCGCCGTCGCTGGCGATGTCGGATCGCCCGTCACTCTTCACGGCCATTCAAGAGGATCTCGGGCTCAAGCTCGAGCCGCAGCGCCGCGAAGTAGACGTGCTCGTGATCGATCGCATCGAGCGGCCTACAGAGAATTGACAGGGGCCAAGATCGTCTTTCGACGAGCTTGACACGCGCCCGTGACAAGCGTATCCCTAAGGTATCGACACCCGCGGCTCGGAAGATCGAGTTCGCAGAAAGAGAGGGTTGTCATGGAGGTCCCGCCGGGCTCCTGAGGCGCATCGCCGGCAGCACGATCGCCGACGAGGCGCGAGGTTCCGCCGCAACATCATGATCCTGGCTCTTGCCGGGAGGCGTGACAGGCTCACGCACTGAAACGCCCGTGACACGTTCACGACGTGTCCGGGCGTTTCGCGCGTTCAGCTCAAACCGCCGTTGGGCGGCGGAGCTTGTGGTAGAGGAAGAGCAGAATCACCGCGCCGACCAGCGACATCAGGAAGCCGGCGGCTTCGCCCGGTCCGTAGAACCCGAGCGCTCGCCCGGCGAACCCGCCCACCACGGCGCCGGCAATGCCCAACAGCACCGTGATGATGAAGCCGCCGGGATCGCGCCCCGGCATCAACAGCTTCGCGATCACACCCACCACCAGACCAAACACGATCCAGCCAATGATGCCGAACATACTTCCTCCTTTTATGGAAGCCGCAGAACCTGCCCCGGCTTGATGAGGTCGGGATCCGTCAACTGATCCTTGTTGAGATTGAAGATCTTCATATAGTCGCTGGCGTCGCCGAGGTGGTCCTTGGCGATGCGGCTGAGCGTGTCACCCGATTTCACGGTGTACGTCTTGCTCGACGGTGGCGCCGGCGCGGCCGTTTTCGCGGCATTGGCCGGCCCGCCCGTGACGCGGATGTCGGCGACGACGTCCTTCTGCCACGTAGGAATCGTCTTGATGGCGTCCCAGATCTGGTTCTTCTCGGCTTCGGTGGCGACCGTGCCGTTGAAGTAGAGCTTGCCGTCGCGCTCCTCGGTCGTGCCGTGGAACTTGCCCTCGGCCGTCTTGAGCGCCCACTGATACATCCCTTTCAGGCTCACGAGCCACCTCCTGCTGGCGTTTTCCCGCCGCCGCACGTCATTGCATGTTCCGCGCCGAGTCGCCTGTTGCGATTTCGCTGAGCTTTGTCCGATACACGGGCCATGCGGCGGGACGTTTTCCTCAACAACGATTCCGGCGGTTTCAGCGTGCTGGCGGCGGATGCCGTGGACGCCATCATCGAGGACGGGCGCAGCGACGACATCGGGTTCGTCGCCCGCCACAAGGCGATGCTGCTGGAGCTGTACGGCGACGACGCCATGCCGGTGCGCATCGTCGTGGACGAACCGCTGAACGCGGACGAGGCCGCGCAATGGCTGGCGCGGGCGTCGTGGTACCTCGACTCCGCGGACGGCCGCCTGCTCGTGATGGGCGGATTCGACCCCGACGTGCTGTCGTGGTGGAGGGACGAGACCGGCGCCGCGGCCGACGGCAACGGCGTCGCGCTCGTGAATGGATTGCCGGGTCTCGTGCGGGTGGACGTGTACGCGCACGCCGGCTCGATGAACGGCCGCCAGGTCTTGAGCGAGGCGAGCGACAAACCTGGCGCGGCGTTCCGCCGCGATCATCCGGGACGCGCGTGGCCGCTGTGGCTGGCGCACATGCTGGACCGGTCGGGCGAGGACGATCCCGGTCACGAGGCGCTTTGGCAGGACCTCGCCGCGAGCGTGGCGAAGGGCGATCTGCTGGTGGATGTGGAGGGGGCGGCTGCGATCGGGTTCCTCGTGCACGTGACGCGCGCCGCCACGGCCGAGGGAACACCGCCGGCGACCGGCTGGTTCGAGCGCGACGTCCACGCGCGCCTGCCGGAGACGTTTCCCGTGGGCCTGCCCACGGATGTCGCGGATCCGAGTCTCGACTGGTTCCGCGATCGACTGACCGGCCGCGAGCGGCCCGCGGAGCCCGCGGCCATTCCCACGACCATCACCGACGTCATCGACGCGTGGGACGGCGCGCCGCTCACGGCGGTGCCGCCGCCGCCGCTCGAGCTGTCCCCGGACGAGGCGTTCTTCTTGTACTGGATGGCGGGCTTCACGGCCGACAGCCCGCCGAGGTTCGAGCTCCGGATCACCACGACGCAGCCGTGGCCGCGTCCCGAGCCGTGTCTCGAATTCGCCGTGGTGGAGACGAACGCGAGCGTCACGGCCATTGGGCCGCCGGCGGATGCCGCCGGCTGGCTCCTGTGGTGGGCGGCGCGCAAGGCCGCCCGGGCGCTTTCGAACATACCGGACGGCTCGACGATCGATCTGGCGATGGCCGCACGGCTCGACGACGACGCCGACGCGGACCCCACCGTCGGCCGTGCGCGCTACAGCGGCACGGTGACCGGCGGCACATGGCGCCTCGAGGCAGCGTCCCCCGCCGTCGATCGCGCGACGCTCGAGGACGCGCTGGCGTTCGTGCGTCAGGTCGTCGCCGAGGGTGCCGTGCGCGTACGTGGCGACGCCGAGCGCGAGGCGTTCGATCAGACGGTCGAGGGCTACGTGTTCAACGAGGAGTCGGTGCAGTGGTCAGGCGACACCGCCCGCCTCTCGGAACCCGACGAGCGGACGCTGCTCCTGCTCGCGGGGCCCGTCTTCCGCGTCCGGTTTGGCGGGCAATGGCCTTGTGACCCCATCGAGGAGGACGAGTGATGAAGCACGGCTGTGTTCTGTTGCTACTGGTCACCGCCGCCACCGCCGGCGCGGCGTGCGGCGGCGGCGCCGCCGCGGAAGAGACGCCGGGCGGCAGCGCCACGGCGGCCATCGACGGCACCACGTTCGCGGTGAGCGACGTGAAGCTCACGTTTCAGGCAGGCGAGGACGGCTACTTCCGGATCGAAGGGCGCGACGCCAAGCACCCGGACGACGATTGCGTCACGGGCCTCGGCGGCGGGCTGGCGCTGTATGGCGAACTGCCGTCGAGCGTCAGCACGCTGGCCGATCTGAGCGGACGCGAGCTGCCGTTCGAGTTCACCGGTGACGGCGACGACTTCAACCTGTGCTTCGTCGGGTCCAACGGCCTGCTCGGCGTGGACAGCGGCACGGTGAAGTTCACCGGCGTGAACGGGAGCTCGGTGACGTTCACCTTTGCGGGCAACTTCGATCGCTTCGACGGTGAGGGCGGCGAGACCGGCAACGTGCGCGCGTCGGGGAGCGGCACGGCGAACCTCGACTAGGTCGCGAGCCGGTCGTCACGCCGCGCCTTCGATTGCGGTGCCGATGGTATCAGCTGGCTCGACAGCCGAGCCTGTTCGTGGGCTACGATGACGACCGGTGAGTCGAACGCGAATTCTCATTGCGGCGGGCATGCTGGGTGCCGCGTTCGCGGCCGGGTGGATCCTGCGGCCTGATGACCGCACGGGGCCATGCGTGGTGACCGCGGGTCCGGTGACGCTGCCCGATATCGGGGAGGCGAGCGGCATCGCGGTGGGCCGCCGCACTCCAGGCCTGCTCTGGTCGCATAACGACTCCCTGAACGACGCGGTGCTCTTCGCGCTCGACTCGGCCGGCGCCGTTCGCGGGCGGGTGCGTCTCCCAATTGAACCGCGCGACTGGGAAGATGTATCTGCCGCGCCGTGTCCCGAAGGCGACTGCCTCTATGTGGCGGACATTGGCGACAATCTGCTGGCGCGCCGCAGCGTTCGAATCTACCGGGTGCGGGAACCGGCGCCCGGGGATGCCGAGACGGCGCCGCCGGAGATGTTCACGGCCACGTACGAGGATGGGCCTCACAACGCCGAGGCGCTGTTCGTGGTCGGCTCCGATCTCTACATCGTCACGAAAGATCGGACCGGCGCCCTGTTTCGCGCGACCCTGCCGGCCTCGGGGAGCGACCTGACCTTTCAGCGTGGCGGGGAGCTTGGTCTCGCCATGGTCACCGACGCTGAAACCTCGCGAGACGGGGCATGGGTCGTGGTGAGAACGTTCACCCAGGTGTACTTCTACCGAACGGTCGATTTGACGCGAGGCGCCTACGTTCCCGTGCTTCAGGTTCCGCTCGACGGTCTGAACGAGCCGCAAGGGGAGGGCGTGGCGCTCGACGGTGGCCTGCTGTTTCTCGTGAGCGAAGGACATCCGAGAGAGAGTGGCGGCAGCGTTATCACCCTCAGCTGCAATTTGAAGGGGTGAGGCGCTGGTTCCGACGTCAACCTCAACTGTCTTTGTCGATCAAATATTGGACTCACTCCAAGATCTGATGTAAGCTGTCGGTCGTGCCTATCGATCTGGTGGAACGGCTACGTGAACGCGGGATTCAGGTGACCGCCCAGCGATTGGCCGTCTTCCGGGTGGTGTCGGGTCAGCCTCACATCAGTGCCGACGCGGTGGCCGAAGCCGTGCGGGCCGAAATCGGGGCCATCTCCCTACAGTCCGTGTATGACGCCCTCGGCATCCTGGTGTCGGAGGGGCTGATTCGCCGCATCCAGCCCGCCGGGTCGCCGGCCCGCTACGAGCATCGCGTCGGCGACAACCATCACCATCTGATCTGCCGCATCTGCGGCCGCGTGGTCGACGTGGACTGCGCGGTCGGATCCGCCCCGTGTCTCACCGCGTCAGACGACGGGGGCTACGAAATCGACGAGGCCGAGGTCGCGTACTGGGGCCGTTGCCCCGACTGCGTGGCGCACGGCCGCACGACATCCGCTCGACAGTCAAAACCGTAGTTGCGGGTCTTCAGACCCGCCCGTGAATCAACGAGGTCAACGTCACATGAGCAACGAAGCGAAGTGCCCGTTCTCGGCCAAAACTTTCCACGGCGGCCGAAGCAACCGCGACTGGTGGCCGAGCCAGTTGAACCTGAGCGCCCTCCACACGAACCATCCATCAGGCAATCCGATGGGCGAAAAGTTCGACTACGCCGCGGAGTTCAAATCGCTCGATCTCGCGGCGGTGAAGAAGGACATCGCGGCGGTGATGACCGACTCGCAGGACTGGTGGCCGGCGGACTTCGGTCATTACGGGCCGCTCTTCATCCGCATGGCGTGGCACGCCGCGGGCACCTACCGCATCCACGATGGCCGCGGTGGCGCGGGCTCCGGGCAGCTGCGCTTTGCGCCGCTCGGCAGCTGGCCCGACAACGCCAATCTCGACAAGGCGCGCCGGCTGCTGTGGCCGGTCAAGCAGAAGTACGGCCGGAAGATCTCCTGGGCCGATCTGATGGTGCTCACTGGTAACGTCGCCCTCGAGTCGATGGGGTTCAAGACGTTCGGTTTCGCCGGCGGCCGCAAGGACGTGTGGGAGCCGGAGCAGGTCAACTGGGGCTCGGAAGCCACGTGGCTTGGTGACGAGCGCTACAGCGGCGAGCGCCAGCTGGCCAATCCGTTCGGCGCCGTGCAGATGGGCCTGATCTATGTGAATCCGGAAGGCCCGAACGGCAACCCCGATCCCGTAGCGGCCGCGCGGGACATTCGCGAGACCTTCAGCCGCATGGCGATGAACGACGAGGAGACGGTGGCGCTCATTGCCGGCGGGCACACCTTCGGCAAGACCCATGGTGCGGCGCCCGCGGACAAATACGTCGGGCGAGAACCGGAGGGGGGCAACCTCGAGGAGCAGGGTTTCGGCTGGAAGGGCGGCTACGAGAGCGGCAAGGGCGCGCACGCCATCACGAGCGGTCTGGAGGTCACCTGGACCACCACGCCGACGAAGTGGAGCAACGACTTCTTCAAACACCTCTTCGAGTACGACTACGAACTGACCACCAGTCCGGCCGGCGCCAAGCAGTGGAAGCCGAAGAACGGCGCCGGTGAGGGCACGGTGCCGGACGCGCACGACAAGTCGAAGAAGATCGCGCCGAACATGCTCACGACCGACCTCGCGCTGCGCTTCGACCCCATCTACGAAAAGATCTCGCGCCGCTTCAAAGACAATCCGCAGCAATTCGCGGACGCCTTCGCGAAGGCGTGGTTCAAGCTGACGCACCGCGACATGGGGCCGCTCCCGCGCTATCTCGGCCCCGAGGTTCCGCAGGAGCCGCTGCTGTGGCAGGACCCGGTGCCCGCGGTCGATCACCCGCTCGTCGACGCGAAGGACGTGGCCGCGCTGAAGAGCAAGATCCTCGCGTCGGGTCTGTCGACCTCGCAGCTCGTCACCACCGCCTGGGCGTCGGCGTCGTCGTTCCGCGGTACCGACAAGCGCGGCGGCGCCAACGGCGCGCGCATCCGCCTTGCGCCGCAGAAGGATTGGGCGGTGAACAATCCGCCGGAGCTGGCGAAGGTGCTGAAGACGCTGGAGGGGGTTCAGAAGGAGTTCAACGACGCGCAGAAGGGCGGCAAGAAGGTGTCGCTGGCCGACTTGATCGTGATCGGCGGCGACGCGGCCATCGAGGCGGCGGCGAAGAAGGCGGGCGTCGATGTGAAGCTGCCGTTCGCGGCGGGCCGCACCGATGCGACGCAGGAGCAGACCGACGTGGAATCGTTCGCGGTGCTCGAGCCGGACGCGGACGGGTTCCGCAACTTCATCGGCGAGGGGCACGAGGTGCCGGCCGAGCATCTGCTGATCGAGCGGGCATTCAGGCTGACGCTGAGCGCGCCCGAAATGACGGTGCTCGTCGGCGGCCTGCGCGTTCTGGGCGCCAACGCGGGGCAGTCGAACGCCGGCACGTTCACCAAGCAGCCGGGCGTGCTGACCAACGAGTTCTTCGTGAACCTGCTCGATATGGACACCGAGTGGGTGCCCGCGACCGCCGACGGCGCGTCGTTCACGGGCCGTGGCCGCGCCAAGGGCGACGCCCGGTGGACGGCCAGCCGCGTCGATCTGGTCTTCGGGTCGCACTCGGAGCTCCGCGCGTTCTCCGAGGTGTACGCGTGCAGCGACTCGAAGGAGAAGTTCGTGCGCGATTTCGCGAATGCGTGGACCAAGGTGATGAACCTCGATCGCTTCGACATCGCGCAGGGAGCCCTCGCCGCGGTGGTCTAACCGGAGTTCGTACGGACAGACGGGGTTCAGCCCCGCCTCCCCTCAGGGCTTCGGCACGAGGCGGTTCAGCTGCTCGAGCCAGTTCTGCACCACGACGATTTCCGTCGGCAGCTCGGCGGGCGGCTCCTTGAAGGCCAGGAAGCGGCCGTCGGGGGCCGCGCCGATGAACCGAAGGTCGCCCAGCTGGAACAGTGTCTGGGCGGGCCCCACTTGCAGCGTGTTGCCGGGCGCAATCGATACCGACTGGAGCACCGCGGGAGGCGCGGCGAAGAACAGCTCCCGGCCGTCGCGGCTCCAGAACGGCCGGCCGGCTCCGTTGCCGGAAATCTGCGTCCGTCCAGTCCCTTCGGGGAACCGCACGATAAACACGTTGGTTCTGCCGCTCGCCTCCGCCGACGTGTACGCCAGCCAGCGCCCGTCCGGTGAAACCGCCGGAGCGTCCTCGACTGCGTCGGTCGCCACCAGGGCGCGGGGGACGGCGCCGTCGTCCAGCGAGAGCACGTAGATGTCGTTGGTCGGATTGAACGTCATGTAGGCGACGGTGCGCCCGTCCGGCGACCACGAAGGGAAGCGCTTCAACCGCCCGACCTCGGTCAGCGGGGTGTCCTTGCCGCTGTCGGGATCGAACAGCGATAGATAGACGCCGCCGAGCGTGATCCGCTTCCCATCCGGATGCCAGCCGAGCGAATCCCGGTCGCTCTCCCTGACGTTCATCGTGGTCGCGACGCGGCGGACCAGATCGACCAGCAGCAGTTGCGCACCGGCGAGGATGGCCGCCCGTTGGCCGTCGGGCGACAGCGCCGCCGCCTGCGCACGTCTGGGAATCGGCGCCACTTCCTCGAACCCGCCGGTGCGGTTCACCCATCCGAGGACCGGGCGTTCACTCTCGAGACCGGTTGGCAGATAGGCCAGGGTCCCTGTCCGAGACACCGCCAGCTGCGGCGTCGCGTACAGCTCGCTGTCGATGCTGACGAACTCGGGCAACGCCGTCGGCGGCCCCGCGACCCGCCGGCGTGGGTCGAACGCCGCGGCCATCAGCGTGCCGTCGCGAACGAACAGCAGATGTCCGGACGGGGTGAGCACCGCATCCCTCACGTTCTCGAGGACCGTCGACCGCGTGCGCGTCTCCCACTGCAGGATATCGAGGCGGCCGTTCCCCTGGCCGTACACAGAAAAGAGGATGTCGCCCGTTTCGGCGACGACCTGCGGGGCGTGGTGAAGCTCGGGCCCCCTCGTCGCATCGGCCGTCTTGGTCAGATCGGAGGGCGTGCCGCCCGACGCCGCGACCTGTTTGAGGTTGTCGGTTGCGGCAAACACGATCGCGTCATCCTGACGCCACACGCCGAACGTCCACTGTCCATTCAGGAGCCCGCGGGCGACGGTCATCGCCGGTCCGCCGTCGAGGGGCACTTTCTTCAGCTCACCCGCGGGAGTGAAGAACGCCACCCACTTTCCATCCGGTGAGAAGAACGGCTGGCGGGCGCCCTCCGTGCCCGGGATTGGCTCGATCGTCAGCGCATCGAGCGAGCGCGAATAGAGCTGAATGCGGCCGGGCCCCGTGGTGCCCACGTACACGATGCGCCGTCCGTCGGGTGAGATCGCCAGGGCGCTGCCCGGACTGCCAAACCGGAAGATGGGGATCGTTGGTGGCAGCGTAACGGACAACCGGGCCGGCGGTCCCGCCGCGTCCGGCCTCCTGGAGCCGGACACTGCCAGCGCAATCACCGCGACAGCCAGCAGCGCCGCGACGCTCCACGGAAGCCACGCGCGGCCCCGCCACCCGACGCGAGCCACTGCCTGCGGGCCCGAGATCGCCGTACCCGACAGGTTCTCGAGCGCGAACGCGGCATCGCTCGCGCTCTGAAACCGCTCGGCGGCGTTCTTCTCCAGGCAGTGATCGATGACGCGCGCAAGCCCCGGCGGCACGGCAGGTGACGATGCCTCGGTCAAGGGCGGCGGATCCTCGCGGAGGATCGCCGTCATGGTTTCGGCCGCCGTCTCACGGTGAAAGGCGCGACGTCCCGCGACGAGCTCGTACAGGACGACGCCGAGCGAGAAGATGTCCGACCGCTGATCGCCCGGCTCGCCGCGCGCCTGCTCGGGCGACATGTAGCCGACCGTACCAAGCACCGTTCCCGGATCGGTGGGCCGCGTGACCCGCGGCACCGTCGTCACGTCGGTGGGCCCGGACACCGCGAGCGTGCGACGGGCCAGACCGAAATCGAGAATCTTGACGCGCCCTTCGTCCGTGACGAACACGTTCTCGGGTTTGAGATCGCGATGGGCGATGCCCTTGGCGTGGGCGGCCGCAAGACCGCGAGCGATCTGGACGCCGTAGTCGATGGCCTTGCGGATGGGAATCGGGGTCGCGAGCGTCTCTCTGAGCGTCTCGCCCTCGAGCAGCTCCATCACGGCGTACGCCGTGTCGCCCTGGCGGCCGAAGTCGAAGATCGACAGGATGTTCGCGTGCGAGAGCGCGGCGACGGCCTTGGCTTCCCGCTCGAATCGCGCGAGCGCGACGGCATCGGCGGCCAGCTGCCCGGGCAACACTTTGACGGCGACGAATCGATCGAGGTTGGTGTCCCTGGCGCGATACACCTCGCCCATGCCGCCGGCGCCGAGCGGCGCCACGATTTCGTACGGTCCGAGCCGGGTTCCTGTCGCGAGAGGCACGTTTTGGGCGGGCCGATCCCAGGGGATTGTATGGCGAGTGCTCAGGAGTCGTGCGCTGGCCCGGCGGGCAAGCCGGCAGTCGTCTGACCATCAGGAGGCCGAGCGGCGTCCCGGAGCATGATCAGGAGCATGCGCGAGGCTTCGGCGGCGCGGACCGCATGCGGCACGTTCGCCGGCATCAGGACGATCGTCTGAGGCGCGGTTCGAACCTCCACGCCCCCAACCGTGAGGACGAGGACGCCGGCCAGTGTCAGCGCCAGGGCGTCGAACGGCGCCGTATGCTCCGACAGCTCCTCGCCGGCATCGAAGGCGAAGAGCGTGATGTTGCCGGCCGCCGTGCGCGCCAGCACGCGGCTGGCGATCCCCTGCGCCGTCGGTGTCACGAGCGAATCCAGCGTGAACAGTTCACCGGCGGCCAATGTGCTCGCCATACGCTACGCCCCCGTCGCTCAGTCGCCTGAGGTAGCCGAACAGCCCCACGTCGATCTCGTCTTCGGGTCGCACCCGGAGCTCCGCGCGTTTCCGAAGTGTACGCGCGCAGCGACTCGAAGGAGACACCGGCATTGACTCGCTACTCCGTGTCACGTAATACTACGCCAATCGTATTACGTGGAGCGGAGCATGAACCGGCGCGACCAGACCATCGACCTCGAGGAATTCGGGC
>DASRPM010000336.1:0-2281 GCA_035646375.1 Vicinamibacterales bacterium
TCGACCGCGTACATGCACGACGAGGTCGACAGCGAGTTTGCCCGCTACTTCTCCTATCTGAACCTGTTCGCCTCGTTCATGCTCGTGCTGGTGCTCGGCTCCAACTTCCCGGTGATGTTCGTCGGGTGGGAGGGCGTCGGCCTCTGCTCGTACCTGCTGATCGGCTTCTGGTTCAAGAAACAGTCCGCGTCCGACGCCGGCAAGAAGGCGTTCGTCGTCAACCGCATCGGCGACTACGCGTTCATCCTCGGCATGCTGGCGCTCTTCACGCAGTTCGGCACGCTCGACTTCAGGGAGCTCGCCGACGCGGTGGCGGCGCTGCCTCCGGAAACGTCGTTCGGGATCATCTCGATTGCGACGCTGCTGCTGTTTATCGGGGCGACGGGAAAGTCGGCGCAGATTCCGCTGTACACGTGGCTGCCCGACGCGATGGAAGGCCCGACGCCGGTGTCGGCTCTGATCCACGCGGCGACGATGGTGACGGCGGGCGTGTACATGATCGGACGCAACGCCGCCCTGTTCAGCCACGCGCCCGAGACGATGATCATCGTCGCCGTCATCGGCGCGGCAACGGCGCTGATGGCCGGGACGATCGGGCTCGTGCAGAACGACATCAAGCGGGTGCTGGCCTATTCGACCGTGTCGCAGCTCGGCCTGATGTTTCTGGCGATGGGCGTCGGCGCGTTCGGCGCCGGCATCTTCCACCTCTATACCCACGCCTTCTTCAAGGCCTGCCTCTTCCTCGGCTCGGGCGCCGTGATTCACGCGCTGCACGGCGAGCAGGACATCCGCAACATGGGTGGCCTGCGAAAGCAGCTGCCGATCACGTTCTACACGTTCGTTATCGCGTCGCTGGCGATCGCCGGGGTACCTGGCTTGGCCGGGTTCTTCAGCAAGGACGAGATCCTGTTCGAGACCTTCGCCGAAGGTCACACGATTCTCTGGGTCATCGGCGCGCTGACGTCGCTGCTGACGGCGACCTACATGTTCCGCCTCGTCTACCTGACGTTCTTCGGTGAACGTCGGCACGACGCCCCGGCGCCCGAACATCCGGAAGAGGAAGAGCCTGCTGCGCATGGGCATGCTGCACCCGCGGCTGCGCATGGACACGGCCCGCCTTCGCCTGCGGCTTCGGCGGGGCAGGGCGGTCATGGCCATCTACACGATGCGCCGCCGGCAATGGCGCTCGCGCTGATCCTGCTCGCGATCGGCTCCGTGGCGGCCGGATATATCGGAGTTCCGCACGCGCTCGGCGGGCACAACGTGCTGCACGCCTGGCTCGAACCTGCGTTTGGACTTCGTGAAGTTGCCGCGGAAGGTGCCGCCGCGGCCGAAGGTGCTGCGGCGGAGCACGAGAGCCTCGAACTGACGTTGATGGGCGCCTCGAGCCTCATTGCCCTCGTCGGGATCGGCATCGCGACGTTCATCTGGTGGCGCCGGCGGGAGCTCGCCGATGCCATGGCGCGCACGTTCGCGCCGCTCCACACGCTGCTGTTGAACAAGTACTACGTGGACGAGCTGTATGACGCGACGATCGTGCAGCCGATCAAGGTGGTCTCGCAGCAGGGGCTGTGGCGCGGCTTCGACGTCGGCATCATCGACGGCGCCGTGAACGGCACCGGCGCGCTGGTGTCGGGTGGATCGGCCGTACTGCGCCGGCTGCAGACCGGATCGGTGCGCACCTACGCCGGCTCGCTCTTCGTTGGCGTCGTACTGGTTCTCGGGTACTACATCTGGAGATGACACCTGTTCTGACTCTTTCGTGGGCCGTGCCGCTGGCCGGCGCCCTGCTCCTGCTGCTGATCCCCAACCGGGACGGCCGCCGCGATGCCGCGATCCGCTGGCTGGCGCTGCTCGTCTCGATCGCGGCATTCGCGCTGACGATCGGCCTGTGGGTGTGGTTCGACCAGAGCTCGAGCGACTTCCAGTTCGTCGAGCGCGTGCCGTGGATCCCGGCGTTCGGCATCGACTATTACGTCGGCCTCGACGGCATCAGCCTGCTTCTCGTCGTGCTGACCGCCTTCCTGACGCCGATTGCGCTGCTGTCGTCGTGGGAGGGCATCGAACATAAGGTCAAGGAGTTCTGCGCGTTCATGCTCGCACTCGAGGCGGCGATGATCGGCGTCTTCATCTCGCTCGACCTGTTCCTGTTCTACGTCTTCTGGGACGCGATGCTCATCCCGATGTATTTCCTCATCGGGGTCTGGGGCTACGACCAGCGCATCTACGCGGCCATCAAGTTCATGCTCTACACGATGGCCGGCAGCGTCCTGATGCTGAT
>DASRPM010000337.1:0-18081 GCA_035646375.1 Vicinamibacterales bacterium
CCGGCCTCTACTTTCGTTTCCACCTGGTCCCCTGCGGACCGTCTTCCAGGATGATGCCGCGGTCGGCGAGTGACACCCGGATGCCATCGGCGGCGGCGAAATCGCGGCGGCCGCGCGCGGCCTTGCGCTCCTCGATCAGCCGCTCGATCTCCTCCACCGGCACCGGCGGCTGCGCGTCCTCGGCACGGCGCAGCGCCACCACGCCCAGCACCTGATCGAACCGCTCGAACGTGTCGCGCACGCGCGCGGCCTCGGCCGCCGACATCTCCTTCGCATCGATGGCGCCGTTGACGTCGCGCACGAAGTCGAACACGGCGCCGAGGGCGCCGGCCGTGTTGAGGTCGCTCTCGAGCGCGCTCGTGAACCCGGTCTGCGCGGTGGCAATCGCGTCGCCGACGCGCGGGTGCTCGCCGTCGCCGGCCACCGATTCGAGCCGCGTCAGGCAGTTCATGATCCGGCCGATCGACTCCTCGGCCTGGTCCATTCCGGCCCACGTGAAGTTCAGCTGCTTCCGGTAGTGCGACGACAGCAGCAGGTAGCGAAGCGCCGACGGCCGGTAACCCTTCGCGACGATCTCGGGCACCGTGTAGACGTTGCCGACCGATTTCGACATCTTCTCGTGCTCGACGAACAGGTGCTCCACGTGGAACCAGAAGCGCGAGAACGGCTGCTTCGTCGCCCCTTCGGACTGCGCGATTTCGTTCTCGTGGTGCGGGAAGATCAGGTCCACGCCGCCGGCGTGCAGGTCGATCGGCCCCGGCCCGAGCAGGCGCAGCGCCATCGCCGAGCACTCGAGGTGCCAGCCTGGACGCCCCGGCCCGGTGCCGTAGTCCCATGTGGGCTCACCGGGCTTGGTGGCCTTCCACAGCACGAAGTCGCGCGCGTCGTCCTTGGAGTATTCGTCCACGTCCACGCTGACGCCAGACTTCATGCCGTCGGCGTCGAGATGCGCGAGCCGACCGTAGGTCGGGAGCGACGCGATCTTGAAATAGATCGAGCCGTCGCGGCGGTAGGTGTGCCCGTTGTGCTCGAGCGCGAGCACCATCTCGCTCATCGCGCGCAGGTTGGGCTCGTCGGTGGCGCGCGGCGTCTCCCGCGGCGGCTCGAGACCGAGGCACGCCGAGTCGGCGCGAAACGCCTCGATCCACGGCTCGGTGTAGTCGCGCAGCGAGGCGCCGGCCTTGGCCGCGCCGGCAATCGTCTTGTCGTCCACGTCCGTGTAGTTCAGGACGTCCTTCACCTGGTGCCCGCAGACGTACTTCAGCGCGCGGCGCAGGACGTCGAAGCAGACGAAGGTGCGGAAGTTGCCGATGTGGCCGCGCGCGTAGACGGTGAGGCCGCAGGCGTACATCCGCACGGTGTTGTCGCGCTCGGGGGCAAACGGCTCCTCCTGACGCGACAGCGTGTTGTAGAGGCGCAGCATTCGTGCAGGGTCAGAGCGCCAGGGACATCGTGCGGCCGGCGGCGTCGAGCTGAATCGACTCGTTGTTCACGTGCACCTTGATCGGCGGCTGCGACGTGTCCGCGAAACAGCCGCGCACGAATTCGTCGGCGGAGGCCGCCATGGCGGTCGCGGCAGCCTCGTCGCGGCCGGCGTCTTTGGCCGCCTGGCGCACGATGTCGGTGATGATCCGCGCCAGCCGCCCGTCACACGGGCACGACAAGTTGAAATCGAACGTTCCGGTCATGCGCTCCTAGACCGCCAGCCGTGTGAAGAGCCGCTCCGCCCGCCGCTTGTCGGCGTCGATCTGCGCCCGCAGCGCGTCAACGTCCTCGAAGCGGCGCTCGTCGCGCAGCCGCTGGACGAACGCCAGGCGCACGGTTTGGCCATACAGGTTTCCCGAGTAATCCAGCACGTGTGTTTCGATGGTCGGCGTCGTCTCACCGAACGTGGGGCGCATCCCGATGTTGGTCACCCCGCCGTGCACCACGCCGTCGATCGTCATGATAGTTGCGTACACGCCGTTTGGCGGCACCAGTTCGTTCTGGGTCGCCAGATTGGCAGTCGGAAACCCCAGTTCCCGCCCCCGGCGCTTCCCTTCCACGATGGTCCCGTCCACGTAATACGCGCGGCCGAGGAGGGCCGCCGCTTCGTCCATCCGCGCTTCCGCCACCAGGCGGCGGATGCGGGTGCTGCTCACTACGAAGTCCTTGTAGCGCACCGGATCGATCTTGTCGGCGCGGAAGCCGTAGGACTGGCCGAGACCGCGCAACACGCTGAAGGTTCCGGTCCGCTCGTGTCCAAACAGGAAGTTGGCGCCGACCCACACCTCCGACACCCGCAGCCAGTCCACCAGCACCTGGCGCACGAACGTGTCGGCGTCCCACTGCGACAGTTCCCGCGTGAACCGCACCACGGCCACGCACTGCACGCCGGCGCGGTGCAGCGCCTCGAGGCGCTGGGCCTTGGTCATGAGCAGCGGCGGCGCCTTGTCCGGACGCACGATTCGCGGCGGATGCGGATCGAACGTCATGGCCATCGGCGTGCCGCCGTGCTCGGCGGCGCCGCGCTTCACGCGTTCGATGATCTTGAGGTGGCCCCGGTGGAGGCCGTCGAAGTTGCCGAGCGCGATCACCGGGTGCACCAGCCAGGATGGCCGGGAGTCGTCGGGGAAGTGGATGGTCTCCATTCACTCCACGTCGACGTCAACGTCGAGCACAAGGCCATCATATGCCAGCTCGACGCCCGCCGGCAGCTTGGCGCTCGTGGCCGCATGCCCCAGGTCGTGCGTCATGTGCGTGAGGAAGGCGCGGCGGGGAGCCACCTTCTCGATCACGGCCACGGCTTCGGCCACCGTGAAGTGGGTCGGGTGCGGACGGGTGCGGAGCGCGTCCACGACCAGCGTGTCCACGCCGGCGAGCAGCGGCCATGCCGCGTCGTCGAGGCGATTGCAGTCGGTGAGGTACGCAAAGCGCCCGAAGCGGAAACCGAGCACCGGCATCTTGCCGTGCCACAGCGGAATGGGCACCACACGCACGCCGCCGAGCACGAGCGGCCCCTCGATCAGGTGCGACGAGAGCTGCGGAACGCCGCCGCCCAGCCGCGGCGTCGTGTCGAAGACGTAATGAAACGTCCGGCGGATGTGATCCCACGTGGGCTGGGTGGCGTAGCACTGCACGGCCGCGCCCTGCACGGCGTTGAAGCGGCGCAGCTCGTCGAGCCCCAGGATGTGATCGGCGTGGCTGTGCGTATAGATCACGGCGTCCACGCGGGTGATGCGGTGCGTGAGGGCCTGCTGCCGCAGGTCGGGCGACGTGTCCACGAGGATACGCTGGCGATCCGGCACGTCCACGTAGATCGAGGTGCGGAGCCGGCTGTCCCGCGGATCGGTGGAGCGGCAGACGGCACACTCGCACGCGATCATCGGCACCCCGTGCGACGTCCCGGTGCCGAGAAAAGTGACGCGAGCGGGAACGGTCAAGGGAGGATGATGCGGGACTCCGGCGCCGCGCCGGCGCGCGACACCTCGACGAACCGCATCCGCAGCTCGTAGAGCACCTGATCGATCAGCTGGCGCTCCTCTGCCGAGAGATTGCCCCGCGTCTTCTCCTCGAGCATCGCCAGGATGTCGATCATCTGCTGCGCGAGCGGAAGGTTGGGCGGGTGATGTTCGCCGGTGTTGGGGTCGGCGACGTCGCCGAAGTGCACTGCCGCGGTGTGCACCAGCGACAACACGAACGACGCGAAGTTGATGTTGGACGCGTTCGAACCAGAGATGTCGTTGGACTCGTCGCTCATCGGTTTTTTAGCCGCCCCGCTGCCGCCCGCCCGAAGGGCGGGCAATTAAGCACTGTTCTCTAGCGAGGCGGAGCCTCTTCCCCGCCTCCGAGGCGAAGCCTCGCTAGAGTAGCATTTTCGGATGATCGCCACGCCCGGCTCGAGCTTTGAACGCCTCGTCGAAATCATGCGCCGCCTGCGCGCGCCCGACGGCTGCCCGTGGGACCGCGAGCAGACGCCGGCGTCGCTTCGGCCGTTCGTGCTCGAGGAGACCTACGAGGTGCTGGAAGCCATCGAGCACGGCACGCCGCAGGATCTGTGCGAAGAGCTGGGAGATTTTCTTTTCGAGGCCGTGTTCCTGGCGCGCATGCACGAGGAAGCGGGGCACTTCTCGATCGGCGACGTCGTGGAGGGAATTGCCGACAAGCTGGTCCGTCGCCATCCGCACGTGTTCGAACGCGACGAGTCGGAGGGCGCGCTGACGAGCGGGCAGGTGATCGAGCGCTGGGAAGCGCTGAAAGCGCGCGAACGCGCACTGGCCGGGAAGACGACGCCCGAGAAGGCCAAGACGAAGACGGCGCTGAGCGGCGTGCCGAAGACGCTGCCGTCGCTGCTGCGCGCCTACGAGCTCAGCTCGCGGGCGGCCGCCGTGGGCTTCGACTGGGCCAAGGCCAGCGACGTGCTCGACAAGATCGACGAAGAGGTGGCGGAGCTGCGCCGCGAGGTCGAGGCGGGCGCCACCGGAGACCTGTCGCGCGCCGAGGACGAAATGGGCGACCTGCTCTTCTCCATCGCCAACCTGTCGCGGAAGCTCGGCGTCGAGCCCGAAGCGGCGCTCCGCCGCGCCGGCGACAAGTTCAGCACGCGGTTCGGCCAGATGGAAGCCGCGCTCGGCGCGCGCGGCGTGTCGCTGACGGACGCGTCGCTCGAAGAGATGGAAGCGGAATGGCAGGAGGCAAAACGGTCGTAGGGGCCGCCTTCAGGCGGCCCAGGGCCGGCTAAAGCCGGCCCCCACGACGGAAGGTTTTCCAGCGTAGCGAACGGCCATCGGTGTCGATCGTGATCTGGCCGTCGCGATCGGTGCGGAGAACACGAGCGCCGGCCCGATCGAGGCGGTCGAGTACGTCACGAGTGGGATGCCCGAAAGCATTTCCGCGACCGGCGCTGATGACGGCGAGCTGCGGCCGCCACGCGTCGAGGAGCTCCTGGCTGGTTGACGTCCGGCTGCCGTGATGCGCCACCTTCAGCACACGGATCGGCGCCGGCGTGAGCTGCGGCGCCAGGGCACGCTCCACCTCGGCGCTGATGTCGCCCGCCAGCAACACCGCCACGTCACCGTAGACCACCTCCACCACCACCGAGTCGTCGTTGCGCACGCGCGGACGCTCCCAATCCGGTTCTGGCGGGTGCAGCACGCGCAGGCGCGCGCGGCCCACCGTCATCGTGCGGCCGCCGCGGACATATCGGACGCCGACACGCCGGGCATCCAGGTCCGCGAGCAGTTCGTTCCCGGCCGCGTGGCGCGGCACCCGGATGCCGAACCACACGTCGCCCACGGGCATGCTCGCGAGCACGCCGGGCGCTCCCCCCAGGTGATCCGGATCGCCGTGCGTGATGACGAGCGTCGAGAGCCGCGTCACATCCCGCGCCCAGAGGGCCGGCGCCACCACGCGCCTGCCGATGTCGAGCCGGCTGCCGAACGGGCTGCCGCCGGCGTCGACGAGCACCGGCAGCCCGCCAGGCGGTTCGAGAAGTATCGCCTCGGCCTGCCCCACGTCGAGGACCGTCAGGCGTAGCTGCTCCGGCAATTGCGGCGTCCGGCGCCAGAACGCCGCGAACCCGCCGAAGGCGATGACCACCGCCGTCGCCACGCACACGACCGCACCCGCCGCGCGCGCCCGACGAGGGCCGCGACACGCGACGGCCAGGGCGGCGTAGTAGAGCGCGACGACGGCCCACGGTGGTGGCGGCGCCCGCCCGGTGACCCATGGCGCGGCCTCGGCGAGCGACGCCGCGCCGAGCAGCAGCCTCACGCCCGCGTCCGCCGCCCACGCCGCCACCGAGGCACCCATGCCGGCCAGGTCGCCCGCGACCACCGCGAGCCCCGCGAGCTGCCCCACCGTCATCGCGGGCACGGCGGCGAGGTTCAGCACGATGCCGGCCAGCGACACCTGCGCGAAGACAATCGCCTGCACCGGCAGCAGCACGGCTTCGACGGCCAGCGACGCACCGATCGACTGCAGGAGCCAGCGCACCGGCGCCGGCGCGGCCGACCGCCGCGTCGCGCTGGCCAGCGCCAGCAGCGCGGACGCAGCCCCGAAGGTGAGCACGAAGCCGACGTCCCGCAGATCGAGCGGCCACACGACCAGCAACCCGGCGCACGCCATCGCCGCCGCCTGCCACGCCGGGGCGCGGTGATCGACCGCGCGGGCGCCGAGATACAACACGGCCACCATCACCGCCCGGCGGACAGAGGGCCCCGACACCACCACGGCCGCGTACGCGAGCAGCACGGCGAGCGTCAACACCGCCGCGGCGCGAGGACCCAGACCCGCCCCGCGGCACAGAGCCGACACCAGGACGACGAAGACCGCGATGTTGCCGCCGGAGATGGCGATGACGTGGTAGGTGCCCGAGATCTGCAGCTGTTCGCGGACCTCGTCCGGAATCGCGGCACGGTCACCGATCAGCACGGCGGTCACCAGCGCCGCGGACGTGGGATTGCGCCTGCCCACCCACCGCTCGATGGCCCGCCTGATGCGCGCCCGTGACGCCGCGGCCAGCTCGTCGAGCCACGTGCCGCGCTCCACAATCTCGACGAGCAGCGCGCTCTTCACCGTCCCGAGCAGCGTGGTGCCGTCGAGCGCGAGGTCCTGCTCGAAGTCCGGCACGCCGTCGTTCAGGTAGCGCGCCCGGCGGCGGAACGTGACTGGCGCCTCGATGGTCCGGCCGGCCCGCCACTCCGACGCCCGCTCGCCCGATGTGGCTCCGCTCACGGACAGCACGGCGCCGCCGGACACGTCCCGCCAGTCATCGCCGACGCGTATCGCGCGCACGTCGACCGTGAGGCTCACGAAGCCGTCTCGGAGCGCGGCATCCTCGTTGATGCGCGCACGAGTCGGCACCGGCGCGTGAGGGCCGCCGGGCCCCAGGGAGCTCAGCGCGAAGCCCCCGTGCTCGGCATCGAGCACGCGCCTGAGCGTTGTATCGAGCGCACGCTCGCGAGCCTGCGCGCCGCTGGCCGCGCCGCATGCGGCGAACCCCGCGATCAGTGCGGCCGTCGTGACGCGGGGCCAGTTGTACGACCAGGCCACCGTGGCCACCACGATGGCGGCGAGCATCGGCACCAGGAACACCCACGCGTCCCACGGCGATGCGAGCGCCACCAGGATGCCCGCGACGAGCGAGAGCGCCGGGATCACGCCAACCGAAGACACCCTCGAGCCGCGTGCAAGACCACTCGCGCGCGCAAAGTCCAGTGAACGGCGATCGAGCGTGAGGTGGCCGGAGGATTCTGCGACTCTCGCTCGAGCGAGCGAGGCAGTTCTTGCCTAAGCCTTAAGCCCTAAGCCTTAAGCCAACTGAATTCTTCTCGGCCACCAGGCCACGACGTCCTGGCGCTTCGCGAAGTGCAGCGCGGGGGCGCCATCGAGAGGGATACCGAGACCGCCGGTCATGGTGTTCTCCGCGATCTCCGCGCGCGCCGGCTGCAGCGCCCAGGGTGCGTGATGGATCTCCAACCGTGACGGCCGGCCAAGGCGATCGAGGTGGTACAGGCAGTAGCGCTCGGTCAGGAAGAATTCGAGCGACCCGCGCGCCGGGGTGAACGCGGGACCGGCCGGCTCGTAGCGCGCGACGAAGGACGGCCCGCCGCGCCGCCGCCGGCTCGCAAACTGCACGATGTCGCCGTGGCGCCTCACCCGCATCGACGCCGGGAAGTACGGCAACCGGAACAGCGTACGCGCCGTCAGCACCGCAAGCAGGCGCGCGGCGTCGAGGCTGAAGAAGTACACGCCGCGCTTGCCGTCGCGCGGGCTGACGTACGTGCGGACGTTCAGTTCCGGAAACGCCGTGAGCCAGGGCACGGCCGGCACCCCCCGCGGCGCCACGTTGGTCATGGTGAAGGGCACGACGCCCAGCCAGGCGGTGCCGTCGAAGCGGTCGATGTCGAACGCCGAAGGAATGTGCGGCCGCAGCAGGCGCTCGTTGACGCGCCAGTGCGCGAACAGCAGGTTGTGCCACGACTGCGTCATCACCCACGGCCGCGCAGGCGCCGGCCAGGGCCGATGCGCCGTGTGTTCAAGGGCCGGATCGAAGGACGCCAAGTGTCTTGGCCGGGAGCCGGGGGCCGGGAGCCTACCGAAAACTTCCCCGCTCCGCCGTGTAGCCCTGACGGGCGCGCACGAAGTAGGGCTGGTCCTTGATGCGCACGCGGATGGCGCGCCACGTGCCGTCGAGCGGCCGCGCCGGTGTGTAGCCGATGGTGTACTGCGAATTCAGCTCCTCGGCGATGCGCTGCGTCGCCGGACCGAGCTCCGCCGCCTCGTGCACCACTTCGGTGTAGCCACCCGTGGGTCCGGTGAGGTCGCGCAGCGCCGCCGGGTTCACGCGCGTGCTGGCCGCCACGCCCGGTGAGTCGATCGCAATCGCGTAGACGAACGCGTCGCGCTTCACGACGGCGTCACGCGCCTGCTGCAATGAACGATCGCTCGCGGTGTCCGCGCCGTCGGAGATCACGACCAGCGCCGCCCGGGGCTTGGTGCGGCGATCGAACATCTCGGCCGACTTCGCCACGGCGTCGTAGATCGCAGTGCCGCCGGTCGCGGTCACGTCCCCCAGCCGGGCCTTGAGCGACGAGGGCGGCCGTGTCCACGCCGACGCCAGGCGCGGGCGGTGGTTGAACAGCCCGATGAACGCCTCGTCCTCGCCGCGCAGCAGATCGCCGACGAAGCGCTCCACCGCCATGCCGGCGTCCGTCATCTTCTGGCCCCGCATGCTGTCGCTCACGTCCAGCAGCACGCCCAGGCTCACCGCCACGCGCTCGTTGGTGAACGTGGTGACGGTCTGCCGCGTGCCGTCCTCGAAGATCTCGAAATCCTGCTGCGTCAGGCCGGTGATGAGCCGCCCGTTGGCGTCCACCACGGTGACCGTGACGGGAACGGTGAGGACGTTGGAGCGGAAGACCTGCGCCGACAGGCCGGTCGTGAGCGCGCAGGCGATGAGGATTGCAAGGCGGCCCCGGAAACCCACGAGGCCATCTTAAGGCTTTCAGGCCAAAGGCTAGAGGCCAAAGGCCAAAGGCGTCAGGAAGTGCCGGCTCCCACGTTGTAGTAATCCTGCAGCGAGCGCACCGACAGGGTGTGCGTCCGCAGCGCCTTGATGGCGCTCACCGCCGCCGACGCGCCGGTGAGGGTGGTGATGCACGGCACCTGAGCCATGGTGGCGGCCCGCCGCACCGCCAGGTCGTCGAAGAACGAGTCGCGGCCGAGCGGCGTGTTGATCACCATGTCGATGTCGCGGTTCACGAGGTGGTCGGCCACGTTCGGCCGGCCCTCGTTCACCTTGAAGACCATGTCCACCTCGAGGCCGTGCCCCTCCAGGAAGGCCGCCGTCCCGCGGGTGGCCGAGAGCGTGAAGCCGAGCGCGATGAGGTCCTTGGCGATCGGCAGGACGGTCGCCTTGTCGCTGTCGTTCACGCTGATGAACACGCAGCCGTTTTCGGGCAGCTTCTGCCCCGCGCCCAGCATCGCCTTGTTGAACGCCGAGCCGAAGTTGTCGGCCCCGCCCATCACCTCGCCGGTGGACTTCATCTCCGGGCCAAGGATCGTGTCCACGCCCGGGAAGCGCACGAACGGAAACACCGGGCTCTTCACGAAGACGCCGGCCGCCGTGAGGTCGTCCACCAGGTTCAGCTCGGCGAGCGTGCGGCCGGCGGCCACCCGGGCCGCGATCTTGGCCATCGGCGTGCCGGTGGCCTTGGAGATGTAGGGCACGGTGCGCGACGAGCGCGGGTTCACCTCGAGCACGTAGACCGTGTCGTCCTTGATGGCGTACTGGATGTTCATCAGCCCGACCACCTTGAGCGCGCGGGCGATGCGGCGCGTGTAGTCGCGGATGGTGTGGAGGTGGCGCTCGGCCACCATGAAGGCCGGCACCACGCACGAGCTGTCGCCCGAGTGGATGCCCGCTTCCTCGATGTGCTCCATGATGCCGCCGATGACGACGGCCCCGCTGGCGTCGGCCACGGCGTCCACGTCGAGCTCGAAGGCGTCCTCGAGGAATCGGTCGATCAGCACCGGACGGTCGTGCGACACGTCCACGGCGCCGGCCATATAGCGATCCAGCGACGCCTGGTCGAACACGATCGCCATCCCGCGGCCGCCGAGCACGTAGGAGGGGCGGACCACCACCGGATAGCCGACACGGTCGGCCACTTCCCTCGCCTGGTCGCGCGACACCGCCGTGCCGCTCGACGGCTGCGGCACGCCGAGATCCCACAGAAGCTGCGAGAAGCGCTGGCGGTCTTCGGCGAGGTCGATGGAATCCGGCGACGTGCCGAGGATATCGACGCCCGCCTCCTGCAGCGCCAGCGCCAGCTTGAGCGGCGTCTGCCCGCCGAACTGCACCACGCAGGCCACGCTGCCGCCGGCGCTGCGCTCGCGCTCCACGATCGCCATCACGTCCTCGAACGTGAGCGGCTCGAAGTAGAGGCGGTCGGCGGTGTCGTAGTCGGTGGACACCGTCTCCGGATTGCAGTTCACCATCACCGTCTCGAAGCCTTCCTCGCGGAAACCGAAGACGGCGTGACAGCAGCAGTAGTCGAACTCGATGCCCTGGCCGATGCGGTTGGGGCCGCTCCCGAGGATGATGACCTTCTTCTTCTCGGTGGGATCGGCTTCGCACACCTGCTCGAAGGTGCCGTACATGTACGGCGTGAACGACTCGAACTCCGCCGCGCAGGTGTCGATGCGCTTGTAGGCCGGCACCAGGCCTTCGTCGAGCCGCCGCTGCCGCACCACGCTCTCGTCCACGTCGTAGATGAGGGCGATGTCGGCGTCGGCAAAGCCGGCGCGCTTGAGCGTGCGCAGCAGGTCCGGGGACATCTCGCGGAATTCGCCCAGCCCGGCCATCTGCTTCAGCGCGACGATCTCGCGGAACTGCTCGAGGAACCACGGGTCGATCTTGGTCAGGTCGTGGATGGTCTCCACCGTCCAGCCGCGCTGCAGCGCGCGGAAGAGCGCCCACATGCGCTTGTCGGTCGGCACCACCAGACGCTTGCGGAGCGCGGTGTCGTCCTCTTCCGGGTCGAGGCCGTTCTCGAGGCTGGTCGGGAAGAGCGTGCCGCGCTTGCCGTGCTCGAGCGAGCGCACGGCCTTGAGGAACGCTTCCTTGAACGTGCGGCCGATGGCCATCGCCTCGCCCACCGACTTCATCTGCGTCGTCAGCGTCGGGTCGGCCTGCGGGAACTTCTCGAAGTTCCAGCGCGGGAACTTCACCACGATGTAGTCGATGGTCGGCTCGAACGACGCCGGCGTCAGACGCGTGATGTCGTTCGGGATCTCGTCGAGGTGGTAGCCGAGCGCGAGCTTGGCGGCGATCTTGGCGATCGGGAAGCCGGTGGCCTTCGACGCCAGCGCCGACGACCGCGACACGCGCGGGTTCATCTCGATGGCGACGATGCGGCCGTCCTGCGGGTTGACGGCGAACTGGATGTTCGAGCCGCCGGTCTCGACGCCGACGCGGCGGATGATGCGCCGGCCGAGGTCGCGCATCCGCTGGTATTCCTTGTCGGTGAGCGTCAGCGCCGGCGCCACGGTGATCGAGTCGCCGGTGTGCACGCCCATCGGGTCGATGTTCTCGATCGAGCAGATGACGACGAAGTTGTCGGCGACGTCGCGCATCACCTCGAGCTCGAACTCCTTCCAGCCGATGACCGACTCCTCGACCAGGATTTCGTGCACCGGGCTGAGCGAGAGGCCGCGCGCCACCAGCTCCTTGAACTCGTCGATGTTGTAGGCGATGCCGCCGCCGACGCCGCCCAGCGTGAACGAGGGGCGGATGATGGCGGGAAACCCGACGGCATCCACGATGCCGAGCGCATCCTCGAGGGTCTTCGCCACACCGCTCTTCGGCACCTCGACCCCAATCTCCTCCATCGCGTTGCGGAAGAGCAGACGGTCTTCGGCCACCTTGATGGCGTCGATCTGGGCGCCAATCAGCTTGACGCCGTACTTCTGCAGGATGCCGAGCTCGTGGAGCTGCACCGCGAGGTTGAGCGCCGTCTGGCCGCCGACGGTCGGCAGCACGGCGTCCGGCTTCTCCTTCGCGATGATGGCTTCGAGCACTTCGGGCGTGAGCGGCTCGACGTAGGTCTGATCCGCCAGCTCGGGGTCGGTCATGATCGTCGCGGGGTTGCTGTTGACCAGCACGACCTCGAGACCTTCTGCGCGCAGCGCCTTGCACGCCTGCGTGCCGGAGTAGTCGAACTCGCAGGCCTGGCCGATGACAATCGGCCCCGACCCGATGACGAGCACTCGCTTGATGTCGGTTCGTCTGGGCATCGGCGCGCGCTACCGCTTTTCCATCGAATCGAGGAACTGCTGGAAGAGATAGTCGGCGTCGTGCGGGCCCGGCGACGCCTCGGGATGGTACTGCACCGAGAAGATCGGCTTGTCCTTGTGGCGGAACCCCTCGACGGTGCCGTCGTACAGGTTCTCGTGCGTCACGACGATGTCGGCGGGCAGCGACTGCGGGTCGACGGCGAAGCCGTGGTTCTGCGACGTGATCTCCACCTTGCCGGACTGCAGCTCCTTCACCGGGTGATTGGCGCCACGGTGGCCGAACTTCAGCTTGAACGTATCGCCGCCCACGGCGAGGCCCAGAACCTGGTGGCCGAGGCAGATGCCGAACATGGGCCGGTCGGCCGTGTCCACCAGCGTCTTGACGTTCTGGATGGCGTAGTCGAGCGCGGCCGGGTCTCCGGGACCGTTGCTCAGGAAAATGCCGTCCGGGTTGAGGGCCAGCAGCTCCGCTGCCGGCGCCTTGGCCGGAAACACGTGGACGTCGCAACCGTACGCCTGGAGCCGCCGCAGGATGTTGAACTTCACGCCGAAGTCGTAGGCCGCCACGGTGAGCCGGCGCGACGCACGCCGGTCCGGGGCGATGCCGAACTCGTGCTGTTCGGCCTCCTGGCTGGCGCTCGAGCGCTCACGCCACGCAAACGCGCGGTCGCAGGTGACGTCCTTCACCAGGTCCGCGCCCTCCATCTTCGGAATCGCCCGCGCCTTCGCCACGAGCACATCGGGGTCTACGGCGCCGGTGCCGATCACGCCGCGCATCACCCCCGCCGAGCGCAGCACGCGGGTGAGCGCCCGCGTATCGATGTCGGCAATGGCCACGATGCTGTGACGGACGAGGTAATCGCGGAGGCTCCCGTCGGCTCGCCAGTTGCTGGCCACCGGCGACGCTTCGCGCATGATGAACCCGGCCACCTGCGGGGCCTGGGATTCCTCGTCGCCCGAGGCCACGCCGTAGTTGCCGATGTGGGGCGCGGTCATGGTGACAATCTGACCGGCGTAGGACGGGTCCGTGAGCACTTCCTGGTAGCCCGTCATGCTGGTGTTGAAAACGACTTCGCCGTGCGCCTCACCGGTGGCGCCGGCGGCGACACCGCGGTACCAGGTGCCGTCTTCGAGGGCGAGAATTGCGTTCATTCCTGCTGTATGGATCTCCGCGAGGTGTGGAAGGTGCTTAGCAGGAAATCGTAGCACGCCTTCGCACACCATCTCCCTGCGTGTCCTTGACACTGCGGCGGGCGTAGGGGACAGTACGGCTCGGTGCTCCCCAACGCTGTGCCCGCCGCGGCAACCGGCCTCTCGGTGGATATTCGCCGCTTCTCCTGGATGAGCCGCCTGACGGCCGATTACGTCTACGACTTCGACCGGTTGGCCCCCTTTTACAACGGAAATCCGGCGGATTCCGGAGCGTGGCGCGACGCCATCGGGCGCGCGCAGCGCCAGCCGCGCCAGCGCGACGTGGTCGCCCGCGTCATCGCCGCGCAACAGCGCCGTCGCAACGCCCCCCCAAGCGCCCTCACCGCCGCCGAGCAGCTGCGCGATCCGCAGACCGTCGCGGTCGTCACGGGCCAGCAGGCTGGCCTCTTCGGCGGCCCCCTCTACACGCTCTTGAAGGCGGTCACCGCCATCCGGCTGGTCGCGCGCGTACGGGAGGAACACCGCGTGCCGGCGGTGGCCATCTTCTGGGTCCACGACGAGGATCACGACTGGGAAGAGGTGCGCGGGTGTACGGTGCTCGACGCCGAGGCGGGCGCCAGGCCGGTGGCGCTGCCCTCCCCCGTCGAGCCCTCGCGACCCGTCGGACGCGTCACCCTCGACTCCACGATCGACGCCGCGCTCGCCGAACTCCAGGCGGCGCTGCCCGCCACCGAGTTCACCCCGCAGCTCATCGCCGCCCTCACTCGCGCCTACCGGCCCGGCGTGAGCATGTCGGCGGCGTTTGCGCGCTGGATCGAAGAATTGCTCGGGCCGCTCGGCCTGGTGGTGTACGAGTCGTCCGACCCGGGCACCAAGCCGTGCGTGGCCGAACTGTTCGCGCGCGAAGTGTCACGGGCCGGGGCCACCGCGCAGAGCGCCATCGAGGCCGGCGGCGCCCTGGCACGCGCTGGCTACCACGCGCAGGTCACGCCCGCGCCGGGCACCCTGGCGCTCTTCGGCATGATGGGCGACGCCCGCGAACCGATCCGGGTGGAAGGCGACACGGCCGTCATCGGCGAGGCGCGCGAACCACTCGCCGCCGTGGAGGCGCGCGCGCGGACGTCGCCAGCCGACTTCAGTCCGAACGTCCTCCTGCGCTCGGTCGTGCAGGACGCGCTCTTCCCCACCGTCTGCTACGTGGGCGGACCGAGCGAGCTGGCCTACTTCGCGCAGCTCAAGTCGATCTACGCGGCGTTCGGCGTCCCGATGCCGCTCGTGGCCCCGCGCGCCACCGTGACGCTGCTCGACGCCAACGGCGTGAAGTTCCTCACGCGCCACGACGTCCCGCTCGAGTCGCTTCGCGCTCAGGATGAGTCGGTGTTGAACGATCTACTCTCGGCCGCGCTGCCACCCGCCGTCGAGGCGTCGCTCGAGAGCGCGATGAAGGCGGTGGACGAGCGGCTGGCGGCGGTGACCTCTGCGCTCACTCTGGTGGACCCGACGCTCGAAGGCGCGGCCCGGTCCACCCTGACGCGGATGCAGGACGACCTGAAGAAGCTCCAGGCCAAGGTCGTGCAGGCCGCCAAACGCAAGGACGAAACGCTGCGCCGGCAGTTCAAGCACGCGCAGGCGCAGGCCTTTCCCGGCGGCGCCCCGCAGGAGCGCGTAGTCTGCTTCGTGTCGTTCTTGAACAAGTACGGTCCCGCGCTCCTCGAGCGGCTGTGTCAGGAGCCGCCACTCGACCAGCCGGGGCACTGGGTCCTGACGCCATAGCACATCACTTGCATGTCACCCCAGGCTTCCGGCCTGCCTCCCGGTCCCGGCCGCTCGGCTCCCAAGCCGGCGCCGAAGACACCTAAGACCAAGCTGCCCTTCCGGCAGCGGGTGCGGCGCCTCGCGTTCCGGGCCACGATCGTTGGAGGCGCGGTGGTCGTCGTGGTGGGGCTGGCCGTCTACTTCAGCCTGGCGGGCCTCATCGACGACCGGCTGTACGGCGAGCGGGAGCGCTCGCTGCCGCGCGTCTACGCGCGCCCCATCGAGATCCGTCGCGGCCAGACGTTCACGCAGCAGGACCTCATCGCCCGCCTCAACGACATCGGCTACGCGCAGCGTCCGGACGTGGCGCAGCCGGGCGAGTTCGCGATCATGGGCAACGAGATCGCGATTACGCCGCGCACCGGCAACTACAAGGGGCAGCGCGTCCGCGTGGTGTTCCCGGCCACGCCGAGGAACGCCACCACGGCCACGCGCCGCGGCATCCAGGCCATCGAAGTGGTGGGCAAGGGGCGCGCCGACGGCGTCGAGCTGGATCGACCCGTCCTGACGGCGCTCATGACGTCCGGTGCGCGCCAGAAGCGGCGCCGCACACCGATCGCCAGCATCCCGAAGCACATGCAGCAGGCGGTGCTGGCCATCGAGGACCGCAGCTTCTATTCGCACCCGGGCGTCAACCCGCTGCGCCTGACCGCGGTGGGCGTCCGCTCGCTGCTCGGCATCGAGACCACGGGCGGCACCAGCACCATCACGCAGCAGCTGTCGCGCATGTTCTTCCTGGCCGACGAGTTCAACGCCGAGCTGCAGAGCGGCGAGCGGGGACGCAGCTGGGGGTCGTACTTGCGCAAGGCGCGCGAGGGGATGATGTCGCTCGTCCTCGAACGCAAGGCCGAGAAGACGGAGATCCTCGAGCTCTACCTCAACGACGTCTACCTCGGCCAGCGCGGTTCGTTCGCCATCCATGGCGTGGCGGAGGCGGCGCGCATCTTCTTCGGGAAGGACGTCGCCAACATCAGCATCAGCGAGGCGGCGGTGATTGCCGGTGTCATTCAGAGCCCCGGCGGCCGGTCGCCCTTCGCGAACCCCAAACGGTCCACCGAGCGGCGCAACGTCGTCCTGCGCGCGATGGCCGATGAGGGCTACATCACCGAAGAGCAGGCCACCAAGTCGATGCGCGAGCCGCTCATCGTGGCCGCGCGCGGCGTGGACAACGAGGCACCGTACTTCGTGGACTTAATCGCGGGACAGGTCAACGAGCTCTTCCCGACAGTCATCGCCGAGTCGACGAACGTAGAGGTCTATACGACGCTCGACCTGAGCCTGCAGCGCGCCGCGCTCGATGCGGTCCGCAACGGCCTCGCCAAGGTGGACAAGCAGCTCGCGGGACGCCGCCGCCACCAGGGGCGCACCAGGCAGGCGGCGCTCATCGCCGTCGATCCGAAGTCGGGCGAGATCCTGGCGCTGGTCGGCGGACGCTCCTACAACCAGTCGCAATACAACCGCGCGACGCAGAGCCGGCGGCAGCCGGGGTCGGTGTTCAAGCCGTTCGTCTTTCTGGCGGCATTCGACTACGCCATCCGCGAGGGGCGTACCGACCTCACGCCCGCGACGCTGACGCTCGACGAGCCCACCACCTTCGACCCCGGCACGGGCGAGCTGTGGGAACCGCGTAACTACGGCGACGAATACGAAGGAGAGATCACCTGGCGGCGCGCGCTCTCCATGTCGCGCAACCTCGGCACCGTTCACGTCGGCGAAGCGGTGGGCTTCGATACGGTCGCCTCGTTCTGGCGCCGCCTCGCCATCGGCACGCCGCCGCGCGGCTTCCCCTCCATCACGCTGGGGGTCTTCGAGCTGACGCCGCTCGAGGTGGCGACGGCCTACACCCTGTTCACGAACAACGGCAGCGTGCGGCCGCTGCGCGGCGTCGAGCACGTCGAGGCGCAGGGGAAGACCTTTACGCCGCCGGAGGCGAAGCTGAAGCCGGTCACGCGAGCCGACGTCACCTACCTCGTGACCAACATGATGCGCAGCGTGATCAACGAGGGCACCGGCGCCGGGGCGCGGTCGGCCGGGTTCGTGCACGACGCGGCGGGCAAGACCGGCACGACCAACGACCTTCGCGACGCGTGGTTCGTGGGCTTCACGCCCGAGATGCTCACCGTCGTGTGGGTCGGTTACGACGACAACGAACCGCTCGGCCTGAGCGGCGCGCAGGCAGCGTTGCCCATCTGGACCGAGTTCATGAAGGCGGCCATGGCCGGCCGGCCGAACGCGACGTTCCAGGTGCCCGGCGGCCTCACCTGGGTCGACATCGACAAGGACACCGGCAAGCTGGCGACCCCCATGTGCGAGCGGACGTTCAGCGAAGCGTTCGTCGCCGGCACCGAGCCCACCGAGTACTGCCCGCTCCACGGCGGGGCCAACGGTGAAGGCGGGGGGCTGTTCCAGAAGCTGGGCGATCTGTTCGGGATCGGGAAGCAGTAGGTCAGGTAGGTCGGGTAGGTCAGGTAAGTCAGGTAGGTAAGGCACCTGTCCGGCTGATCTCGCGCAGGTTGTTTGCAAGCGTTCTTGCCCACCCGACCCACCTGACCCACCAGACCCACCTGACCCTATAATTCACCTGTGAACCAGGAAGTCTTCACCGCGCTCGCCGAGGCACTCGAAAAGGGCGAGCCCGTGGCGCTCGTGACGATCACCGGGTCCACCGGGTCCACGCCGCAGCGCGTCGGCGCGAAGATGCTCGTCTACGAGGACGGCCGCACGGTGGGCACGATCGGCGGCGGCTGCTACGAGAACGAGGCGTTCTGGAAGGCGCGCGAAGCGATCAAGACGCGCAAGCCGCTCAACATGTCGTTCGAGCTCAACGACGACTTC
>DASRPM010000338.1:0-10222 GCA_035646375.1 Vicinamibacterales bacterium
CAGCCGCTCCATGGCGTCCCCATACAGCCGGCCGGCGCTCTCGAGCAGTTTGGAGGGATCGACCAGATGACGCGCGCCGCGCTCGTGCACGACGACGCGGATGTCGGGATGACGCCGCAGGATCGTGCCGGTTACGCCGGCGTGGTCGAGGTGGATGTGGGTGAGCAGGAGGTGCGTCACCGACGCCAGCGACTGCCCCTGCATGGCGAGCGAGGCCTCGAGGGTCTCGAGGCTCGCCGTCGGCCCCGGATCCACGATCGCCGTGCCGGCGGCGCCCGTGACGACGACGCTGGCGATGCGATTCGGGCGCTCCTGAAACAGCAGATCGAACCACGACACGCCCGAAGCGAGCACCCGCTGAGAGGGCATCCATCGAGGATTATACTGACCGTCCCTTCGGTCATGCCCCACCCGGATCCCTCGGCCGTTCTCGCAGCCGTGGCCCGGCTCGTCGCCGAGACCCCGAGCCTGACCGACGTCGTGTCGCGCCTTGCCGTGCTGCTTCGCGACGGCGTCCCGTTCGACCAGCTCTTCGTCCTGCGGCTCGACCGGCCCGAATCGCTCGTGGCCTATGCCGCCACGCCGGCCGGCGAGGTGCAGGTGACGGCGCATCGCATCGGCAGCGGCCCGCCGCCGGCGGCCCCGGTGGACCCCAACGCGCGCTCCCAGGTGCTGTGCACGATTCGCCAGGGGCCGCACATCCTCGGCGCCACCTGGCTCACGTCGGCGGCCGACGATGCCTTCAGCCGCGAGGATCAGGCGCTGATGGACGCCGTCGCGGATCTCCTGGCGCTCGCCATCCAGGCGGCGGCGCTCAAGGAGCGCGAGTTCCTGCGGCGCGAGCGCATCGAGAGCCTGCGGCGACTGCTCCACACCATGGCGGGCGCGCTCGACGTGCGGCACGTCTTTCCGGAAGTGTCAGAGGTCGTGCGCGGCGGCCTGGCCCACGACTTCCTGGTGCTCACCGCGTGGGACGAATCGGGAACGTCTTCGCGGATGTATGCCGTGGCGGGCGCCCCCACCGACGACCCCGGCTTCTGGGAGCCGATTCAGCTGAGCGAGCCGGAACGGGCCCGGCTCCTCAATCGCGAGCCCTACATCGTGCACGACGCCGACGAGGAGTTCGGACGCGCCGGCACCCAGGCGCGCTGGTTCTCCCGCCTCTCGGCGCGTTCGGCCGTGCGGGTACCGCTGCCGCTCGGCACGGGCGTCTTCGGCTCGCTCTTCTTCGCGTCGCGCGAAGTGGATCGCTTCACGGAACCCGATATCGATTTCGCCGCGCGCGTCGCCGATCACCTGGCGCTCGCGCTGTCGCACCAGCATCTCGCCGAGACGGCCGCCACCGCGGCGCGCCTCGAAGTCCAGGTGGCGACGCTCACGCGCGAGCTCGAGGCGCGTGGCGGCGTGCGCCGCGTCGTCGGGCACAGCAAGCAGTGGAAGGACATCCTGGCCCAGGCCACGCGCGTGGCGCAGACCGAGACCACGGTGCTCCTCACCGGCGAGTCGGGCACTGGCAAGGAAGTGGTGGCGCGCTTCCTCCATCATGCGTCGCGCCGCAATCACGGCCCGTTTACGGCCATCAACTGCGCGGCGCTGCCCGACCAGCTCCTCGAGTCCGAGCTCTTCGGCCACGAGCGCGGCGCGTTCACCGGCGCCGTGGCCACCAAGCCGGGCCGCATCGAGCAGGCCGCCGGCGGCGTGCTCTTCCTCGACGAAGTGGGCGAGATGGCGCCGACCGTGCAGGCCAAGCTGCTGCGCGTGCTCGAGGAGCGCGAGTTCATGCGCCTCGGCAGCACCCGCGTGATGCGGGCCGACATCCGCGTGATTGCCGCCACCAACCGCGACCTGCACACGGCCATCCAGCGCGGCGAGTTCCGCGAGGACCTTTACTACCGTCTGGGCGTGTTCGAAATCCACCTGCCGCCGCTGCGCGAGCGGCTCGACGACATCCTCGAGCTCGCCGACGTCTTCCTCGCCGAGATCGGCGAGAGTGTTGGACGCCCGGCGGCCGGCATCTCGCGCGACGCCAAGGATCAGCTCCTGGCCTACAACTGGCCCGGCAACGTGCGCGAGCTGCGCAACGCCATCGAGCGCGCGGTGATCCTGGCCGACGGCGGCCACATCCGCGGCGAGCACCTGCCCGTGACATCGCAGCGGGCGCCGCAGGCGCCGGCGCCGTCGTCGGGCACGCTCGCGGCCGGCGCGATGAACCTCGGCGAGATCGAGCGGTCGCTCGTCGTCAACGCCCTGGCGCAGGCGCGCTACAACAAGACGCGCGCGGCCAAGCTGCTGGGGCTCACCCGCGCGCAGCTCTACTCGCGCATCGAGAAGTACGGTCTCGAGGAGCGCGAACACTAAGTGGCACTCAGCCTCTACATGCCGCGGCCGCTGCGGGCGGTCATCGCCATCGTCGTACTGCTGGCGCTGGCCGGCGCCACCTATCAAGGCGTCACCACGTCGCTCGAGCGGCGCCGCTTTACCCATCCCGGCCGGCTGATCGACGTCGGCGGGCACCAGCTGCAGATCAACTGCACGGGACGGGGCCGCCCCATCGTGGTGCTCGAAGCGCCGGCGGCGGGCTTTTCGGCGAGCTGGACGCGCGTGCAGGAGGCGCTCGAACCGCTCACGCGCGTCTGTAGTTACGACCGCGCGGGCCTGGGCTGGAGCGAGCGGGGTGACGGGCCGTTCGATCCGGGGCGGGTGCCGCTGGAGCTGCAGACGCTGCTCGTGGGCGCGGGCGAGAAGCCGCCCTTCGTCATCGCGGGTGCCGGGATGGGTGCCGCGTTCGCGCGCGCGTTCGCCGTGCGGTTCCCGTCCACGGTTGCCGGCGTGGTGCTGCTCGATCAGCCCGGGGCCGGGCAGGACAGCCTCGATCGCAACACCCTTGGGCAGATGCCGGGGGCCATGCCCTGGCTGGCGCGCGTGGGGATCCTGCGCGTGACCGGCACGTCGCGCCGCGCGGGGCGAGAGCCGGCGGTTCGCGCGTTCTTGTACCGCCCCGATCACCTGACCCGCGCCGCCCGCGAGCTCGCGCGCTGGGACGACACGATGCGGCTCGCCGACGACGCGGCGCTCGCCGCCACGCGGATCGGCGTGATCGCGGCCGAACTGCCCGCCCCGCTGGGGGACGACCGCGGCGCCGACGCCGCGGTGTCCGCCATTCGCCGCTACTTATCTACTCGACCTGAACTTTCAGCGGTGCCGTCAGCCGCGCGGTGACGTTGGCGCCCGCACCGAGCCGGACCTCCTTGCCCTTGGTGGCAAGCACGACGCCGGTGCCGGCGCCGCCGCCAATCGCGGCGCCCTTGGCCGCGCCGCTCCCGCCGCCGGCAATCGCACCGACCGCCGCTCCGATGCCGGCGCCAATGCCGATCTTCTTGGCGTCCTCACCCTTCGTCGCTTCGGCCTCGAGCCCAATCGGCGCGCTCTGGATTTCGTAGCGCTCGTTCCCGCTGCGCAGCGAGTTGAAGCGGAAGCCGAGCCGCGCACGCCCCTTCACCCGGCCCGACCCCTCGGCCTCGGTGACGGTGCCCGTCACCTCGGTGCCCACCGGCAGCACCGTCGTGCCGTCCACGGTGACGGCTTCGCGGAGCGTCGCGCGCACTGCGTCCTCGACGCGGCTCGAATCCGAGGCGAGCGGCGTCACCAGATCGAGGCGGAGCGGCGTGCCGTCCGGAATCGTCAACTCCCGCACCACCGGAACCGGCGCCGGGGCCGGGGCGTTCGCGGCCGGGGCAGCCTCGCCGCCCGCCGGCGCTTCGGACGTGGTGGTGGAGCCGCCACCGCACGCCGCACACAACCCTGCAACCACGACGGTGAAAGCCAACCGATTCATCACGTGTGCCTCCTCGCAGCCCAGGGTACCCCTGGCTGCACGGCCATTCTTGTTCTGCCCGTTCAATCACGCAAGCCGTCCCAGCGGCTCGTCCCAGGGGCCCGGCAGGCGCCGAAATCTCTGCTATCGTCATTTCATGCGCAGAGTTCTGATCCTCGTGTCGGCCGTTCTGCTCGCGACGCCAGCCTTGGCGCAGCGGCTGCCTGGTGGCGTGACGCCCGAGCACTACACGCTGTGGTTCGCGCCGGACCTCGCCGCGGCCACCTTCCGGGGGCGCGAGACGATCCGCGTGCAGGTGGCAAAGCCGACCACCGCCATCACGCTCCACGCCGCCGAAATCACCTTCGGCGAGGTGAGCGTGACCGCCGGCGGCCAGACGCAGCGCGCGCGGGTGACCGAGGACGCGAAGAACGAGATGGTGACGTTCACCGTGGACCGGCCGGTGCCGGCCGGTGCGGGGTCGATTGCCGTCACCTACACCGGGCTGTTGAACGACAAGCTGCGCGGCTTCTACCTGAGCGTGGCCAACGGCCGCCGCTACGCGGTGTCGCAGATGGAGGCCACCGACGCGCGGAGGGCGTTCCCGTCCTTCGACGAGCCCGCCTTCAAAGCCACCTTCGACATCTCCCTCACCGTGGCCGCGGCCGACACCGTGATCTCGAACGGCCGCCAGATCTCGGACACGCCGGGACCCGACCCGGGCACGCACACGGTCGCGTTCGCGACGACGCCGAAGATGTCCACCTACCTCGTCGCGATGCTCGTGGGCGACTTCGTGTGCCGCGAAGGCGGCGCCGAAGGCATCCCGATTCGCATCTGCTCCACGCCCGACAAGCGCGCGCTCACCGGCTTCGCCCTCGCGGCCGCCGAGCAGCAGGTGGCGTTCTTCAACCAGTACTTCGGGATCAAGTACCCGTTCGGCAAGCTCGACATCATCGCCGTGCCCGATTTCGCGGCCGGGGCGATGGAGAACTGGGGTGCGATCACGTTCCGCGAGCGGATGCTGCTGGCCGATCCCGAGCGGTCGTCGGTCGACCTGCGCAAGAACATCGCCCTGGTCATCGCCCACGAGATCGCGCACCAGTGGTTCGGCAACCTCGTGACGATGAAGTGGTGGGACGACATCTGGCTGAACGAGGGCTTTGCGACCTGGGCCGCCAACAAGCCGCTGGCCGCGTGGCGGCCCGAGTGGCGCATGGACCTCAACGCCACCGAAGAAACGCAGGCGGCGCTCGGCCTCGACGCGCTCCGCTCCACGCGCGCCATTCGCACGAAGGTGTCCACACCGGAAGAAATCAACGAGGTGTTCGATCCGATCGCGTATGAGAAGACCTCGGGCGTGCTCAACATGATCGAGGCGTTCGTCGGCCCGGAGGCCTTCCGGCAGGGCGTGTCCTCGTACCTGAAGAAGTACGCCTACGGCAACGCCGCGGGCGAGGATTTCTGGACCGAGATGACGCGCGTCACCGGCAAGCCCGTCGATCAGATCATGAAGACCTACGTCGATCAGACGGGCGCTCCCGTGATCTCCGCGCGACTGAAGAACGCGCCGGGCTCGAGCGAGCTGACGCTCACGCAGCAGCGCTTCTACGGCAGCCCGGAGGCGGCCGCGCCCTCGTCGTCAGCGTCGCAGCAGTGGACCATCCCGGTGTGCTTCGCGCGGCAGGGCCAGGCGCCGCGCTGCGAGCTGATGAAGGAACAGACGCAGGTGTTCCGGCTGGAGGGCGGTTCCGGCCCCGCCTTCATCAACGCCGAAAGCCGTGGCTACTACTTCTCGGATCACGGCCCGGAGGCGGTGCTGGCGCTCGGCAAGACCGCGGCCACGCTGAAGGCGCCCGAGCGGGTGACGCTCGTCGGCGACGAGTGGCGCATGGTCCGGGCCGGCCGCCACGACATCGGCACCTATCTGGATCTGGCGGCGGTGGTGGCCGCCGACGATACGCCCTCGGTCATCGACGACGTGGCCGCGCGCGTGGGCGCCGTGGCCACCTCCGTCGCGGACAACAGCCAGCGGACCGCCTACAAGGCGTGGATCCGCGCACGCTTCGGCCCGGTGCTCGAGTCGCTCGGGCTTCCCGGCCGCGCAACCGATGCCGACGGCATCCAGGGGCGCCGCGCCACGCTGCTGATGCTGCTCGGCGACACGGCGGACGACACGGCCATCCAGCAGCGCGCCCGGACGCTGGCGCTCGCGTATCTCGACGACCGTTCCGCGGTGCCACCGAACATCGTGGGGGCCGTGCTGCGGACCGCCGCCGCGGGCGGCGATCGCGCGCTGTACGACCGCTATTTCGCCGAGCTCGCGAAGGCGCGCTCGGAGCCCGAGGAGTACCACCGGTTCTTCAGCGCGCTCGCGTGGTTCCGCGATCCCGCGCTCGTGACGCGCACGCTCGAGTTCGCCAGTTCAGCGGAGGTCCGCTCGCAGGACACGTCGACGCTCATCGGCCTGCTGCTGAACCAGCCGGAAACGCAGGAGATCGCCTGGGCGTTCGTGAAGTCGCACTGGGCGCAGCTGACGGAAAAACTCGGCGTGTTCCAGGGCGTTCCCGGCATCGTGGGCGCGCTGGGCGGCTTCTGCTCCACCGAGCGGGCGAACGACGTCCGCGCGTTCTTCGAAAAGAACCCGGTGCCGCCGGCGGCGCGGGGACTGCAGCAGGCGATCGAGCGCATCGAGTCGTGCGTGGCGCTCGATCAGCGGCAGTCGGCCCCGTTCACCCGCTGGCTCTCCGCGCAGAAATAGCGCCGGGCGGTCTGAAGACCGCCCGCTACATCGCGTACGTAGAGGGCGGCCTTCAGGCCGCCCTGATCACTTGGGAAAGCTGGTGGGCGGCGTGTCGGCGTAGCCTTCGCCGTCGAGCGCGTTCATCATCGCCACCAGCGCGTCGATCTCCGCCGGTGTGAGGCCGAGCGGCTTCTGCGGCATCTTGGGATCCAGGTAGGGGTTCCGGTTGCCGCCCCGGTTGTAGTACTCCACCACCTCGCGCAGCGTGGCCACCGAGCCGTCGTGCATGTACGGCGCGCGCTTGCTCACCTCGCGCAGCGTCGGCGTCTTGAAGGCGCCGCGATCCGACTCCGCGAAGCCTTCGTTGGTGGTGCCCTTCGTCGTCTGGTAGCGCCCTTCGTCGGCAAACGTCCTGGTGGTCTCGTCCCAGCCGATCCCGATGTTGTGGAAGTTGTTGTCGGTGAACCGGCTGCCCACGTGGCACTGCACGCAGCCGGCCTTGCCGAAGAAGAGCTCGTGTCCGAGCTTGACCTCAGGCGGCACCGCCGTGGCGTCGCGGGTGCGCCGCCAGCGGTCGTAGGGCGAGTTGCCGCTCATCCGCGTCCGCTCGTAGTCCGCGATCGCCTGCGCGATCCGTTCCTTGGTGATGGCCTCGCTGCCGAACGCCTCCGCGAAGTACTTGCGGTAGCCGGGCACGCCGGCAACGGTGGCGACCACCGCCTCGTGCGTGTTGCCCATCTCGAGCGGGTTGGCCATCGGGCCGAGCGCCTGCTCTTCGAGCGAGCCGGCGCGGCCGTCCCAGAAGAAGTGCGGGTACAGCGTGACGGCCTGGTTGATGAAGGTCGGCGCCTTGCGTTTGCCCTTCTGACCGCGAATGCCGGTGGCTACCGGCGTCCCTTGCGAGAACGCGTGCTGCGGCTCGTGGCAGGTGGCGCACGAGACGGTGCCGTCGGCGGACAGGCGGGCGTCGTAGAAGAGCCAGCGGCCGAGCCGCACGCGTTCCGGCGTCGGCGGCGTCTTCAAGGCCGCGAGGTTGATGTCGGGCCCGATGGGCGAGACCGGCAGCGGGCGAACCGGATTGCCCGCTTCCCACGACGGCACCTCGGCCGGCGCGGCGCAGCCCGCGGCCAGCAGCACGCTCAACAACACGCCTCCCGTTCGACGAATGGCCACTCATCGCGATTGTACAATGCGCGCCGTGAGGCTCTCGCGCGCATGCGTCGTGATGTTGGCGCTGTTCGGCTCGGCGACGGTGCCGGCCGCGCAGGATTCCGCGGCACCGGCCCCCCGCCCGACGGCACGGACGGTCCGGATCACGAGCCCGTCGCTCGGCAACAGCCAGTATGCGTTTGCGGTCCTCTTGCCCAACGGCTACGACGCGTCGTCGAAACGGTACCCGGTGCTCTTTCTCCTGCACGGCGGCGGTCAGACGCACACCGCGTTCCCGTCGCGGGCCTGGTTCACGCGCGAGGCCGCCGCGCGCGAGATGATCGTGGTGCTGCCCAACGGCGGCCGCAGCTTCTTCGCCAACGCGGCGGGGCTGCCCGACGCGCGCTACGAGGACCTGATCGCCAGCGACCTCGTGCAGTATGTCGACACCAACTACCGGACGCTGGCCACGCGTGAGAGCCGGGCGATCGCCGGCATTTCGATGGGCGGATTTGGCTCGGCGCTGATCGCGCTGCGGCACCCGGACATCTTCGGCACGGCCGGGCCCCTCAGCGCGCCGTTGGCCAGCGCGCGGGCCGACGGTGGCGATGGCGTCTCCCGGCTCGTCTTCGGCGCGCCCGGCAGCGACGAGCGGCGCGCCCGCGATCCGCTGACGCTCGTCACCCAGCTCGTCTCTGACACCGCCCCCTATTTCTACGTCGCGTGCGGCCTCGGCGACCCGCTCCTGGGCGCCAGCCGGGAATTCGTGCGTCAGCTAGCCGCGCGGAACCTGCCGCACCGTTACGTCGAGGTGCCCGGCGGCCACACCTGGGGCGTCTGGGACGAGCAATTGAAGGCGTTTTTCGACATCCTCGCCACTCGCCCCGGTTGGAACGAAAACTAAGGGCAACCCCTAGCCAAATTGCGCCGTCCTGCCGATACCGCTGACAGCGGGACTACCAGGACCATGCCTGTACCTTCACGCCTCTTCGCTGGGGAATCTTCCCCATCGACAGCCCCGACGCCCAAGGCGTTCACGGCGCTGCCGCGGCTGCTGCAGGCCTACATCGGCGTCATCACCGCCGCGGCGGGCGTCATCCTGGTGTTCCAGTCGCTGAACGTCCGCTACGAGAACCCGGCGTTCTTCTACCCGGTGCTCGTGACGTCGGTCGTGCTGGCGGCCACCAAGATTCGCCTGCCGCTGCTACCGAGCAGCGCCACGGTGTCGCTGTCCTACTGCACGAACTTCGCGGCCCTGGCGCTCTTCAGCCCGTTTGCCGCCACCTTCATCATCGCGGTGAGCGTGTGGGCCCAGTGCTCGCTCAACAACGCGGGCCGGATGGCGACGTATCGCACCGTCTTCAGCATCGCCAACATCATCGCGGCCACGGCCATCACGCACGCGGCCGCCGGCTTCGTCGGCGGCCTGACCATCACCGCGGACTGGACAGCGCTGGTCGTCCCGACGCTCGCCGGCGCCACGGCGTTCTTCTTCTGCAACACGCTGATGCTGGCGCAGGCCGTGGCCCTCGAGTCGAAGAGATCGCCCGCGCTGCTGTGGCGCGAGCAGTTCCTGTGGAGCGCGCCGGCCTGCTTCGTCGGCGCCATCGTCGGTGTCTCCGCCGCCTATCTGATCGTCACCGCCAGCAGCCTGGCGGCGTTCGTGGCGATCCCGGTCGTCCTCTTCTACTGGGGATACCGCACCTACCTGGGCTTCATCGAAAAGCAAGAGACGCTGCATCTGGCCACCGTCGAGGCGCTGGCCCGCGCCATCGGCGCGCGCGATCAGACGCTCGAAGCGTCGAAGTCCGTCTCGGACACGCACGTCCGCCGCGTGCAGCGTCTGGCCGTCACGCTCGCCCGCCGTGCCGGCATGAGCGAGGACGAGGTGAAGGGCGTGGAGGTGGCGGCGCTGCTGCACGACATCGGCAAGCTGGCCGTGCCCGAGCACATCCTCAACAAACCGACCAAGCTGTCGCCCGAAGAACGGAAGCTGATTCACCAGCACCCGACCGTGGGCGCGGAGATCATCGGCGCGGTGGACTTCGGCTATCCCGTGGCCGCGCTCATCGCCTCGCACCACGAAAAATGGAACGGCGAGGGCTATCCCAAGGGGATGCGCGGCGAGTCGATTCCGCTCGGCTCGCGCATCCTTGGCATCGTGGACTACTTCGACGCGCTCATCGCCGACCGCCCGTACCACAAGGCCATGGCCGAGGCCGATGCGCGCCTGATCATCAAGGAAGAAGCCGGCGTGGCGCTCGACCCGACGCTGGTCGCGATGTTCCTCAAGATCCTCGACGAGGAAATGCCGCTGGCCGAGACCGCCGCGGCGCCGGGCACACGCGTTCAGCCACCGGTGCCCGAACAGCTCCCCGGCCAGGCGGCGCCGGCGCCGGCCCCGATCGACAACGTGCTGGAGAACATCGCGCGCGCCAACACCGAGATGGCGGCGCTCTACGGGCTGACCGAAGCGATGGGGTCGCGCCTCACGGTGCCCGACACCATGGCGCTCA
>DASRPM010000339.1:0-6813 GCA_035646375.1 Vicinamibacterales bacterium
GCTCTCCGACAGCGGAGCCGACGACAACACCTCGCCCGTGGCCGGGTTGCGGACGGCCATGTTCTCGCGCGCATCCGCGCGCTGCCAGCTGCCGCCGACGAAATTGAGAAGAGTTCCCTGTTCGATCATGGAAGTCGATCCTCGAAGGCTCAGGGCTCAGGGCTCACGGCGTGGACGGGCTCAAGCCAGACAGGCACGAGCCGTGAGCCGTGAGCCGTGAGCCTATGGAACTACGATCGCACGACCAAGTATTTCTCCACGTGCGAGCAATTGGTAGGCTTCATCCGCTTCGGTCAGCTTGAACCGTCGCGTCACCATCTCGGCCGGGCGGAAGACGCCTTGCGCGGCGAGGCGGATGATCTCCGGCATGTCAGAGCGCGTGCGGGCGCCGAAAGAACCGACGATGCGCAGGCCGCGCCGCACGAGGCGCGTGATCTCGATCGGAGCGGCGCTCTTGCCGGCCGCGATGCCGACGGCCACCATGCGGCCTCCGTCGCGGATGCTCTCGAACGCCTGGACGAAGGTCTCGGGCCGGCCGAGCACTTCGAAGGCCACGTCCACGCCCGCGCCGCCGGTCATCTCGCGGATCGTCTTCACGGCGTCCACCTTGGTGGAGTTGACGACGTCCGTGGCCCCGATCTTGCGGGCCGCTTCGAGCTTGTCGTCGCGCACGTCGACGGCGATGATCTGCGACGCGCCGAAGGCCTTGGCGATCTGCACGATGGTGAGCCCGACGCCCCCGGTGGCGATGACGGCGATGCGCTCGCCGCCCCGCAAGTCCGCCGCATGCCGCACGGCGCCGTAGCCGGTGAACACCGCGCAGCCGAGCACTGCGGATTCCTCGAGCGGCAGGTTGTCGGGCAGCGGAAACACGTCGGTGGCGGGAACGACCGAGTACTCCGCCATGCCCGCCATCGAATACATCGCCACGGGCGTGCCGTCGGGGCGGCGCAGCCGCGTGGTGCCGTCGAAGAGCGTCCCCTTCAGGCGGTTCATGCCGAAGAAGTTCTCGCAGAGATCGTCGCGGCCGGCACCGCACGCGGGACAGAATCCGCACGGCATCACGAACGCCGAGACGACCCTCGTGCCGACCGCCGGCCCCTTCACGCCCGGACCGAGCGCCACCACCGTGCCCGACACTTCGTGCCCCATGACGGCGGGAGTGGGGAAGGCGACTTCGGCTTTCATCACGTGCAGGTCGGTGTGGCACACGCCGCACGAGTGCACCTTCACCAGCACTTCATTGGCGCGCGGTTCAGGGATCGGCAGCTGCTCGATCTGAAGGCCGCCCGGAGCCGCGTTCAGCACCGCGGCCGTCATCATCTGCATGGAATGCCACTATATCCGAAGCGCTTTCGGCGAGGCCCGCGTGAAGGGGGCCGGCGCCGGAGGAAGTTGCCTGGGGATCCGGCGCCGGTTGGGAGGAGCTTGGGACGTGCGGGAGAACCCGACCTATTGGTAGACCTGGGTGCCCGACAACGCGTCGTCGATCGGGTCGCCGTCCTGACGCATATAGAGCGTGCCTTGAGTGTCGATGGCGAACGACCGCACACCGGTCTCGCCCACGGATCGCGGGTGCCGCTCGGCCACGAACCCGGTGACGGCATCGTCATCCGAGTTGTTGCAGGTGTCGCCCGCGTCGAGCATCGTGTTGGCGCCGTCGGCCGCCATCATGTTGGCGAGATACCCGTTCATGAGGACGCCGTTCGTTATGTACGGCTCCTGAATGAATGCCACCACGGCGCCCGGCGGCTTCTTCGCGAGATCCTCGAGGGTCTGCGCGTAGCCGCCCGATCCGCACGTGGCCGCGTACGCGGCCTGGGCCGAATGAATGGTCCGCAGCGACGCCACCGCGACGCCTTCGTTCGAGGTGATGCGCGCGCGCAGCAGAATCGGGAAGGCGATGGTCGCCAGCACCGCGATCATGGCCACCACGATCAGCAGCTCGATCAGCGTGAAGCCTTGCTGGCTGGTCGCGCGGGTGGCGCGGGCGAAGGAATGGGGAGCGTGCCTCGTCATCTGCCGTTTCGGTTCTGCTGGACATAGAACAAGAACGTTGCCAGCCCGCAACTGTGCAGCAGAGGTCAGGGGTGTCACCCGGATCGGTGTTCCTGCACCGCCCTGCACGGGCCGGCTCGCCACAAATTGTCAGTGGTGCCAACAAAGGTCAGGCCGCCGCCGCGCTACGCGCTCCGGCGGGCCAGGCCTGCCGCGCCGTAGCCCGAAGGGCGAAGGCGGGTATGATTCACGGTCTGTCACTTCGCCAAGGCGGTTCATGCACCCAGAGCTCCAGGAAGCGGTCGATCTCCACCACGCCATCGTCGCAGAAGCCGGCAACGCTCTGGTCGGGTACGCAACGGAAAAGGCCCTCGCCAACGTCGTCCTCCTCTCGGAGATCCCGACGACCTACGACAAGGACCAGAACCGCCAGGTCAACGCGGGCAACCTCCTTCTGAGGGGGGTGCCCGGGGTGGGCAAGACGTTCTTCGGCGTCATCCTCGCCGCCATCAGCAACGCGAAGTTCGCGCGTTTGCAAGGCCGCGCCGACCTGCAGCCGACCGAGATCGTCGGGTTCCAGATGATCAACCCGGCCACCGGGGAGTTCATCACCGAGTTCGGGCCGCTGGCGTCGGCCGAGGTCATCCTGCTCGACGAGATCAACCGCATTCCGCTGAAGTCGCAGAGCGCCTTTCTCGAGGGCCTCCAGGACCGCACCGTCACGGTGGGCAAGTCCACCTATGTGCTGCCGCCCTTCAGCTTCGCGATCGCGACGATGAACCCGGTGGAGCTGGGGCAGGGCACCTTTCCGCTCTCGGAGGCGGCGGCCGACCGCTTTGCCATCATCGTCAACGTGCCGTACCTGTCGCCCGCCGACGAGGAGCGGCTCGTGAACTTCGACTTCAAGCACGTGCACCTCAAGCCGCTGATGTCGAAGGAGCGCATCATCGAACTGCGCGCCGTGATCACCCGTGAGGTCTACCTGCACGAGTCGCTGGCCAAGTACATCCGCCGGCTGGTGGGCGCGACGCGCCCCTTCAACGCCGAGACCGACTGGCGGACGCACTCGCCGTCGGAGCTCGTCGAGACCTGCGTGGATCTGGGCGGCTCGCCGCGCGCCACCATCTGCTGGGGCCGGCTGGTGAAGGTGTGGGCGCTGCTGATGCACCAGCGCTCGGAGGTCTACCCCGAAGACGTGCAGGCGCTCGCGCGCTACGTGCTCGGCCACCGGGTGTGGCTCGGCCCACACGCAGCCAGCCACGGCGTCACCGTCGAAATGGTGATCGACGACGTCGTGGATCGGGTACCGGTTCCGTGAGCAGCGCTCCCGCCGACACGTCGTCGGTCAACCTGCGGGAGATTGCCGAGATCGAGCTGTTCATCGTGCGCCGGATGAAGGAGCTCACGCTGGGGGACCACACCAGCGTGTTCAAGGGGCCGGGATTCCACTTCGTCGGCGTGCGCGACTGGGAGCCGGGCGACCGGCCGTCGTCGATCGACTGGGCGCAGTCGTCGCTCACCAACTTCAGCCCGCTCATCACCCGCGAGTTCGAACAGGACAGCAACGCCGCCATCGTCGCGGTGGCCGACGCCTCGATGTCCACGCGCTGCGGCGCGCACGGGGCGACGATCGAGACGGCGATTGCGCGCGCCGTGGCCGCCGTCGGCCTGTCGGCGGTGTTCTTCCAGGACATGTTCGGCCTGGTCACCTTCGACGACCGGTTCGAGCAGCTGGCGGCCGCGCGGCCCAAGATCGGCCGCTCGCACGTCATCTACTGCGTCGACCTCTATCGCAACCGGCTCGCGCTCGACGTCCCCGGCGGCGTACGCGACGTGACGACGGCCATCGAAGGACACTTGCGCCGATCGTCGCTGGTGCCGGTGATTTCCGACTTCCTGTTTCAGGACGCGGACCGCGTGGTGCGCGAGCTCGCGCTGCTCAACGCCGTCCACGACGTGTTCCTGCTGATGGCGGATGTGCGCTTCGCCTACGAGCTGCCGTCGCTGTCGGACGGCTGGGTGGAGGCGTTCGATGTCGAGACGGGCCGCACACGGGTGTTCTCGCGGCGCGAACTGTCGAAGCTGGCCAGCCGCGTGACCGAGTGGCAGGACCGGGTGGCGAAACAGGCGCAGGACGCGGGGCTGGACGTGGTGCGCGTGGGGCTCGACCGATGGAAGATGGAAACCGCGCTGGTGGAGTTCACCGCCGAGCGCAGGCTCCGGAAGACGAGATGAGCAGACTGACAACGGCATGTGGAGTGGTGGCTGTCGTGGTCGGAGCGTGGCTGGCTCCGGCGGCGGTGGTCCTGGCGCAAACCCCGTCGGCGGCCGCGCCGGCTGCGCCAGCGCGGCCGGCGCCCAAGCCGGCGGCGCCGCGGCTGCCGCCCCGGGCGGGGCAGGTGGAGTCCGACCCGATCCGGTGCTGGTGGAAGACGGACCGCACATCGGTGCGCGTGGGTGAGACCTTCGGGCTGACGCTCACGTGCGGCGTGATCGAGACCGGTCCCATCGCCGTCGTGCCGCAGCTCACGCAGCTCGAAGGCGGCGCCATCCAGCTGACGCCGTTCGAGGTGGTGAGCGCGACGCGGCGCAACGACGTGGTGGCGCCGCCGTGGCGTTACGTCCAGTTCGAGTACGCGGTGCGGCTCCTCAACGACGGCTACTTCGGCCAGGACATCAACCTGCCGGCCGTCACCGTGACCTACAACCTGAAGAGCGCCGGGACCGACGACAGCGGCCGCGACCAGGGCTACGTGCTGCCGGCGCTGCCGATGCGCATCCTGTCTCTGGTGCCGCGCGCTGCCGGCGACATCCGCGACGCTTCGTCGCTGACGTTCGCCGAGATCGAGTCGCGGCGCTATTACGCGACGGCCGCGCGGGTGGCGGCCGTCATCGCGCTGGTGTTCGCCGCCGTGTTCGCGGTGCTCGCGTTGCTGCGCTTCGCGCAGCGGTTCCGCATCCGCACGCCGGCCGCGGCGCGTCCGGTGCCGGCCTCGTCGCTGCTCGCGGGCTGCGCGGCCACGCTGAAGGACGTGCAGCGCGACGCCCGTGCCTCGGGCTGGTCGCCCGACCTCGCGCGGCGGGCGCTGCCGGCCATGCGCGTGGCGAGCGCCTCGGCCCTCGGACGCCCGATCGCGCAGCAACACGTGGCCAGTGACGTCACGAGCCGCGAGGGGCAGGTGGTGGTGCGTACCGGCACGCTGGGGATGGGTCGCGCCATGATCTCGGCCGCCACCACGCCGCCGGCCATCGCGACCGCGCTCGATCAGCGCCCGGCCCGCGGCTCCCGCGTCCGCGGCGCGATGACGCAGCTCGCCGAGGCGCTGCAGGCGTTCGGCCGCGCGGCCTACGGGCGCCGTCGCGAGCAGGGCGCCGAGACGGTGGACGGCCCGGAGCTCGATCGGGCCATGGAAAACGCGCTCGAGGCCGTGCAGCGGCTGCGCGTCGGCGCCTTGTGGCCGATGCGCATGGTGCAGACCGTCACCCGCTCGGTGATGGGGGCCTGAACGGCCGTGCCTGACATCCGCCTCCTCCCGTCGGCCGTCCGCGGCACCCTGGACGAATGGGTCAGGACGCGGTGGGAGGATCTGCAGTTCACCGACGCCCGCGGCGCCGTGCTGCTGTGCGCGGCGCTGCTCGCGATCGTGCTGCTGGTGCTGCTGATTCGCGCGGTCCAGGGCCGGCGGCCGGGGCGCACGCACATCGCCCTGCCGGCTTTGCTGCCGCTGATGCGCCTTTCGCACCTCTCGGCGGCGCGCCATCTGCCGGTGCTGCTCTTCTGTGCCGGCGTGCCGCTCTTTGCGATGGCGCTTGCCGACCCGCACACCGGCTTCACGCGCGAAGAGGTGTCGCACCCGGGGCGCCGCATCGCGCTGCTGGTCGACGCGTCCACGAGCATGGTGATGAGCTTCAAGTCCACCACGTTCAAGACGCAGGGCGAATCCACCTTCTTCACCGCGGTGGCCGGCGCCGAAGCCTTCATCCAGCGCCGGATGAAGGGGCCGTATCGCGACGTCGTGTCGCTCATCCAGTTCGGCAACCAGGCCTACGTAGTGACGCCGTTCACCACCGACTACGAGAACATCCTGCTCAGCGTGCGCCTCATCAGCGACCCGCGCGAGTGGGGCCGCTTCAGCGACTGGGGCACGACGATCATCGAAGGGATCGATCAGGCGACACAGCTCTTCAAGGCGTTCAACTTCATCAACGCCTCCGGCAACCTGATGGTGGTCTTCACCGACGGGCGCGACTCGGAGCTCAATCGCGCCAACAAGCCGCTCGACAAGCTGGTGAACGAGGCGCGGACGCTCAAGATTCCGGTGCACATGATCCGCACCGCCTACAACTACCGGTTCGGCGACGTGCCGCAGGACAAGATCTGGAAGACCGTCGTCGAGCGCACCGGCGGGCGGTTCTACGCGGCCTACGACGATGAATCGCTGTCGCGCGCGCTGGTGGACATCGACCGGCTGTCGCCCGGACGCATCGAGACGCGCGAGTACAGCGTGCAGCGCCCGCGGTTCTCGGCCTACGCGCTGGCGGCGGTGGCGTTGTGGCTGCTCGCGGCCACGTTGAAGCTGTCGGTCCCGGTGTTCAGAACCTTCCCGTAGGCGGGTAAGGCGGGTGGGGCGGGTCGGGTGTATGTAGAGGGCGGTCTTTAGACCGCCCTGGAGAGACCTATGAAGGGAACGATCGTCTGGGGAGTTGCGGCGGCGGTGCTCGCCGTCGTTGGCGTCGTGTCGCTGCGCATCGCGACGGTGGAGCGGCTGGTGGCCGACGCGCAACAGGATCTCGCGACACTCAACTACGAACGTG
>DASRPM010000340.1:0-11547 GCA_035646375.1 Vicinamibacterales bacterium
AGTACGAGAGGACCGGGTTGGACGAACCTCTAGTGTATCGGTTGTCACGCCAGTGGCAGCGCCGAGTAGCTACGTTCGGAAGGGAGAAACGCTGAATGCATCTAAGCGTGAAACCCTCCACGAGATGAGATCTCCCAGGGATTTAATCCCTCTGAAGGCTCCTGGTAGACGACCAGGTTGATAGGCCAGGTGTGGAAGCGTAGCGATACGTTAAGCTTACTGGTACTAATGAGCCGTGCGGCTTGACCATATTTTCTCTCTTCAGCAATGCTGTGAGTGATTGCGAAGGGCTACCGTTTGCAGGGTGTTCAGTTGTCGGGTAAGATCCGTCTAGGTCTTTGAAATGTCCTGGGACGATCGATAGGGCGATGAGGCGCGGCTGATAGCTACGCTCCACCCTGTCGAACCCCAGGCAAGTGAGATTGGCAACCAGGCCCGCCCGCCGGTTGCCAGCAAGTTTCCCGGTGGTCATAGGGGCAGGGTTCCACCCGTTCCCATTCCGAACACGGAAGTTAAGCCTGCTACCGCCGATGGTACTGTGTGCGTAGGTGCATGGGAGAGTAGGTCGCTGCCGGGATTATTTTTTCAGGCCTGATGTGAAAACATCAGGCCTTTTTTCTTGCCTCTTGCCTCTAGCCTCTGGCGTTTGGCCTCTAGAGGCTAGCGGCTGAAGGCTCTCAGAACTGCCAGCTGGCGGCGAGCGTCGTCCTCGAGCGAGGCGACGAGACGGTCGCGCCGAAGAGCGGCGCCAGATTGATGTACAGCCGGCGGACCGGCCGGATCTGGAGGCTCGGCCCCGCGAGGAGCTCCCGCGCCATCGCCGACCGCGTGTGGCGGTCGGTGCCCAGCCGATCGACGAACGCCAGGCGTGTCTCGACGCCCACCGACGCGAAGCGCCCGCTCTCGTAGCTCACGCCGGCCGTCCACGCCCGAGCGATCTCGCGGGCGCCGCTGGCCTCCTGCGTCCACGCCACGTTGCTTCCCCAGCGCCAGCCGCTGCCGTTCCCGCCGCCGAGGAGCAGCTTGACGGTGCCGACATCGGCGCCGCGGCTGGCTTCCCGCCATTCGGCGTGCATCGTGGGATTGCCCCACAACCGTCCCCACGCCGCGAGGGCCCACCGCATCTCCAGCGTCTGCGCGTCGATGTTGCCGATGGCGCTATCGCCGCCTTCGGTCCGCCCCGTGGCGTGCAGACCCAGTTGGAACCGCCCCGGCAGGCCGAACTCGGCGCGATAGGCGGTGTCGGTCACGGTCGCCCCGCTCGTGGGCGCTGTCGGCCGCAGCTGGAACAGCAGCGACGTCGCGCCGCTCGGCAGCACGTACACGTCCGTCTCGCCGAAGAGCGGCCGTGCGGTCCACCGCGGCTGCCCGCTGGCGGCACGCGCGCTCTCGTCCTGCGGTTCCGCGCTCTGCGGCGCCGGGGCGCTCTGCGCGGAGGCAGCCGATGCCGCGCTCAGCACGAGCGCCGCCAGTCCGAGGTACCGCCGCAGTCCGAATCCGATTCCCATGCAGTCGCCCGCAAAAGAGCAATCGGAAGGCCGCGCATGAACTGAAATGTGTCGGAAATCCGGCCGGGTGTCATCGCCCTGTCGGCAGCCCCTTGCGTGTGGGGCAATGCCCCGCAACACCGCGACGCGATGCGCACTCTGCGCGAGCCGCGGGGCGCGACACTCGCGGGATTCTGCCCGCCTGGCGGGCGCCGTGCGGCGCCTAAAGTTCGCAAGCGCCGCAACTGAAGTCAGCTCGCGAGCACCCTTCCCGGTCGTCAGCTGAACTGTTTTCGATCGGACGCGTGTCTTTGTTACATCCCTGTGAACCGCTCCACCGTCACCCGGGAAGTCTCCCAAGACAGACGTTAAACACCAACTTGTCTATCACTTAGTCGGTGATGTCCACACTGGCATCGAAGCTGCCTAATGGCGGCCTCGGTGCTCATACAAACTCATAGCTCTTTCCGCCTGGTTGCAATCGTCCTCGCATCCTTCCTTGCCATCGCGATCTCGGAGCAGCGTGCCCACGCCTTATCTGGCACGTGGACGCCAGTGAACGTTGGGACGCCTGCGATCCCAGGCTCCGCCCAGGAGAGTACCTGCACAACATCGACGGGATGTCCGGTGTTCACGATCAGTGGCGCGGGTCAAGGCATCGGCGGCACGTCGGATCAGTTCATGTTCGTCTACCAGAAGCTGACGGGCGACGGCACGGTCAAGCTGCGTCTGCTCTCGCTTGCTGGAACGTCGACGATGGAGGCCGGCCTCATGATGCGCGAGTCTCTGGCCGCAACGGCCCGGCACGCATCCATCCTGGCTGGGGCGACGGCGTTCACGGTCCGGAGCCGGGCGGCCACAAGCGGGGCCACCAGTTCAGTCGCCGTGGCGCGCGGTGGCTGGCTTCGTCTCGAGCGAGTGGGGCCGGTGATCACCGCGTCGGTCTCGAGCGACGGGGCTCAGTGGACTCTCGTGACGACGCAGACCCTGACCCTGCCCGCAACGATCTACGTCGGCATCGCCGTGTCGAGCCGCGCCTCGACCGCTACAGCGACGGCCACAGTGTCCAGCATGTCCGTGACCGCGACGACGCCAACGATGCCGGCGGGTTGGGCGTCCTCCGATGTCGGAGTCGCCCCCTCGCCCGGTACCGCCTCGTACTCGGCCAACAGCTTCATCGCGGCGAGTCATGGCGCCGGCCTTTCCGGCGCCGCCGACGCATTCCGCTTCATCTACACGCGCACCCGTGGCGACGCCAAGCTGACGGCGCGTGTGGCAGCGTCTCAGGGCCGCCCCGGTCGGCAGGCCGGCGTCGTCCTGCGCACGGCGCTCGACGCGGGAGCTCCGGCCGTCGCTGTCCTGGCCGACGAGTCCGGCCTCCTGTTCGTCGCGCGCGGCGGGCCCGGACAGGCAGCGCTTCAAAAGCGGATCTCCACGAACGTCGCGCCTGTCTTCGTGCAGCTCGATCGCAAAGGCTCGATGGTGACAGTGGCGCACTCGTTGAACGGGACGACATGGAGTACGGCCGCGACGATCGGAGTGCCTTTCGGGACCGACCTGTACGCCGGCATGGCGGTTGCCGCCGGGCCGAACGGTGGCCCGGCCGCGGCCGCCTTTGACAAGCTGTCGCTCGTGTCGGTGGCGGCCAATGTCCCGCCGGTCGTCTCGCTCACGTCGCCGAAGGGCGGACAATCGTTCACGGTGGGAACGTCCATTCCGCTCACCGCAATCGCATCCGACCCCGACGACCTGGTGGCGCGCGTGGACTTCCTCGTGAACGGCGTGAAAGTCGCCAGCGACACGGCGGCGCCCTACGCGGCGGCCTGGACGGCCGCCGCGGCTGGCAGCTATTCGGTCAAAGCGACGGCATTCGACTTCGACGGCGCCGCCACGACATCGACGGCGGCCTCGATCACCGTCGGCTCGGTTACGGCGCCGCCGACGACCTCCACGGGCACTGGGACATGGCGGTTGGAGTTTGGCGCCTCGGTCGATCACGCGAAGCTCGACTACTACCAGGTGGAAATCTACGGGCCCAACCTACCCTTGCCGCTCATCAGGAACATTGGCAAGCCGGCGCTTGATGCCTCCCGCAATTGCCGTGTGGACTTGAACTCGGTGATCACGGCCCTTCCCCTTGGCCAGTACTCCGTCATCGTGAGGGCGGTGGCGGGCGGTTGGTCCTCCCCGAGCTCTCCCTACTCGTTTGCGCGCTGATCGCCGAGGCGTGCCGGCTATTGCGGGGCGTCTTCGCGCGGCCGCGGCGTGATCCTGAGCGGTGCGGTCCTCGACTCCGGCATCACGATCGTACCGGGCCGTACCGAGCGCAGCGGCGCCGATGGCACCTCGGATGACGCGGCTCCGGGGCCAGAGTCCGGCATCGGCGCGAGCTCGACGCCCGACTCGAGAACGAAAGTGTCCGGCTCTGATTCAGGCGTGGGCACGGCGAGCGGTGCCAGCTCCACCGGCGGTGATGCCGCCTGAACCGACGGCCGGCTCGTTCGGCGCTCGACGGACGCGGTGGCCTGCGCTGCACTCTGCGGCAGGATCATGAGCCGGTCGATGGTGACGATGCCGGTGAGGGGATCACGGCGCTGGCCCATGATGTAACCGCTCAAGTCCCGCAGCAGGACAGCCAGGGCCTCGCGCTCCGGGACGCCCTCGAGATGCAGCGAGACCGGCACGTCCGAGCCCACGCCGTTCTTCGACACCACGTTCAGCCCCGTCGTATCGATCCAGCGGGCCAGCACTTCGTCCACTGTGACGTTCTCGGCGTCGAGCGTCACCAGCCCCTTGTCGATTCGCAGGGAGAGCTTCTGCGCGGCGGCGTCGCCAGCCACCAGCGGGCCCAGCACGGCCAAAAACGCGAGGATCGTGCGTGCGTTCATGAATGGTTCCGGAGGCCGGGGAGCCGGCTCAATTGTAACGCCCGGTATGGCTTATTCAAGGACCCGGGGAATCCTGGGCCGCGGCCAACCATGCACGTCCCTCACGGCGTAACCGTAACCGCGAACTTCGCGGCGGTGTCTTACGGCTGCCGTGAGGTGCCGAAGCGATCGAGCAGGCCTTTCAGGCGCTGCTCGACCTCGTTGCGCAATCCCCGTTTCGCGGCCGCCGCGGCGTCGATGGTCACGCGCGGGTTGTCGAGCGTGCCACCGAGGTTGGCCGGCAGGACGACGCGGTTACCCTCGCGCGTGAAGCGCTGCAGGTCGTTCCCGGCCTGGGCGGAGAGCGCCTCGGAGAGCGAGAGGTCGAACTTGCCGGTCAGGGCCTTGGTGGCCGTCGCCAGCGAGCCCGATCCCACCAGGTCCACGTCGCGCGAGTGCAGCGACAGCGCGTGGGCGCGGAACAGCTGGTTCTGCAGCGCGAACTGCAGGTCGAGGCTGTCGAACGCGTCGCTCGCGCTGGGGGCGTCGGCCGCCGGCTTGCCGAAGAACACGACGATCGTGCGGACGAGCGCCAGCCGCCGAATCGTGCCGTTGGTGATTTTCGCGGTTCCGTTCCCGCGCGCGTTGGCGAGCACGGCCCCGAAATCGCGTCCGCTGCCGCTGAACGTGCCGGCGCCCGAGAGCCTGCCCGTCACGCTGTCTTTGACGTTGCCGAACTCGGCGAGCCGCGCGACGTCGAGGTCGAGCAGCCGCGACCGCAGCGTGGCGCTGAGCGTGTTGCCGAGGCGCGCCGACAGCGATCCCTGATAGCGTCCGCCAAAGAGCTGGAACGTGAGCGGTGACATCGCGACCGCATCCCCGTCTACCTGGACGTCGGACGCGAACTGGCGCACCTCGACACCGCCGGCGCTCGCCGCCTCGGCGCTGATGCGGGCGGCGATGCGTGGCGGCGGCCCGCTCTTGCCGCGCGACCCCGGCGGCGGCGCCGCCGGCCCAAAGGCGTCGGCAAGCGCCAGCAGCTCGTCCACGTCAATCCGGTTCGCGGCCGCCTTCAGCTGTGCGTCCACGCGAGGCTCGAGCGTCACCACGCCTTCGGCCCGGATCGACGTCTTGCCGGAGTCCACGGTGGCGCGCCGGATGTTCAAGCGGGCGCCGTCGAATGACGAGTCCATCGACAGCACCAGCTCACGGCCGCGGCTCACGATCCGGACGTTGTCGAGGCCGATCGCGTTGATCGACTCGATGGCGAACGAGGACGGTTCGCTGGCGGCCTCCTCGCCGCCCGATGTCGGGATCTCGAACGGCAGCGGCAGCTCGAGGCGCGTGTTGCGGATGCGAATGGCGCCGTCGGCGATGCGCCGGCGCAGCAGGGCCGAGAGCTCGGTGGACACGCTGACTTCGGCGAGTATCAGACGCGCCGGCTCGCCGACCGTGACCTGCCGGAGGGTGACGCCGGGGCGCGGCCAGAACTGCGCGCCGGCCGACGCGATCTTGACCGGCTGCCCGAACCAGGCGGTGGCCTGCTGTTCGAGCGCCACTCGAATGCCGTCGTTCGAGAGGAAGGCGTAGAGCACGCCGGCCGCGATGACGGTGATCGCGACGGCACCGGCCAGCACGAACAGGATGAGGCGCCGGATCATGCGAGAGAGCATATAAGAGGTCGTCAATGCCGGAGCTGCCAGACGTCGATCTCTACGTGCACGCCCTCCGCGCCCGGATCGTGGGACAGACGATTCGTGCCGTGCGCCTGTCCACGCCGTTCCTCCTGCGATCCGTGGAGCCGCCGCTCGCCACGGCAGCGGGGCGGCGCGTCGTGAGCGTTTCGCGGCTGGGCAAGCGCATCGTCGTGGAGACCGAGGGCGAGCTGTTCCTGGTCGTCCACTTGATGATCGCGGGGCGGTTTCGTTGGAAGCCGCCCGGCACCAAGGTCCCGGGGAAGGTGGGCCTGCTCGCTGTCGACTTCGACACCGGAACCCTGATCCTCACCGAGGCCGGCTCGAAGCGCCGGGCCTCGCTGCACGTCGTGCAGGGCCGCGATGCGCTCGCGCAGCACGACCCCGGTGGCCTCGAGCTGCTCGACGCCGGCATCGACGCCTTTGCCGAGGCGCTCCGGCGCGAGAACCACACGTTGAAGCGCGCCCTCACCGATCCGCACGTGTTCAGTGGCATCGGCAACGCCTACTCGGACGAGATCCTCCACGCGGCGCGGATGTCGCCGTTCAAGCAGACGCAGGGCATCAGCGACGACGACGTGGCGCGGCTGTTCGATGCGGCCCGTTCGACGCTCTCCGGCTGGTCGGCCCGCCTGCGCGAGGAGACTGGCGAAGGCTTTCCGGAAAAGGTGACCGCGTTCCGCGAAGGCATGGCCGTGCACGGCCGCTACCGCCAGCCGTGCCCCGTGTGCGGCTCGCCGGTGCAGCGGGTGGTCTACGCCGCCAACGAGGCGAACTACTGCGCCACCTGTCAGACCGGCGGCCGCCTGCTCGCCGACCGCTCGCTGTCGCGGCTGCTGCGCGACGACTGGCCGCGAACATTGGAGGAGTTGGAGAGAAGGAGAAGAACCTGAAGCCTCTTGCCTCTAGCCTTTGGCCTTCGGCAAGAGCTTCCCGGCAAGCGGAAGTAGTACCCAGAGGCTAAAGGCAAGAGGCTAGAGGCTCTCCGCTTTATCATTCGCCCATGCGCACGCCGCCGCTCCTCGCCGTCATCGTCTGCGGCGTGCTGACGGCGGCGGTGGCCGCGCAGGACACCACGGTCCTGCGCTTCGGCGGCGACGCGGAGGGCGGCGCGCCGTTCATGGAGGCCGACCCGAACGATCCGTCGCGCGTCGTCGGGTTCGAGGTGGACATCGCGGCGCTTCTGGCCGCGGGCCTCGGCCGTACACCGCGCTTCGTCCAGGTGGGCTTCTCGAGTCTCGATCCCGCCGTCGCGCGCGGCGACTTCGACATCGGGCTGAGCGGCATCGAGGACAACGCCGGCCGGCGGGCCCGCCTGGCGGTCACGGTGCCCTACTACGAGTTCCGCGAGGTCCTGACCGTACGGCGCGCCGACGCCGGCCGTTTCCGGTCGCTTGCCGATCTGCGCGGCCGGCGCGTGGCGACGCTCGGCGCCACGCTGGCAGCCGAGATCCTCGAGCGGGCGCGGCAGGAGCACGGCATCGAGCCGGTCATCTACGAGGACGACGTGCATCCCTATACCGATCTCGCGGTGAGCCGCGTGGATGCCGTGCTGCTCGATGCGGTGCTGGCGGAGCGTGGCGTGCGCCGTAACCCGGCGCTCGCCAACCAGTCCACCGACATTGGCATCGGCCACTACGTCGGGATCCTCGCCGCGCGCGACGCCACGCTGCGCGATCGTGTCGATGCCCTGCTGCGCGACGCGATGCGCAACGGGCGGCTGCAGGCCATCTTCACGCAGTGGGGGATGTGGAACGAGGACCAGCCGCGGCTCTATGCGCGCGTGCTGGCCGAGGAGTCGGCCGGGCCGGGCGGACCTGACGGTCCGCCTCTACAAACTGCAGAACCGGAGGCGGCATCGGCGGCGACGGTCCGCTACCTGCCGGCGCTCTTTCGCGCGGCGCTCATCACGCTGGCGCTGTCGTGCGTATCGATGGCGCTGGCGGTGATGAGCGGTATGCTCATCGCGATCGGGCGCGTCTACGGGGGCGGGCTGCTGCGCGGGGCGCTCACCGCGTGGGTGGAGCTCGTGCGCGGGACACCGCTCCTGCTGCAGCTCTTCGTCCTCTATTTCGGCCTCGAAGCCTTCGTGCAGCTGCCGGCGCTCGCGGCCGCGGTGCTGGGGCTGGGCTTGAACTACGGCGCTTACGAGAGCGAAATCTATCGCGGTGCCCTGCAGGCGGTGCCGCCCGGCCAGCTCGAAGCCGCGCGGACGCTCGGCTTCACCAACTGGCAGGCGCTGCGGCTCGTGCGCGGGCCGCAGGCCTTCAAGTTCGCGCTCGCGCCGATGACCAACGACTTCGTGGCGCTGCTCAAGGACAGCTCGCTCGTGTCCATGATCACGGTCGTGGAGCTGACCAAGCAGACGCAGATCCTGGCGGCGAACATCGGCAGCTGGTTCCTGCCGGGCCTGGTGTGCGCGGCCATGTATCTCGCCATGTCGCTGCCCTTGTCGCGGCTGGCGCGACGCCTCGAGCGCCGCTGGGGCGCGGGGATTCACGCGTGAGCGCGCTGACGGTTCGCGACCTGCGAGTGGAGCGCGGCGGGCGCGCGGTGGTGCAGCGCGTGTCGTTCGAGGCGCGGCCTGGGGAGCTGCTGGCGCTCATGGGCGCGTCGGGCTCGGGTAAGACGTCGGTGCTCCGGGCGATTGCCGGCCTCGAGCCGGTGGCGGCCGGCTCGATCGACACCGGTGGCCTCCGTCTCGGGCCCGGACCGCTGCCGCGCGGGGCCGCCCTCCGTTCGCTGCACGAGCGCGTCGGCATGGTCTTCCAGTTCCACAACCTCTTCGCGCATCTGACCGCCGTTCACAACGTGTGGCTCGCGCCGGTGCACGTGCGCGGCGACGCACGCGACGCCGCGGAACGCACGGCGCGCCGGCTGCTCGACGAGCTTGGTGTCGGCGCTCGCGCCGGCGCACGGCCGCACGAGCTGTCCGGCGGAGAAGCGCAGCGGGTGGCCATCGCGCGCGCGCTGGCCATGGATCCGCCCGTCCTGCTTCTCGACGAGCCGACGGCGTCGCTCGATCCGGAGCGGCGCGCCGAGCTCGCCCGCACCGTGCGGACGCTGGTGTCGGGGGGGCGCACCGTGGTCGCCGCGACGCACGACGCCGACTTCGTACGCGGGTGCGCCGATCGCGTCCTGCTGCTCGAGGAAGGCCTGGTTGCCAGCGAGTCTGGCCGCGCTGGCCCGGGCGAGTAAACTATTCCGAGCGCGGCGCACGGCCGCCGCACATTCCCGCATGTCCAACACCAGGATTGAGACCGACGCCCTCTTCATCGAGCGCGACACGGACCGGAAGATTCGCCATCGCAACAAGCTGTATTACCGGGTCAATCACTGGCCGATCTGGATTTTCGTGTTCTTCATCGCGCCCGGACCGCTGACCTTCGACCTCTTCGCGCACGGGTTCGACACGCGCATGGCGATGTGGCTGGCCGTGGTGCTGGTGGGGACCGGCATCGCCGGATTGCGCGGCCGCCTGCCGGGATGCGAGCCGGCACCCTACATCATCCGGTTCACCGAAGACCGGCCGAACCCGCTATACCGCCGCGTCTGCTACACGACGGCCTGGGGGGAAGTGGTGGCGTTCGCGGTGCTCAACTCCGCCGGGCTTGCGTATGCGGTCGCGACCGGCAGCTGGCAGCTCCGCCAGTTCTACGAATTCGGCTACTTCCCGATCGCCGGCACCGTGTGGCTCCTCGGCGCGTTCGGGCGGCTGCCGCGCGTGCGCCCGAGCACCAGGAACGAAGGGCACGAGCGGCGCTATTTCTACGGATCGGTGTGGGCCGTCACGCTGGCGCAACCGGCACTGTGGCTGCTCTGGAAGGTCGTGCCGGTGTCGCGCGGCGGGGACGTCCTCAAGCTCGGCGTGTTCGTCGGCATTCTCGCACTGATCGCCTACCTGTCGCGTCTCGGCGTGCTGCCGCGGACGCGCCCCATCCTGCCCGGCGAGTGGGCGATCGACTAAGGCCCTTGCCGTGACGGGCACCATCGACGCGCTCGCGGCCCCGACGCTCAAGCACGTCCGGGATCTGTGGTGGGACGACACCTTCACGGAGTTCCTCGTCGAGACCCTGCGGCCGCGGCCGGGCAACCTGATCCTCGACGTCGGCTGCGGCGAGGGGCAGGCCGAGGTGAGCATCGGCCGCCGGCAGGTCTCGCAGGTCCGCCTGGTCGGCGTGGACCTCGTCCCCGCCAAAGCCGCGGCGGCGCTCGCGGAGACCCGTTCCCACAACCAGCGCGTGAGTATCCTCGCCGGCGACGCGGTACGGCTGCCGTTCCGCGACGCGTCGTTCGACGCGACGTTCTGCGTGGCCGTGCTGCAGTACGTGGCCGACGTGAGCGATGCGGTCAAGGAAATCGCGCGCGTCACGGCGCCGGGACGGCGCGTGGTGATAGTCGAGCCCGACAACTCCGCCCGCTACTTCTACAGCTCGGTCCCGAGCGGCGCGGCGGCCCTGCAGGCCGCGGCGCGCTTCTTCGCGGCCGTCGCCGAAGCGCGCGACGACGTCACGTATGCGGCGGTTGGTCCCCACGTGCCCAGCCTGCTCGCGGGCTGCCGGATCGAGCCGGTGGACGTCCGGATGTTTCCGGTCTCGGAGGTGCAGCTTGGCGCGCCGCCGGCCGAATTGTGGACGGGGCGCCGCGCCCGCATCCACGCCGCCATGTCGGCGCCGGCGCCCGGCTCGGTGAGTCAGGCGGGCCGCCAGTTCATTGCCGCGCTGGACGCCTATCAGCGCGACGCCGCGCTTGCCGGCTCGTCCTTCGTCGAGATCCAGAACACGATGCTCTTCGCGACCGTTGGCCAGAAACCCGCGTCCGGCCGCTAAGCCTCGCGAGGCTCCGCCTCGCGAAGCCGAGGGCCACGAAGGCTGGGACGAGTACGCCCCGTTCTACGACTGGGAGAACGCCCGCACGCTCGGACGGCGCGACGTGCCCTTCTGGCGCACCGTCGCGCTGAACACCGGCGGACCGCTGCTCGAGCTCGGCTGCGGCACCGGTCGCATTTCGATCCCGCTGGCGCGCGCCGGCGTGCCGATCGTCGGCATCGATCGATCAGAGCCGATGCTCGCGCGGGCCCGCCAGCGCGTGAAGCGCGCGAAGCTCGGTCGCCGTGTCCGTCTCGTGCGCGGCGACATCCGATTCCTTCCGTTCGAGGACGCCCGAAACGCCGCTCGGGCGTCCTCGTCGCGCCGAAGCCCGAAGGGCGAAGGCGGACCTGGGTTTTCGATGGTGCTCGCGCCGTACGGCATGTTGCAGTCGCTGCTGCGTGAACGCGACCTGCAGGCCACGCTGGCGGCCGTGCACCGCGTATTGAAGAAGGGCGGCGCCTTCGGCGTCGAACTCGTGGCCGACCTGCCGTCCTGGCAGGAATACGAGAAGCGCATCAGCCTCAAGGGCTGGCGGCGCCGGCCGGGCGGCGCGCACGTCACCCTGACGGAGACGGTGCGACAGGACCGCACGAAGGGGCTGACGATCTTCGATCAGCAGTTCACGGAG
>DASRPM010000341.1:0-2840 GCA_035646375.1 Vicinamibacterales bacterium
GTGGCGCTCGAGCGCACGCCGCCCGAGCTCTCGGCCGACATCGTCGATCGCGGCATCGTGCTCACCGGCGGCGGCGCGCTGCTCAAGAACCTCGACAAACGGCTGCGCGAAGAAACCGGGCTGCCGCTCGCCATGGCCGAGGATCCGCTGTCGTCGGTCGTGCTCGGCGCCGGCAAGATGCTGTCGGACTTCAATCTCCTCCGGAAAATCTCGATCGACTAGTCCGGCCGCCCATGGCGCTCCTCGATATCCGTCAGCGCGTCGGGTGGCTGTTCATGACGGTCACCGTGATGCACCTGATCCTCATCTCGGCACAGGTGCAGACGCGCCGCGGTGTGCCCATGCTCGAGCAGGCGATTTTCGGCACGATGGCCGAGGTGCAGCGCGTGACGACAGGCGGCATCGGCGAGGCGCGCGGCTTCTGGCAGAGCTACGTGAACCTGCGGGAGACCGGCCGCGAGAACGAGGCGCTCAAACAGCGGGTGTCGCAGCTCGAGGTGGCGCTCCAGCGGGAGCGCGCGCTGGCGGGGCAGACGCGCGTGCTGCAGGAGATGCTCCAGCTCAAGACCGAGACGCAGTTCGCCACCACACCGGCAATGATCATCGCCAGCGGCGCCAGCCCCGAGTTCCGCACCCTGACCCTCGACAAGGGCAGTTCGCAGGGGCTGGCGGCGGATATGGCCGTGCTCGCGCCGGCGGGCGTGGTCGGCCGGGTGATTCTGCCGACCCCGCGGGCGGCCAAGGTGCAGCTCATCATCGACCGGAACGCGGCGGCGGCCGGCCTCGTCGAGCGCAGCCGGGCTCAGGGCGTGGTGGTGGGCACCGGCAGCGACCGGATGCGGTTCGAATACGTGCCCGGCACGGCCGACCTCAAGGTGGGCGACCGGGTGGTCACCTCCGGCATGGACGGCATCTACCCGAAAGGCTTTGTCATCGGTCAGATAGAATCCATCCAGCGGACGGCGGGTGAGTTCAGCGACGTGCTGATTCGTCCGTCGGTGAACCTCTCGGCGCTCGAGACGGTGCTGGTCGTGACGTCGGCCACCGAGGTGCCCAAGGCTGACCGACCGGTGGCAAGGCAGTGAGGGTAGCCGGTGCACTGATTGCGATTGCGCTGGCCCTCGCGCTGCAAACGACGCTGGCGCGGTTCGTCGTGGGAGGAAGCACGCCGATCGATCTGGTGCTCGTGGCGGTGGTCTACGTGGCGCTGACGTCGGGTGCGGCAAGCGGGATGCTCGCGGGCAGCGTGGCGGGCCTCATCCAGGACGCGCTCGCGAGCAACATCATCGGCATCGGCGGGCTCGCGAAGTCGATCGTCGGGTTCGTGGTCGGGGCCATCGGCCAGCAGTTCATCGTGACCGCGGCGATTCCCCGGCTGCTGGTATTCATGGGCGCCACGGCGGTGCACGCGCTGCTGTTTCAGGGTTTGTACGTGGCGCTCGGATTGAGGACATTTTCATCGCCGTGGGCGGCAGTGGCCACCCAGGCGTTGGGCAACACCTTCGTGGGCATGGTGGCGTTTGCCACCGTCGAGTCGCTGCCGGGCATGATGGAACGCCGGCGGATGTCGCGGCGCCACAAGGTCTGAGCCTGTAGGCCGCGGCCGAGAGGCCAGAGGCTGAAGGCCAGAGGCTAGAGACTAGAGGCAGCAAGGATCGATCAATGTCTGTCGCGGAAGATCGCCGTCGCATCGCGCTTCGTCTCCACGTGCTGCAGTGGGGAGCCGTCGGTGTGTTCACCGCGCTGGCGATGGGCTTCTGGTTCCTGCAGGTTGTTCAGCACGCCAGGTACGAGGAGATGGCGGAGAACAACCACCAGCGGACGCTCGCCCTGCGCGCGCCGCGCGGCGTGCTGTTCGACCGCAACGGCACGGTGCTGGTGGAGAACCGGCACTCCTTCACGATCTCGATCGTCCGCGAGCACTCGAAGAACCTGGAGCACACGGTCGCGTTGCTCTCGGCGGTGGCCCACCTCGATGCGCAGCAGGTGCAGCAGATCGTGGACCGGCACCGCAACGAGCCGTCGTACCGGCCGATCGTCGTCGTCGAGGACGCCACCCTGGCGCAGGTGGCCGCGGTCACCGCGCGACGGCTCGACACCGAACTGCCCGACGTGGTCGTGGAAGAGGTGCCGGCCCGCCGCTACCCGGCGGAGGCGATGGCCGCGCACCTGTTCGGCTATGTCGGCCAGGCCAACGATGCGCAGGTCGAGGCCGGCGCCACACAGGGCGCCATCGTCGGCCAGCAGGGGCTCGAAAAGGCCTATAACGATCTGCTGATGGGCACCGACGGCGCCAAGCGCGTCGTCGTCAACAGCGTCGGCCGCGAGATCAGGACGCTCGAGGAGATTGCGCCGCGCGAGGGGCGGCGCGTCCAGCTGACGATCGACGCGGACCTGCAGAAGGCGGCCGAGGACGGCTTCCGCCTGGCGGGCTTCAACGGCGCCGCGCTCATCCTCGACCCGCGCGACGGCGAGGTGCTCACCTACGCCAGTCTGCCGTCGTACGACCCCAACGACTTCTCGGTGGGGATCGATCGCGCCACGTGGAACTCGCTCAACACCGACAAGCTGAAGCCGCTGCAGAACCGCGTCCTGCAGGGACGCTACTCGCCGGGATCCATCTTCAAGATCGTCGTCGCCACGGCCGCCCTCGAAGAGGGCCTGGTGACGCCCGATCACCGCATCACCTGCAACGGCGGCGCGAACTTCTTCGGGCGCTTCTTCAAGTGCCACCTCAAAGGTGGGCACGGCAGCATGGACATGCGCCACGCCATCGAGAAGTCGTGCAACGTCTACTTCTACACGCTGGGCAACATGCTCGGCGTGGACAAGATCCACAA
>DASRPM010000342.1:0-2511 GCA_035646375.1 Vicinamibacterales bacterium
CGGGATGCCATCTCGAGGGGCTGGGCGGCACGAATCAGGGCATCATCGGGGCGCTTGCCGCGATCGCCCTGGTGGAGGGCGGCAACGACGGCCGCGTGGTGCACGTCCACGACTGGCCGTGGCCCGACGCGCTCGCCGGGGTGCAGTCCGTCGACGCCATTCGCGGCCGCGGCGTGAGCGACATCCGGATGCTGTCGGGCGACGCGTTCACGGGCGACGTGGTGGATGTCGGAAAGCACCTGCGCCCGAACTGGCGCGGGGGGCGGATGGTGCTGCTCGTCGAACCGCCGGACGGCTCGGGGGCGGTGCCGCGCGCGGCAAAACTGAAGTAGGAGCAACAGATGCGCTACGCAGCAATTCGAGGGATCGCCGGCAGCGTGCTCGTGGCGTTGATGGCCACCGGAGTCTTTGCCCAGGATAAGGAGCGCCGTGAGGCGGTGCTGGAGAAGGATCTGCCCAAGCCGGTGGCCGCGGCCATGCGCTCGCATCCTCGCGCGATCTTCGTCAACGCGACGAAGGTGACGCGGGGCGGCGCCGTCGAGTATCAGCTGACGCTGAAAGGCACGCGGAAGACCGCGATGGTCGTCAAGCCGGACGGCACGGTCATCAGCTTCAAGTAGGCGGGCCTGAAGGCCCGCAGCAACGCACGCTCCTGATCTTCAGTTCGCGCGGCGGCGGACGAAGTTGCCGGCCTGGCCGCAGGAGTCGCTGCAGGGCGCCGGCTGCTTGTAGGTGCCGCGGATCTTCTTGCGGTACTCGGGATACAGCGTCTCCGTGTAGCCCATCACGGCCTCACGCGGCAAGTTGTAGAACTCGACGAACTCGTTGGCGAACGGATTCTTGTCGGGCGGAAAGTGCGGCACGCTGTCGCCAGGCTCGCGCCCCTCGAAGCCTGGCGCACACGGCATCCGGTAGTCGAGCGGCCGCGGCGAGAGCCGGAAGCTCTTCGAGACGATCGCGGGTTCCACGAGGTACAGGGGGTCGCTCGCAATCATCAGCACCGTGAGCACGTCGTCGTGGCGGACGAAGCGCCAGTCGAGCGTGGCCTCGTCGCTGAGCGGCACGCCGGTCTTGCGGATCCAGCCAATCTTCATGTGGGTGGTGCGGGCGGCGAGCGCCGTGCCCTCCCAGCGGCCCGTCGTGAACCCTTCCTGCGTGTGGAGCGCGTAGACCGACGGGCGCGGCCGGCCGTCCATCCAGATGGTCATGCCGTTCCAGTCTTCCCAGGCATCGATGGTGTAGGACACGACGCGGTTGGTGGCCGGATCGGTCTGCGTCGACACCCGCAGCCCGAACGGGCCGAGCACCGAGTAGGAGGCGCCCCAGCCCTGACACTGCCGTTCGATCATCGCCTTCTGCGATTCGTCGTAGGCGAGCGCGCGCGAGCGCCCCTCGTCGGTGAGCGCCAGCCCGAGGAAGTCCACCGGCACCGAGTCGTTCTGCACGTCCTCGCTGGCAATCGGCGCCCACGATCCGGTGAACTCGAACTGGGCCGCCGCCGGGCCGGCGGCGAAGAGGACGATCAGCGCGGCGAGCGCCGCGCGTCGTCCGCCTTCGCCAAGGCGGCTCGCTTCGCGAGCCGCCAAAGCGGCGCTGAATAGTCGGTCCGCTAGCGGACCGACCTGGCGGACAAGGGCTACCAGGTGGATGAGCATGGTGTCGGATCCCATTTCGAGCCGTCCGGCTCCTTCTTGAAGTGCGGGCTCGTGACGAGCGGCCCCGTCAGATACACCGGGTCCTCGACGACCGAGGTGACCAGGAGCAGCTGGCCCCCGCCCGGGAGCGGCGCCACGTCGAAGTGTTCGGTCACCGTGGCGCGCTCGCTGTAGGGCACACCGTTCTTCCGCAGGTAGCCGGCACGCAGGTTCGAGGTCGCGACGCGCAGGCTGCCGCCGCCCGACGTCCCGCGTTCCCACCGTGCGCTCGACTCGCCCTGCCACGTCGGGGCGGCCGCCTTCGCGCCCGCCTTCGCGCCCTCGCGCTTCGGCGCGGCGGCGAACTGGAAGCGCCGCGTCTGCGTGCCCGCGTCGGTATCGACGCGGAGCGTGTTGGCGTCCTGCCACGTGATGCGCAGCCGGCCCGGCACGTTCATGATGGCGGCCGCGCCGTAGGACTTGCACTGGTTGCCGGCCTTCTCGTCCACCGCGGGGTCCCAGCCGTTGATGAGCGGCAGGGCGGCCGGGCTCGAGGGAATCCGGCGGTATTCCCCTTTGGGCGGCGTCACCATGCGATAGCGCCAGTTCTCGGTGACGTAGGACACCCAGGTGCCGGTGATGTCGATGGGAGCGGCGTCGCGCGCCGACGGCGGTGTTTGTGCACTCGCAGGGCGGGGCTTCAGCCCCGCCGACACGGCGAGGATCAACAGGAGCGACGCGAACGCGCGGTTCATTTCCGCTCCTTCGCGAGGCTGCGGTAGATCGCCTCCACGAAGCGATCCGTCGTCCAGTCGCCGCCCGCGTTGCCGTACCGGCCGGCGTAACCGTTCGCCGGGTTGGCGGCCTTGGCCTGCTC
>DASRPM010000343.1:0-3158 GCA_035646375.1 Vicinamibacterales bacterium
CGGATCCACCCTGAACATCGGCGCGCCGTTCTCGTCCACCGCCTGTCCGGGCGCCTGGGCCATGGAGTGGTCCATGGTGGCAATGGCGACCAGCGCCAGCACAAATAGGATTCCAACAATCTTCTTCACTGGGATGTCCTCCTCGTCGGGCGTCAGCGCGACACGCGGAGAATATACGGGACGGTGCGCGGGTGCAATCCTCGCCGGGAAGCCGGCGCCTACTGCTGTTGCTGGTCCTGCTGGCTACGGGCCGCGTCGGGATCCGAAATCGGCGCGCCGGCCTCGCGCGACATCCAGGGGGTGAACGGCATCACGTCCCCCGCCAGCGGCGACGTCACTGGCCCGACGCGCACCGCCACCGCCAGCTCGTTCCTCACCGCGGTGGCACCCTTGTAGACGCCGCGGGTTGGCGGCACGTCGGCGTAATCTCGGCCGACCGCCACGCGGATGTGCCGATCCTCCACCACCAGGTTGTTGGTCGGGTCGAAGCCTATCCAGCCAGGTCCGGGCACGAACGCCTCTGCCCACGCATGGCTGGCCCCTTCGGCTGGCCGATCGCTGGTGGCGAGGTCGCGGAACAGATATCCGCTGACGTAGCGGGTCGGGATGCCGAGCGGGCGGATCAGCGCGATGAAGATGTGCGCAAAGTCCTGGCACACGCCGCGCCGGGCCTCGAGCGCCTCGTCGATCGGCGAGTCGACGCGGGTGCTCTGCGGCTTGTACTCGAAGCGCGCGTAGATCTCGCTCATCACGCGGCGGAGGACCATCAGCGGATCGTGGCCGCGTTCGAGCGACAGCTCGCGGGCCAGGGCGTCGAGCCGCGGCGTGGGACGCGTGAACGGGCTCGACGCGGTCCATTCCCACCATTCGCCCGAGGTGGCCATCGAATCGAGCTGGGCCCACGCGCCCGGCCCGACCCGGTGAGGCACCGGCTTCGGGGCGAGACACTCGACCAGCGCGTCCGCGGTCAGCGTCAGCCGCGCATGGCGCGCCGGGATGTTGAAGTGATGGACGGTGTTGCCGTCGTGATCCTGGTACATCATCACCCGCGCTGACGGCGCCGGGGTGAGCGAGAAGTGCAGGCACCGCTGCAGCCCGTCGCTGCGCGGCTGCATGCGCGCTTCCATCACGCTCTCGGTGATCGGCGTATCGTAGGTAAAACGCGTGACGTGCCGGACGCTGTAGCGCATCAGGCCGGCAACGCCGACTCGACGGCGTAGGAGATGTAGCCCTGGTAGAGCGCGGCGTGCAGCTGGCCGCACTGGCGGCCAAGCCCGGCGAAGTAGGCATGCGGGCCTTCGCTCAGCACTTCATCGACCTGGGCGTAGTCGAGCGACGAACGCAGCCGCCCCGCCAGCCGCTCCGCGCGGCCGCTGCGCCGCCCGCTGTGCCGCGCCAGCCCCTGGAGCGCATCCTCGACGCGTGCGGCCGCGAAGCGGACCGATCGCGGGCACTCGGCGTTGAGCAGGAGAAACTCCGTCACCCGCTCGGGCCGCACATCCGCGGTGTACTGCCGGCAATAACCTTCGAGCGCCGCGCACGATCGCAGCAGCGCCACCCAGTCGGCCCGGTCGAGCGGCGGCATCGCCACCGGCCCCGATTCGTCGGTAAAGAACGTGTCGAGCAGCCGGGCCGTCGTCACCGCCCGTTCGAGGAAACGTCCGGCCTGCAGGTAATACCACCCTTCCCCATGTCCCATGGTCGCGTCGGTCACGCCGGCAAACAGGTAGGCGCCTTCGAGGACGACGCGCGCGGCATCGTTGCTGCGCGAGGCGCGCGCCGGATCATCGCGCATTTGTCGCAGACGCAGGAACAGGGCGTTGAGCTGCTCCCACATTTCGGAGCTGATCTCGTCGCGGACCTGCCGCGCGTTCTCGCGCGCGGCGATGACGCAGGAGGTGACGGAGCTGGGATTGGCGCTGTCGAAAAACGCCGCCTCCGTCAGCGACCTCGGATTCAGCGACACCCCCGCCGGCAGCACCAGTCCGTAGAGCTGCAGCGCCCCGTCGTCCGCGGAACGCCCCAGCCGCAGGTCGAGCGCCACGTCCACCAGCCGTGCCGTGTGTTCGGCGCGCTCGAGGTAGCGTGTCAGCCAGTACAGCGCGTCAGCGACTCGGGATAACAGCATTTGAAGTCACAAATCAATTCACGAATCGGCCCTATTCCAGCAACACCCAGGTGTCTTTGCTGCCGCCACCCTGCGACGAGTTGACGACGAGCGAGCCTTTACGCAGCGCCACCCGAGTGAGCCCGCCGGGCACCACCGTGACACGCTCGCCGTAGAGCACATACGGCCGCAGATCGACGTGGCGTGGCTCGATCCCCTTGTCCACGAAACAGGCGGCGCGCGAGAGTGCGAGTGTCGGTTGGGCGATGAAGTTCCGCGGCTCGGCGTTGATGCGCGCTCGGAACTCCTCCCGCTCCGCGATCGTGCTGTGCGGGCCGACCAGCATGCCGTAGCCGCCCGACTCGCCGACCGCCTTCACCACCAGGCTGTCGAGGTGGTCCAGCGCGTATTGGCGATCAGCCGGGTTGCCGAGCAGGTAGGTGTCGACGTTCTCGAGAATCGGTTCTTCGGACAGGTAGAAACGGATGATCGCCGGCACGTAGGCGTAGAGCGCCTTGTCGTCGGCCACGCCGGTGCCGATCGCATTCGCGAGCGAGACGTGGCCGGCGCGATACGCGTTCAGCAAGCCGCCAACACCGAGGTGTGAATCGGCTCTGAACGCCAGCGGGTCGAGGAAGTCATCGTCGACGCGCCGATAAATCACGTCGACGCGGCGAAGCCCCGAGGTCGTGCGCATGTAGACATACGAGTCGTGCACGAGAAGATCGCGCCCTTCGACGAGCGGCACGCCCATCTCCCGCGCGAGGAAGGCGTGCTCGAAATAGGCGGAGTTGCCGACTCCAGGGGTGAGCACGACGATGGCCGGGTCCTGGCAGGCGGGCGGCGCCAGCGCGCGCAGCGTGGCGAGCAGCGAATGGCCGTAGTGGGCGATCGGCCGCACGTTGTACCGATTGAACAGCCCGGGAAAGACGCGCTTGGTCATCTCCCGGTTGGCCAGCATGTAGGACACGCCGCTCGGCACCCGGAGGTTGTCCTCGAGTACCACGAACCGGCCGTCCTCGAGGCGCACCAGGTCGGTGCCCGCGACCGA
>DASRPM010000344.1:0-18061 GCA_035646375.1 Vicinamibacterales bacterium
CTGCCGGAGATCAAGCATGTCGCGCACACGAACTTCTGCGACATCGGCTGGAAGGTGGACGAGTCGCGGCGCCGCGTCGTGCTGGTGTCGGTGATCGACAACCTGGTGAAGGGTGCGGCCGGCTCGGCGGTGCAGAACCTGAACGTCCTGCTCGGCCTCGACGAGCGGACCGGCCTGCTGTAAGTGCCGCGCGTGGCTGCACACCGGCGCTCGGCGCCGGAGGCGCCAAGGAGACAAAGGACGAAGTCGCCCGTGGCGCCCAAAAAAGATGGGAGGACGACGCATAAAAACCAGTGCGTCGTCCTCAAGCTGGGGGGCGAGCTGCTCGAACAGCCGCAGGACGTGCAGCGCATCGCGCGCGGCATCCGCCGGCTGGCCGAGCGGGCGTCGCTGACGGTGGTGCATGGCGGCGGCAAGGAGATCGACGCCGCGCTGGCGCTGGCCGGCATTCCGAAGCGCCAGGTGGACGGCCTGCGCGTGACCGATGCGGCGACGCTCGATGCGGTGGTGGCGGTGCTGGCGGGCTCGATCAACACGCGGCTGGTCGCGGCGGTGCGAGAAGCAGGCGGCACGCCCGTGGGGCTGACCGGCGCCGACGCCGGCGTTGCGGTGGTAAAACGCGCGGCGCCGATCATGAGCACCGCGGGAGAGAGCGTGGACCTGGGGCTCGTCGGGACGCCGGCGCCCGGCGGCGAGCCGGGTCTGCTCGTGGACCTGATGGCCAGGGGCTACGTGCCGGTGGTCGCGTGCGTGGGGGCGACGAAAAAAGGCCAGCTCCTGAACGTGAACGCCGATACGCTGGCCTCGCACCTGGCGGCGCGCCTCAAGGCGGCGCGGCTGGTGATTGCGGGCGGAACCGCGGGGGTGCTGGATGCCGACGGCCGCACCATCGCGCGCCTGACGGCACGGGACGCGGCGAAGCTGGTGAAGGCCGGCACGGCCAACAAGGGAATGGTGGCCAAGCTCCAGGCGTGCCGGGATGCGTTGAAGCGGGGCGTCGGCGACGTGCTCGTCGCCAACGGCCGGCGGCTCGAGTTCGACACGTTGGCCAATGGAAAGGTCATGCAGCCCGACTGCACACAGGTGGTGCGATGAGAGTGACACTCGACGAGATCCGAACGCGCGAACAACAGCACGTGCTGCAGACGTACAAGCGTCAGCCGGTCGCGTTCGTGCGCGGGCAGGGTTCACGCCTCTATGACGCGGACGGCCGCGAGTACCTCGACCTGCTGTCGGGGATCGGCGTCACGTCGCTCGGCCACGCGCACCCGGGGCTCACGGCGATCGTCGCCGAGCAGGCGGCGACGCTGCTGCACACGTCGAACCTCTACTACCACCCGTTCCAGGCGCAGGCGGCGGCCAGACTGGCGGAGCTGTCGGGGCTGCAGCGCACGTTCTTCTGCAACAGCGGCACCGAGGCGAACGAGGCCTGCCTCAAGTTCGCGCGACGCTACTGGCACACCCTGGGCGAGAAGGAGCGCGTCGGCTACGTGGCCGTCGAGAACGGCTTTGCCGGCCGCACGATGGGCGCACTGTCGGTCACGCACGACCCGCACTACCGCGAACCCTTCATGCCGCTCATCGGGCCGGTGACCTTCGTCGATCCGAACCGTCCGGAAACGCTCGTCGCGGCCGTCGGCGACAAGACCGCCGCCATCATCGCCGAGCCGATCCGAGGCGAGGGGGGTGTCCGCCACCTGCCCGAGGGCTTCGTGAAGGCCGTGGCGGACGTGACCGCGAAGACCGGCACCCTGCTGATTGCCGACGAGGTGCAGTCGGGGCTGGGGCGCACCGGCCACGGGTTCTACTTCCAGGCGCTCGGTTGGAAGCCGGATCTCGTGTCGGTTGGCAAGGCGCTGGGCTCGGGCGTGCCGGTCGCGGCGGCGCTGATTTCCGAAAAGGTGGCCGGCGCGATCTCGGCCGGCGATCACGGCACCACCTACGGCGGCAACCTGCTGTCGTGTCGCGCGGCGCTGTTCTTCCTGGAGCAGTTGATGGACCACGGGCTGCTCGACCACGTCCGCGATGCGGGCGCCCACTTCGAGCGCCGGCTTCGCGCGCTCGCGCTCAAGCACCCGGTGATCGAGGAGGTGCGTGGCGCCGGTCTGATGCGCGGGCTGCAGCTGAAGATCGACGCCACCCCGGTCGTGGACGGCGCGCGCGAGCGGGGCCTCATCGTCAACCGCACGTCGGAGAAGGTGGTGCGCATGCTGCCGCCGCTCAACATCGAGAAAGCCGACCTCGATCGCGCCGTCGAGATCCTCGACGAGGTGTTCGCGGCCGTGCCCGCCGAGGTCGGGGCATGAGCACATCCGTCGCATCGCAATTCACGGTGGCGGCTGCTTCGGGCGGTGTCACCGCGGCACAGGGATTCACCGCGGCCGGCCTGCAGTGCGGCATCAAGGCCAAGGCCGGCGCGCTCGATCTCAGCGTGCTGGCGGCCGAGACGGCGGTGCCGGCGGCCGGCATCTTCACCACGAATCTTGCGCAGGCCGCGCCGGTCACCGTCTCGAAGCGGCATCTCGAGGCGAGCCACGGCCTGGTCCGCGCCATCGTCGTGAACAGCGGCTGCGCCAACGCCTGCACCGGGGCCGCCGGGATGAGCGACGCGCGACAGATGACCGCGGAGACCGCCGCACAGCTCGGCTGCCTGCCGGAGCAGGTGCTGGTGGCCTCCACGGGCGTCATCGGCGTGAACCTCACCATGGACAAGGTCGTGGCGGGCATCCGCGCGGCGGCGGCGGCGCTCGGCCGCGAGCACGGCAGCGTGATGGCGCGCGCCATCATGACCACCGACCCGTTTCCGAAGGAGCATGCCGTCACGGTAAAGACGCCGCGCGGCACGTTCACCGTCGGAGGCACGGCCAAAGGCTCGGGGATGATCGAACCGAACATGGCCACCATGCTCGGCTTCCTTGCCACCGACGCGAAGGTGTTGCCAGCCGTGCTGCAGCGCGTCCTCCGTGCGTCCGCGGACGATACGTTCAACGCGATCACGGTGGACGGCGAGTGCTCGACCAACGACTGCGTGTTCGCGATGGCGTCGGGCGCCAGCGGCGTGGAGATCGACGACGAGCTCTACCCCGCGCTGGCGGCGGGCTTCTACACGGTGTCGCGCGAGCTTGCGATGGGGATCGTGCGCGGCGGCGAAGGCGCCACCAAGCTGATCACGATTGCCGTCACGGACGCGCACTCCGTCGCCGACGCGCGGCGCGTGGCCAAGACCATCGCCAACTCGCCCCTCGTGAAGACCGCCGTGCATGGCGCCGATCCCAACTGGGGCCGCATCGTCGCCGCGGCCGGCCGCGCCGGCGTGTCGTTCGACGTCGATTCCGCCACGGTGCACGTGGGCGGCATCCTGCTCTTCGAGCACGGCCTGCCGCACGACGGCAACGCGCCGCTGGCGGCCGGACATCTGAAGCAGGCGGACGTGTCGATCGAGGTCGATCTCGGCACCGGCGGCGGCGGCAACGCCACCGTGTGGACCTGCGATCTGAGCGCCGAATACGTCAAGATCAACGGCGAGTACCGCACATGATGGACACCGTCCCGCCGCCGGCCGCCACGGCCAAAGACTTTCTCTCCATCGTCGACCTCGATCACGCGGCGCTCGGGCGGCTCCTCGACCGCGCCCGTCAGATGAAGGCCGATCGCCGGCTCGGTCCCAAGGCGCCCACCGCGGGCGCCCTGGCCGGCAAGCACGTCGCGCTCCTCTTTGAAAAGCCCTCGCTCCGCACCCGCTCGACGTTCGAGATCGCCGTCCGCGAGCTGGGGGCGCACACGCTCGACCTGCCGGCCGAGTTCGCGCAGGGCGTCCGCGAGCCGCTCGAAGACATCGCCCGCAATCTCGAACGCTGGGTTCACGCACTCGTGCTGCGCACGTTCGGGCAGGAGAAGGCGCTGAAGCTGGCCACGGCCGGCAAGTGCCTGTCGGTGGTGAACGCACTCACCGACGAAGAGCATCCGTGCCAGGCGCTCGCCGACGTGATGACGATGATGGAGCGCTGGGGCTCGCTGCGCGGCCGCACGGTGGCGTACGTGGGCGACGGCAACAACGTGGCGACCTCGCTGACGCAGGCAGCGGTGATGCTCGGCGCGCGCGTGCGCGTCGCCTCGCCGACCGGCTACGAGCTGCCCGACCGTGTAATCGCACAGGCGCAGCGTGCGGCTGGCGAGGGCGGTGTGGTGGAACGCTGTGTCGATCCGCGCGACGCCGTCCGCGGCGCCGACGCCGTCTACACGGACGTGTGGGCGTCGATGGGTGAGGAGCAGGAAGCCGAGGACCGCAAGGTGATCTTCGCGCCTTACCAGGTGAACCGCGCTCTCATGGCGCTGGCCGCGCCGGACGCGCTCTTCATGCATTGCCTGCCCGCGCACCGCGGCGAGGAAGTGACCGCCGAGGTGCTCGAGTCGCCCGTGTCCGTCGTGTTCGATCAGGCCGAGAACCGGCTGCATACGCAGAAGGCGCTCCTCCTGATGCTACTGGTCAGGTAGGTCGGGTGGGTCAGGTAGGTCGGGTGGGTCAGGTAGGTCGGGTGGGTCAGGTAGGTCAGGTGGGTCAGGTGGGTCATACACGACGAACCCGGCTCAACTGATCGGCCAAGCCGCTCAGGGGCGCTCCAGCCCTTTTCACTTCGACTTCCAGTTCACTGAACGTCTGCTCCGATATGTAGCCGAGCCTGCGCGCCACATGAAGGCAATACCCGAGTTCGGCAGGCGACGCTTCAGCCATGTGCAGGAAATGCAACCGGTCCTTGGGGGTCCGCCTCCCAAATCCTTCAACGATATTGGCCGCGACCGAATAGGCCGCGCGGCGCGACTGCGATGACAATTCGTAGCGCTCGATCGTTGGATATGTGCGGCATAGCACGTGAATTCTGATGAAGAGATCGTCCGCGCGCTGCCACGCGACCAGCGTGTGATGTGTGAGAGCCATGGCAGCAGGCCCCGCAAGTTGGGGGCCGGCACCGCGATGCGAGCGGGGGTCGTTACCTACCTGACCCACCCGACCCACCAGACCTACCTGACCTAGAATGTGCGCCGTGAAGCCCTGGCTCCAGCACTACGACTCCGGCGTCCCGCCGTCGCTCCAGCCATATCCCGATAAGACGCTCCTCGACTACCTGGCGGCGCTCGCCGCGGATCACGGCGACAAACCGGCACTGCTCTTCAAGGGCGCCACGGTGTCGTACGCGCGGCTCGCGGCCGAGAGCGACGCCTTCGGCGCCGCGCTCGCGGCGATGGGCATCCGCAAGGGCGACCGGGTGGCGCTGCTGCTGCCCAACTGCCCGCAGTTCCTCGTCGCCGAGTTCGGCGTGTGGAAGGCGGGCGGCATCGTGGTCGCCCTGAATCCCACCTACAGCGAACGCGAGCTCGAACAGGCGCTCGACAGCACGCGCGCCAGCGTGGTGGTCGTGCTGACGCCTTTCTACGAGCGCGTCAAGCGCGTGCAAGGCCGCACCGGCGTTCGCACCGTCATCCCGACCTCGATCAAGGAATACCTGCCGACGCCGCTGCGGCTGCTGTTCACGCTCCTCAAGGAGAAGAAGGACGGCCATCGCATCACGGCGCAGCCGGGCGATCCGTGGATGTGGTCGATGCTGCGGTCGCACCGCGGGCAGCAGCCATCGGTGACGGTCGGGCCCGACGACCGCGCGGTGATCCTGTCGAGCGGCGGCACGACGGGCACACCGAAGGGCGTCGTGGGGCTGCACCGCCACTACGTGGCCGCCGGACTGCAGCTCTACGAGTGGACGAAGACCGCCAAGAAGCCGTGGGTGGACAACGTCATGCTGCCGCTGCCGCTCTTCCACGTGTATGCCAACGTGGGCGTGCAGCCGATGGCGTTCGTGGGGCCCAACCCGCTGTCGCTCATCCCCAACCCTCGCGACATCGACGACCTGCTCGCCACCATCAAGCGCGTCAAGCCGGCCTTCTTCAACGGCGTGCCGACGCTGTACACCGCCATCCTCAACCACCCCGATGTGCGCGCCGGCAAAGTGGACCTGAGCTCGATCAAACTGTGTTTCTCGGGTGCCTCGGCGCTGATGGCCGAGACGAAGAAGCAGTTCGAGGCGGCAACGGGTGCGCGGATCATCGAAGGCTACTCGCTCACCGAAGGCATGATGGCGTGCTGCGTCAATCCGGTGCTGGGCACCAACAAGATCGGCTCGATCGGCGTACCGATCTCGGACGTGCAGGTGCGCATCGTGGATGCCGACAGCGGCACCACACCCATGCCCGCCGGCGAAGTGGGCGAGATGATTCTCCGAGCGCCGCAGTTCATGTCGGAGTACTGGAACAACCCGCTCGAGACCATCGAGACGCTGCGCGAGCACGACGGCGAGACGTGGGTGCACACCGGCGACCTCGCCTACATGGACGAAGACGGCTACTTCTTCATCGTCGACCGTAAGAAGGACCTGATCAAGACGAGCGGGTTCCAGGTGTGGCCGCGTGAGATCGAAGAGGTGATCGCGGCGCTGCCGTCGGTGCTCGAGGTCGGTGTCGCAGGGGTCCCCGATGCCGTGAAGGGCGAGATCGCCAAAGCCTGGGTGGTGCTCAAGCCGGGGGCAAGCGCCACCGAGGACGAGGTGCGCGCCTACTGCCGTGAGCGGCTGGCGCCCTACAAGGTGCCGGGCCGCGTGGAGTTCCGCACCGAGCTGCCCAAGACGATGGTGGGCAAGATCCTGCGCCGGGCGCTGGCGGCCGACGATCGCGCCGCGGCCACCGCCCGCTGACCCGCCTCCGCCCAGGGCTCCGGCGAGGCGGGCCGGGTTATTTCGGCACGCGGTCGACGACGGCGCCCGACGCGTCGAGAAACATCGCCGTCTCGTTCTCGGAGCCGACAAAGACACGCTGAGCGGAAATGCCTCGAAGCTGCGCGTCGATCGCCGCGCGCCGCTCGGGCGAGGCGCTCGCCTGCTCGCCGCGCAGCCGCACGATTTCGTCGAGCGTCGGTGTCCGCGCCCGGTCGGTCACGAAGAGGCCGGCGCGCTTGTTCGTGGAGCCGTTGTCGTCGTACTGCAGAAACACCACCTGATCGTTGTGGAACTGATCCAGCGACAGGTGCCCGGTCGCGCCGCCGTTGGCGCGCGTGCCGTACAGCAGACCGCCCACTTCCCAGCCCTTCCCGTCGAAAAAGATGATCCCGGGCCCGGTGCGACCCGTGTCGAGCGTCTTGCCGCCCAGCAGCGGGTCTGGCAACCGCGCGGTGTTCGCCATGGAGAGCACGAGCTGTCCGTCGGGTTCGACCACGTTGAGCCGCTCGACGTCGAGCTCGGTGATGCGCTGACGCGCCGTCTGCGCCTGCACGGTGGCAATCGCCAGGGCGCTGCACAACAGGACGACGCCCGCCGCTGTCATCCGCTGCTGCCGCTGGAGCCGCCGCTCGAGGCGCTGCACCGTGGCTTCGAGCCGTTCGATACGCTCTGACATCAGGGTCTCCTCGCTCGTCTGGATCACCGTTGCGATAGAAACGCGCCGACGGCCGCGTTGAAGGCGTCCGGGGCGTCGAGGTTCACGATGTGGCCCGCGCCTGGGATGGTCACCAGACGCGCGCCGCCGATCCCGGCCACGAGCAGGCCGGCGATCTCCTTGATATGCGGGAGATCGCGTTCACCCAGCAGTACGAGGGTGGGGCGCGTGATTTCCGGGAGGCGCCCGATGGCGGGCGGCGTCAGTGGCCGTGCCGGATTGCTCCGATAGGTCCACAGCCGCGCGTTGTCCATCACGAGCGCTCTCACGGACGCAGCGGCGGCCGCGCCGCCGTGGACGGCCATGATCGGCGTGGCGGCCCACAGCCTGGCGGCGCCCTCGGCGTCACCCGCGCCGGCCGCCTGGAACACGGGGGCCGTCCACGTCAACGGCGGCGACGGCACGTGGCCCGTGACGCCGGGTGAGGCGAGGACGAGCCGCGTCACGCGATCGGGATGGGCCAGCGCGAAGTCGATGGCCAGGGTGGACCCCGCCGAGAGACCGATGAGGGTCGCGCGGGGCGCGCCCACCGCATCGAGGACGGACAGCAGATCCTCGTGCGCCGCGTACGGCTCGGATGGCGCGGCCGACTTCCCGTGGCCGCGCAGATCGTAGCGAATGACGCGGAAGCGCGTGTCGAGCGCCGTAATCTGCGGCGCCCACATGCGCCGGTCCACGCTGAAGGCGTGAATCAGGACGACGGGATCGCCCGCGCCGCTCGCTTCGTAGTAGAGCCCGGCGGGCGACGTGCCGGTCGTGACTTGCGCCCCGGCCGCGGCCGGGATCAGGAGAAGCAGGACGAGACGAAGGATACGAGCTCGCACGATGTCCTCCTGCGTCCGGCGCTAGCGCGCCCGCCCCGGCGAGACGATGTCGATCCCGGCCGCCGTGAGCGCGTCGCGCACCGCTCGAGCGAGCGCGGCGGCGCCGGGAGTATCCCCGTGAATGCAGATGGTGTCGGCCCTGACAGAAACGCCGCTGCCGTCGAGAGCGGTCACGGTCCGTCCGGATGCCATCTCCACGGCGCGTTTGGCGACCTCGGCGGCGCCTGCCAGCACCGCACCCGGCGTTCCGCGTGGGGCCAGGCTGCCGTCCGGGAGATACCCACGATCCGCGAACACCTCCGAGGCCACGCGGAGGCCGGCGCGCTCCCCCGACGCGATGAGCTGGGAGCCCGACAACCCGAACAGGACGAGCGATGCGTCCACGGCGCGCACGGCTCGCGCGATGGAGTCGGCCATGGCACGGTCCCGCGCCGCCATGTTGTAGAGCGCACCGTGCGGCTTTACGTGGCCGAGGCGGGTCCCCTCCGCGGCGGCAATGGCGGCGAGTGCACCGATTTGATACGCGACGAGGCTCTCGAGCTCGGCCGTCCCGACCTGCATCTCGCGCCGCCCGAATCCCAGCAGGTCCTGGAAACCCGGATGGGCGCCCACTCCCACGTCATGGCGCGTGGCCAGCAGGACCGTAGAGCGCATCACGGCTGGATCTCCGGCGTGAAAACCACAGGCAATGTTGGCGGACGACACGGAGGGCATGACGCCCTCGTCGTCGCCGTAGCGGTAGGCCCCGAACGACTCGCCGACGTCGGCGTTCAGGTCAATCTGCACAGCCGCCTCGCCTGTCCGGCGGCGGACACCCTTGTAATTCTTCCCTCATAGGCGTCGGGGCTGAAACCCCGGATTCCACCGGATTTGGCGTGTTTCCTGACGGCATGCCGGTTGCCTATGAAAGAGGTGTCGGTCTGTGGTTTACGGCAGGGCGCCGTAAATGCTGGGGGGAGCCAGGCCGGCATTTCAGGATGGGGTGCTTGCACCCCATCCTGTATTTTTGTACGCCTGTCTGCCCGCGGCCAGACAAGACGTGCCTTCTACGCGGCGCCCTCGGGATACTCGAGCGCCAGCTTCAGCTCCCGCGACAGCGTGTCCACGGTGGTTCCCGTCCGCTTCCAGGCACCCTCGCTCTCGAACCGCTTATCGCCGATACGGCGGCCCCACGGCGCGATGACGCGGCCAATGGCGCGGAAGTCGCTGCGGTCCGCGTGCATCTGGTCGAGCTTCCGCACGACGTCCGGCGCGACGCGGATGAAGGCGCGCAACGCGGTGGCCGAGCGGACGCTGTACTTCCGCCCATTCCATGCGGCCCCGAACACCACCGACACCTGCTTGAAGTAGTTCACGAAGAACTTCTTCGAGTCGTCGAGAAACGCCGCCGTCTTGCGCTGGTTGCCGAAGGCGTCGCTGGCGAAGAGCTTCTTCAGCTCCTGCGCGAGCGGCGCCTGCGCCACGCGGCCGCGGCCCACGCCGAGCAGCTTGATCTCACCGTTGAGCGGCGAGTCCTCCTTCTCACTGAGCGCGCGCACGACGTCGTGGGCGGCGGCCAGCGCCTCGTCGCGATAGAGCTGGCGGCCCGAGAGGCTGACGAGGTGCGAGGGGTTCAGGCGCGTGTGCTTGGCATTGATCGTCACGAACATCTGGACGATGTGATCCTCGGGCAGGCGGTCGAAGATGATCGCCGGCACGGTGAACTCGTCGCCCTCGATGTTCTCGAGATCGGCGTGCAGCGCCAGCAACCGGTGCTGACCGTCGATGGCGCGCAGGATGCCCTCGCGCTCCGGCACCTTCAGGCGGCCCACCGAGGCGCCCGCCTCGGCCGGTTCGAACGTCAGCTTCTCATCGCACGAGATGATGACCGCGCCGGGAATCGACGGCAGATCGCGCGCCAGGCGGCACTGCTCGTAGTACTGCACGAGCTCGTCGATCTTCTTGCGGATGATATGACGTTGATACGCCTTCTCGCTCGACGCGATCCGTCGCTCGAGCAGGTCCCAGTTCACCTTCGACGGCGTCTTCTTCTTGCCGCCGCGCACCGGAGGCTGAGCGGACTGTCCGTAGTTGAGGACTTCGAAGCGAACCAGCTTGTCGATGTCGCCGGCGGTTAGAGAGGCCTGATAGAATTGCACCCCGAACTGCTTCATACGGATGGCAGCGACGTTGATCATGGGTCGTGTCTAACCGTGTGACAGTCACGCCGTCCAGAATCGCCCGTGGACCGTGAATGCCGGTTCAGGGCGTCTCCTGGGAGCGCCCGAGTGAAGTGCTCTCGGCCGGCCTCATCCGGCCAATAAAGAGGCGAATTGTAACCGATGATGTATTCCCGGGCCCGCCAATGGGCCGCGCTGCTCCCCGTTTGCCTGATTTTCGCCGTGTCCGTCACCGTTTTTGGGCAGGACCCCGCGCCGGGCTCGGCGCTCGTGCCCATGGCCCGGGCCCAAAAGGTGTCCCAGGCGCCCAGCATGGACGGCCGGGTGGCCGACGACCCCGCGTGGCAGGCGGTGCCCGCCCTGACCGACTTCTGGCAGACGGCCCCGGACGCCGGCCAGCCGGCCTCCGAGCGCACCGAGGTCCGGATCGCCTACACCGAGGACGCGCTCTACTTCGGCATCACGCTTTTCGACCGCAGCACGGAAGGGCTGACGGTCTCGGACTCGCGGCGGGACTCTCCACTGGACGACGTGGACAGCTTCCGGATCCTGCTCGACACCTACAAGGACCGCCAGAACGGGTTCGTGTTCGCCACCAACCCGGCGGCCCTCGAATACGACGGCCAGGTGATCGGCGAGGGTGGCATGACGCTCGGCGGCGGTGGTGGGGGCGGCGGGCGGCAGCAGGGTGGCTCGGGCGGCGGCTTCAACCTGAACTGGGACGGGGCCTGGCGCGTCCGCACCGCCACTCACGAAGACGGCTGGTCGGCCGAGTTCGAAATCCCGTTCCGGACGCTGCGCTATGAGCCGGGCGCCGCTCGCGAGTGGGGCCTCAACTTCCAGCGCACGATCCGCCGGCGCAAGGAGTCCGCGTACTGGGCCCCGCTTCCCTTCCAATTCGATCTGCTCAAGGTGTCGCAGGCCGGAACCCTGGCCGGCCTGGACCTGCCGGCGCAGCGCAACCTCAAGCTCATTCCTTATGCCCTGGGCGAGGTGCGCGAGCGCGGCGCCACGACGTCGCGCACGACCACGCTTGGCGACATCGGGCTCGACGCGAAGTACGGCCTCACGCCCAGCCTGACGCTCGACGCCACCGTCAACACGGACTTCGCGCAGGTGGAGGTGGACGAGCAGCAGGTCAACCTCGATCGCTTCAACCTGTTCTTCCCGGAGAAGCGGCCCTTCTTCCTCGAGAACGCCGGGCTCTTCGCGGTGGGCGCGTCGGGCGACGCGGAGGTGTTCTTCAGCCGGCGCATCGGCATCGCCGACAACGGCGAAGCGATTCCGATCATCGCGGGCGGGCGGCTCTCGGGCAAGGCCGGGCCGGTGAACGTCGGGCTGCTCAACATGCAGACCGACGACACGGGCGACTCGCCGATGAACAACTTCACGGTGGCACGCGTGCGGCGCGACTTCGCCAACCGCTCGAACCTGGGTGCCATCTTCGTGGGCCGCGCCGCGATGGGCGACACGGCGGTGCCGGACGATCACAACGCGTCGTTCGCGGTGGACGGGCGCTGGGGCATCGGCCGCACCGGCCTCATCTCGGGCTTCGCGGCGCGCTCGGCCACGCCCGGCGTCGCAGGCGATCAACATGCCTACCAGATTGGCGCGCGCAACGAGACGCAGCCGCTCACGCTCAACATCGCGCTCACCGAGACGGGGCGCAACTTCAACCCCGAGGTCGGATTCCTCAGCCGCCGCGGCGGGTTCCGCAAGTTCGAGTCGCTGGCCTTTTCGCGCCTGCGGCCCAAGAGCCTGTCGAAGTTCCAGGAGATCCGGCCGCACGCGATCTACCGCGGCTACTGGAACCCGTCGGGCTTCCTCGAAACCGGCTTCCTGCACCTCGACTCGCACTGGGAGCTGAAGACCGCCTGGGAGTTCCACACCGGTGTGAACGTCACGCGCGAGGGCGTGGTGACGCCGTTCGACATCGTTCCCGGCATTCCGGTGCCGGCGGGCGTGTACGAGCACAGCGAGGCGCAGCTCGTGCTGCAGAGCAACCAGGGCGCGTCGATCTACGGCCGCATGCAGGTGACCAAAGGCGGCTTCTTCAACGGCAACCGGATGGTCTACGTCCCGCAGCTGCGCGTGCGCGTCGGCGACACGCTGAACGTGGAGATGAGCCTGGAGCGCAACGACGTCGAGCTCACGACCGGCAGCTTCGTCACCAACCTGGCGCGCATGCGCGCGTCCTACTCGTTCTCGCCGCGCATATTCCTGCAGAGCCTGATCCAGTACAACGACCGCGCCGATGCGTGGACGAGCAACTTCCGCTTCGGCTGGCTGCAACAGGCCAACACCGGCGTGTTCCTGGTCTACACCGACTCGCACGATCTCGACGAGCGCGCCTTCGTGCCGCCCACCGGTACCAATCGCAGCCTGATCCTGAAGATCAGCAGAATGTTCGACGCTCTAAACTAGACGTACCCGCGTTGCGCATCGAGCTCGACGATCTGTCGCGGCCCCAGGTGCTCGCCCTTCTCGAGGAGCACCTCCGGAACATGTACGAGTTGACGCCGCCGGAGTACGTGTTCGCCTTCGACGCGAACAAGCTCAAGGCGCCCGGCGTTTCCTTCTGGACCGCATGGAACGGCGACACGCTTCTGGGCTGCGCGGCGCTCAAAGAGCTCTCTCAGACGGAGGGCGAGATCAAGTCCATGCGCACGCCAAGCGCGTTGCGCAGGACCGGAGCGGGGCGGGCACTCCTGAACCACGTCATCGACGTCGCGCGGGCGCGAGGGTACCGGACTCTGTATCTTGAAACGGGGAACCAGCCGGCGTTCCTGCCCGCGCAGACGCTGTATGCCAGCGCGGGGTTCACGCGGTGTGGACCGTTCGGGTCCTACCGCGAGAACGGGAACAGCGTCTTCATGGCGTTGTTCCTGGCAGCCCGTGGTGAAACCCCGGCGTAGCACCGAGCCGGGCCGGTCGGTCCGCAGATGCGGACCGACAAAGCAGTGCTGGCCCGTCGGGTCGCTCGCGACCCGACACCGATGGCAAGGCGCGACGACCGCGAATACCGGGAGTATTTAAGGGAGGAGCAACGCAGCCAGCGGGGATGCATCGCCCGGCGAATGCAGCCGGGGTTTCGCCACGGGCTGCTAGGCTCGAGCCGTTGAGAGCACCGGCCCGGAGGGCCGCATGATGCGATTCTTCAGCCGGACCAGCGCGAACAAGAAGGCACAGAGCACCAGGTAGGCGGCGATGGCTTGCGGCAGCGTCAGCTTCTTGTGCAGGCCGAGGCTCACGATCCCGTAGACCATCTCCACGTGAATCCAGTAGACGAAGAGCGACGAGACGCCGAACTCCTCGAGCACTGAACGGCCGCGCCACCGCGCGGCCCAGGCAAAGGCGACCGGCAGCGCCAGCAGCAGGATGCCGAGGCGCACGCCGAAGAACGACGGCGCGATGGTCCACAGCGCGCCGTGGTCGTAGACGGGCGGAAAGAACGTGGCGGCGTAGCCGGCCACCACGAGGGCCGCGCCAATCGCGCCGAGCTGCCACGTGGCGCGCTGCTCCTCCGGCGCCGTTCGCGCGCCCTCGAGCCACTCGCCCACCGCGACGCCGGCAAACAGGAAGGCGGGCCACGGGCTGAGCGTGAACGAGGAGCGGCCGGGCCACGGCCGGAAGTACCACTCCAGCGGGTCGGGCCAGCCGGCGATGGTGTCCGACGCGCGCACCGCCGGCGCGACGGCCGCCACCGCCACCGCCGCGGCGGCAAACAGCGCCACCCGCGCGAGGCGTGTCCGCGCGAGCCCCCACAGCAGCGCCGCCGCGAGCATCGACAGCCCCAGGATGTTCAGGATGTCCACCTTCAGCAGCGTCAGCGCCGGCCCGCGGCTGATCACCCAGGACTGGAAGCGAAACAGGAACGCCAGGCCGAACACCTGCCAGCCGCGGCGGCGCGCCAGCCGCAGCGCCTCACCCACGGCTACGCCCTTGCGCAGGCGGGCGCCAATCGCGAGCGACAACGCCACGCCGGCCAGGAACAGGAACGCGGGCGCGCCGAAGCCGCCAACGAGGATGAGCAGGCGATAGAGGGGGCTGGCGCGATCGGCCGCGACGGTCCACGCGTCGAAGGTATGCGCCTCGACCATGATCAGCACGGCGACACCGCGCAGCCAGTCGAGATACGTGCGCCTCCCCACGGAGGCCAATCTTAGATCGCGAACCGGCGGCGTTAAGCCGGTTTGCCAGACACTGCTGCGCGGCCCGGCGGGTTCTTGCGGCCCATCACCGCGGACACCGCGAGCCATGTCATCGGCAGCAACACGAGCATGTAGCTCAGATACTGACCGTAGATGCCGTCCGGCCCGTAGGGCTCGGTGGCCCAGTGCAGCGCCTCGCTGCCGGGGAACAGGTTGGCCTCGGTGAGCTCGTGGAAGCCGTAGATCAGCAGCTGCACCACGAAGACGGCGAGGAAGACGGCCGTCACCTGGAAGAAGAGCCCGAGGTTCACACGGTGGCCGTACTTCGACCACAGCCACGCCATCGCCGCCGCCGCCACCACGCCAAGCCCGGCGCCGGCCAGAAGACTCGTCGCGCCGCTGCCCTGCGCCACCAGCGTGCCCATCAGGAGCGCCGTTTCCATCCCTTCGCGCGTGATCATCAGCAGCGTGAAGAGGAACACGCCTGCCGCGGCCTGGATGCCCAACTGCGCGGCCGACACCGACAGGCGGTGCTCGATGTCGCGCTTGATCGTCTTGGCGTGCCTCCACATGTGCACGATGAGCGACGCCACCAGGACGGCGGCCGTCAGCGCCAGCACGCCTTCCCACAACGCCTGGTTCGACGCGCGCTGAAAGAGTATTGCCGCGCCGATGCTCAGGACGACCGACGCGCCGATGCCCCAGTGCACGGCGGGCACGAGCTGTTGCCGGCCGGTCTTGCGGAGATAGGCGAGGCTGATGGCGACGATGAGGAACGCCTCGAGCCCTTCCCGAAGCGTGATGATGAAGGCCTGCAGCATGGAAGACCCAGCCGTGATGACCGATCCACGAAATTGAGAATCAGTCTCGAAATTGTATTGGGACCGGGGCCGATAGATCAACCCGGCCCGCCCAAGCCTCGGCCCCTGGTACCGGCTACCGGCTACCGGCTACCGGCTACCAGCTACCGCTATTGCTGAATGGGGATGGTCCAGAAGTAGACGGTGCGCCCGTTGACGTTGAGCGTTTCCGTCGGCTTGGCCGAGCCCATGTCGAAGGAATGGGAGACGATGCGCGTGCCGGGCTTCAGCTGCGAATTGAGCCGCGGCAGCAGGCGCAGGTTCAGCGACGGCAGCAGATACAGCGTCACCACCGTGGCCTCGCTGATGTCCGTCGTGAACAGGTCCTGATTCAGGAACTTCACACGATCGCCCACGCCGGCAATCTTCAGGTTCTCGTTGGCCTCGCGAATGCGCTGCGGGTCGATGTCGATGCCAACCGCGCGGGCGCCGTAGGTCTTCGCGGCGGTGATCGGGATGCGCCCGTCGCCCGAGCCCAGGTCGTAGACGACGTCGTTCTTCGTCACCTTGGCGAGCTTGAGCATCGCGTCCACGACTTCCTGCGGGGTCGGAACGAAGATGACGTCGGGGGTCCTCGTGGGCGCCGGCGCCGGCGCCTGCGCCACGACAACCGCACCACTGAACGCTGCAAGAAGGGCAACGGCGGCCACTAGTCGTTTCATGGCCCGGATTATAGCGGCTCCGCCCGCGGCCTGGTGGGTCTGGTAGGCCTGGTGGGCCTGGTGGGCCTGGTAGGGAAAGCTCTTGTGGGCAGGCGCCGAAGGCGCTACCCACCCGGCCTACCTGACCTGCCCGACCTACCTGACCTTATGTGGTCTTGGCGCCGGTCCGGCGCGTTCTCACGTGCCGGGCAAGACCGACCACCGCGTCCGAGGCGCTCTTGGCGGCGTCCAGCACCGTGTGGTGCCAGGCCGTGCGCGGCGGGGCGGCCCCTGTCTGGGCCCGGATGACCGACTGCCGCCGCTCGGCGTGGGGAAACTCGTCCTTGAAGTCGCCGCCGCTGGCGACGATGGTCGCGATGTCCTGCATCGTCGCGTGGCCGCGGCGGTCGCCCTGAGGGAACAGCCGGCAGAATTCGTCCACCGTGTCGATGGGATCCAGGCCCACCGCGCACGCGTAGGTGCGCACCCAGGCGCGGGCGTAGAGGCCGCGCGGCCACGACGAGAGGTCGTTGGCCTCGAGCGCCTCGAACAGCTCTTTCTTGACCCGCGTCGCGGACGCGATTTCCTCGAGTGAGATACGGTTGCGCTCACGGTGGCGGCGCAGACGGGTGACGAAGGTTTCCTGAGGGGTCATCGCGGTCTCCAGGCAACGTGCCCGCAACGAGCCGCGGGCGAGGGAGCCGGAGCAATTCCCGGGCCCTGGCCGTCACGGTGCGACCGACGGCGATTCAGGGGTCAGCGCGCGTGAACGCGTGCAGAAACGGGGAGCCGCGCGGGCGTGCCGATTTCAAAATCAGCACTCGCGATCACAATCCTGATCGCAGGGCGGCCTGAAGGCCGCCCTCTACACGGGCCGCCTGAAGGCGGCCCCTACGTCTGAAGTGCGGGGACCTGGCCGGAGAGAAACGTCCCGAGCTGCGAGGCCGAGAAGTGCAGGCCGGTGTAGAACGGCCCGAACTCGGCGAACTTCGCGCTCGCCTCGTCGAACCGCATCTCGTAAATCAGCTTCTTGAAGGTCACCGCGTCCGGCGCGTAGAGGTCCACGCCCCATTCCCAGTCGTCGTAGCCGATCGAGCCCGAGATGATCTGCGTCACCTTGCCGGTATAGTGGCGGCCGATCATGCCGTGCTCACGCATCATGAGCGCGCGCCGCTCGAAGCCCTCGCTGTACCAGTTCAGGGTTTCGCCGCGGCGTTTGTTCATCGGATAGAAGCAGACGTAACGGAAAGGCGGCACCTCGCCGAACAGCCGGTTCTGCACGCGGCCGCGCTGCGTTTCCATCTCGGCGTCGAACGCCTTCTCGAACTCCTCGCTCCCCGGCTTGAACTTCGCGCCCAGCTGCTCGTGGATTTTGGCGGTCATCTCGTACATCCCGAGCTCGACGATCGAGACATAGGACGTGGTCGGCTCGAGGTACTGCGCCAGCCCGCTCCGCGACCACGCGAGCTGCGCCGCGCCCAGCGCGTCGAAGCTGCGGCGGAAGCAGGTGACCATCAGGTCGGCCTTGTGCCCCAGCATCTGCGCGAACGCCGTGGGCCCGTCGCCCGCCATGGCGGCAACGGCCTCGTCGGCGAGGCGGGTGCGGTCGGCTGCCGACAGCGCGCCAACCTCCTGCCACCTCACGCGGTACATGAGGTGGAGCAGGCTCCACCCCTCGAGGGTTTCGGGAACGAACGGGTTATGCATCAGTGATTCTTGTCGGCTTCAGGCTTCGGGCTTCAGGTTTCGGCTCTATGCGTCCGTCAGGCGCGCACGATCCGGCGCCACCAGCGGCGCGCCGGGCTCTTGAGCCTTCTTATGATGCCGCTTCTCGCCCTTGAAGCGCGCGATGATCCAGTCGCGCGTGTCGGCCAGCGACTCGTAGACGGTCGGAATCACCAGCAGCGTCAGCAGCGTGGACGTGATGACGCCGCCGATGACCGCGATGCC
>DASRPM010000345.1:0-27302 GCA_035646375.1 Vicinamibacterales bacterium
ACGTGATACGAGCTCATCGATGTCGCCGAGCAGCTGCACGACCGGAGGCAACGGCCTTCCACTGCCCTGCAGTGTCAACCACTGGAGGCGAAGGTTCGCGACGAACGGTTGCCCGCGCTGAACCGTCAGGATCATTCTGCCGACGCCGAACATGGGCCCAAAGCGCTGGCCCCACTCGGCCTGAATCCATTGCATCCACGTCATTCGCTTGGCCCGGCAGTCGTTTTCGTAGCCGACGCCGTGCGCCTGCTGCACCGCGACGACCTTCTCGCAGTGCGTGGCCCAGCCCCGGTTCATTCCGGCAAGAAGCACCAGCCGATCGATACGCGAGTTCCACTCGCGTTCACGAATGGGACGGTCGTAATCGTGTTCGCATCCCGTGTACGTGCACAGCAGCATCTTCCTCGCAATGAGTCCGCCCAGGCTGTACCCGACGAGCGTGATGCGGTCGTAAGGTGCCTCGGCCATCGCGGCGTCGATGGCTCGGAGATACATCTGGACGATGTCGAGCGGGTCCTCGTTCGAGAGGCCCGAGGTCGAATAGCGCGGGATCATGACATCGGCCGCCGGAAACGTCTCCCGGATGGCGTCGCGGACATCGTCGAGCGGACGTCCACCCATGCCACGGAAGACAACGACCAGGTGCCGCTGCCCATCAGCCGCCGGTTGCCTACCGGGCTGGACGGCTGTTTCGCTAAACGCGGATGGGTCGTGGGGAAGGCGTTGGCGATAGACGATTCGGCCAGCGACCATCAGCGCCGCGAGAAGGACGATGACGCTGACGCCCGTAATGTTCGCGACCCTGGGCCAATTCATGCGCATGAGGCCTTGCATCCATCCGTCTCAGGGAGTCATCGGAATAAACGATGAACCAGTCGAAATCACACGGTCGAGATTCTACAGATACCTGGGACGTGCACGGCGCTCGCGATGTCACGGCCGGTTGCGCGTCTACTTCATATGTAGTAGATATGACCACACGGTTAGGAGACAGTCCGAGATGTCGATTCGACAGACGATGGTTGCGGGTGGCATCGCGATCGCCGCGGCGCTGTGGTGTCAGGACGGGCTCGCGCAGGGTCCGGTGGACGCATCGAAGTTGCCGCGCTTCGAAGTGGCGTCGGTGAAGCCCAATACGTCCGGCCGCGTGCTGCCGTCGCTGCCGGTGCTGACGCCGGGCCGCACGACGCTGACGAACATCGGGTTGCGACAGCTGATCAACATCACGTTCGACATTCAGCCGTCCCAGCTCGAGGGCCTGCCATCGTGGGCCGAGACCGCACGGTTCGACATCAACGCGACGTCACCGGGCCATTCGACGGTCGCGGAGCTGTTGCTGATGGTGCGCGCCCTTCTCACCGATCGCTTTCAGCTGGTGACGCGCACCGAGACGCGGCAGATGGACATCTATACGCTCGTGCAGGTCTCGCCGGGATCGGCGAAGATGCGCGCGTCCCAGGCGGACTGCGGCGCCGCGGCCACGACACCGCTCGATCAGGCGCCGCCCGCCCGCGAGGGGCAACCCCGCTGTCAGATCCTCCCGATGACCGGCCGCGGGCGCGTGATCGCCACCGGCGCACGGATCTCCAATCTCACGAACATCCTGACGAACGTCGTCGGCCGCCAGGTGGTGGACAAGACGGGGGTAACCGGCCCGTTCGATCTGAACCTGACGTGGACGCCGGTCCCCGGCATGCAGCCGGGTATCGCCGGCGTACCGGCGCCGCCTCCCGCGCAGCCCGACGGCCCGTCGATCTTCACGGCGCTCGAGGAACAGCTCGGCCTGCGCCTCGTCTCAGGACGCGGCCCGGTGGAGATTCTGGTGGTCCAGCGGCTCGAGCCACCGGCGCCCGATTAGGCCAACGGGCCCTGGGGCCGGTCTAACAGGCTGCTGAAAAAGTAAGAACAGCAGGGATCGACACGGCCGCCTGAGCGTACTACGATGCGGCGCATCCCAGGAGGTCCCGGATGCGCGGTGCCGACGACGATACGAGCCAGCTGTTTAGCTATCTCTCGCCCGAGAGTCGGGTGCGCGCGGACCACCCGTTGCGGGCGATTCGCCAGCTGACCGATGCGGCCTTTGCCGAGCTGTCGCCGCAGTTCGATCGGTGGTACTCGACGATCGGGCGGCCGTCGATTCCGCCGGAGCAGTTGCTGCGCGCCTTGTGGGTGCAGACGCTCTCCACCATTCGCAGCGAGCGGCTGCTGATGGAGGAGATCGACTACAGCATCCTGTTTCGCTGGTTCGTGGGGCTGGGGCTCGATGAGCCGATCTGGTCGTCGAGCACCTTCTCGAAGAATCGTGACCGGTTGCTCGAGGGCGACGTGGCCGCCGCCTTCTTTGATGCGGTGCGCAACCGCGCGGCGGCGGCCGGTCTGCTCTCCGACGAGCATTTCACCGTGGACGGCACGCAGCTCGAAGCGTGGGCCAGCCTCAAGAGCTTCACGCGCCGGGATGCCGAGCGGCGGGAGCCGCCGGACGACCCCGGCAATCCGGACGTGGATTTCCGCGGCGAACGGCGCTCGAATGCGACGCACGCCTCAACGACCGACCCCGATGCGCAGCTCTATAAAAAGGCCAACGGGCAGAAGAGCGTGATGGCCTACCTCGGGCACGTGCTCATGGAGAACCGCCACGGGCTGATCGTCAATGCCTGCGCCACCGCGGCCACAGGCACCGCGGAACGGGAGGCGGCGGAGATCATGCTGCGGGCCGGCCGCCGGCCCCGCACCCTCGGGGCCGACAAGAACTACGATGTGGCGAGCTTCGTCGCCACGCTCCGCGCGGCGGGCATCACGCCGCACGTCGCGCAGAAGATCCAGTACACCGCGATCGACGCGCGGACCACCCGGCATCCGGGTTATGCCCGGAGCCAGCGCAAACGGAAACTCGTCGAACAGGCCTTCGGCTGGATGAAGACTGTCGGGTTGATGCGGAAGCTGCGCCATCGCGGCGGCGAACTCGTCGACTGGATGTTTACCTTCACCGCGACGGCATACAACCTGGTGCGCCTACGCACCCTCGGAGTCAGCTGCTGATGATCACGACGAGCCTCGAGCGCGTGCGGCCGGCACGCGCCCAGAGCCCAGAGCCCAAAGCCGAGAGCCGGCAGGGCCGGCGAGTTACTTTTTCAACGGCCTGCTAAAGACCGGCGGCGACGTCCGGCGAGTCTATGATTGCCAGCGCGATGAGCCCCGCGGCAGACGACTGGCAGGCATGAAGTATCTTTCCAGCCAGCTCGGCTTCCTCATCGGGGCGGGCGAGACACGCACCAATCTCGCGACGCTCCTCAAGTACTTCGCCTTCCTGATCGTCATGGTCACGGTCTACGCCGTGATCTTCCACGTCATCATGGGCCGCATCGAGGGCCAGCAGCACTCGTGGATCACGGGCTTCTACTGGACGCTGGTGGTGATGACCACGCTGGGGTTCGGCGACATCACCTTTGCCAGCGACGTCGGCCGCCTCTTCAGCATGGTCGTGCTCGTGTCCGGCGTGGTCTTCCTGCTGGTCATGCTCCCGTTCCTGTTCATCCGCCTGTTCTATGCACCGTGGCTCGAGGCGCGCGTGCGGCTGCGCGCCCCGCGCGAGGTGCGGCCGGGTACGAGAGCGCACGTGATCATCACGGAATACGATCCGGTGGCCGTTGGACTGGTCGAACGGTTGAAGGATGCCAGGATCCCGTACTTCATCGTCGAGCCGGACGCCGAGAGAGCGGCGCGGTTCGTCAGCGACGAGTTGTCGGTCGTCACCGGGGAGAACGACAGCCGCGACACCTACGAACGCCTGCTCACCGCCGATGCGCGGCTGGTCGTCGCCAACTGCGAGGACACGGCCAACACGAACATCACGCTGACGGTCCGCGAAGTGGCGCCACAGGTTCAGATCGCCGCGATCGTCGAAGAGGACGACTCGGTGGACATCCTGCAGTTGAGCGGCGCCACCACCGTGCTGCCACTCAAGCGTCAGCTCGGCGAGTCGCTGGCCAATCGCGTGGATACCGGCCGGGCCGAGGCGCACGTGATCGGCTCGTTTCACGGGGTGCAGGTGGCCGAGCTGCCGGTCCGCGACACCGTCCTTTCTGGCGTCTTGGTGCGCGACACGCGCCTGCGCGAGCGAACCGGTCTCAGCGTCGTCGGGCTCTGGCAGCGCGGCCGGTTGCGGCCGGCGTTTCCAGATACGGAATTGCGGGCGGACTCCGTGGTGGTCGTGGCCGGGTCCGCGGATCAGATCAGGGCGCTCAACGTCCTGGTGGCCCGCCCCGGCACGGCAGCGCCCGTGCTCGTGATTGGGGCCGGCAAGGTGGGTCAGGCCGCCGCGCGCGCGTTGAAGCAGAAGGCGCTCGTCGTACATGCGCTCGATCACGACGAGAAGTCGCTGGCCATGCTGGCGCCAATCGTGGATGCGGTCTACGCCGGCGACGCGGCCGACCGGGAGACGATCGAACGCGCCGGGATCGGCGAGGCCGCGTCGGTACTGCTGACAACCAACGACGACGCGATGAACATCTATCTGGCCGTCTACTGCCGCAAGCTGAACCCCGGGATCCGCATCGTGAGCCGCATCACGCACCAGCGCAACCTCGAGGCGATTCATCGCGCCGGGGCCGATTTCGTCCTCAGCTACTCGTCGCTCGGGATCGAGAGCATCATGTCGATCGTCACCGGCGACGCGCCCGTCATCCTGGGCGAAGGCGTCCGGCTGTTCGAGGTGCGCGTGCCGCCGTCGCTGGCCGGTCGGCGGCTGGCGCAGACGGGCATCGGCTCACGGACGGGGCTGAGCGTCGTCGCCATGGAGATGCAGGGGCGTCTCACGACGCACCTGACCGCCGAGACCATGCTGCAGAAGGGGAGCACGCTCCTGATGCTGGGCAATCTGGACCAGCGTGAGAAGTTCGCCGACGCGTTCGAGGACTCGGCCGGCTGAGATCCGGCTAACGCGAGCCGGCAACCTTGGCGCGCTCCTGCGCTTCCACGGCGCGCTGCGCGCTGAGGATGTTGGGCAGGCCGTAGTTACCCTCATGGCAGGCGTACTCGTAGATCGGCTCCGCGATCCGCGTCATCGGATACTCGCCCTTCCACGGCCGATCCCACGTGTGCGGATCCTCCACCGTGAACTGATAGCGGATGGTCTTGGCGTCCACGAGGGTGAAGCGCTCGGTGACCTTCATGTGCTCGGACGAACCGCGGAACGCGGTGCGGTCCGTGAAGTTGGTCGTCTCGACGACCATCGTGTCGCCGTCCCACCAGCCGCGCGAGTCGCCGCGGATGCTGCGGATGGCGGAGCTGACGTGCGCGCGTCCGTCGAGCCGCACCACGCGCGCTACCGGCATCATCTCCGGAATCACCACGAACTCGCCGGGCGACTGCCAGATCTGCAGGTTGGAGTTGTAGCCGGTGGGCATGAGCGGCGGGCCCTCGTGGCCCCAGTAGATGCAGCGCTCTGAGATGCCGCGGGTCTGCGCCGAGGCGAACACGTCGACGCGCTTGCGCGCCGCCGCGCGCTCTTCGGCGCGCTTGCGGCCTTCGGCGTTCACCGGCGGGATCCTGCCGTCGGCGGGGTCGACCACGATCGACGTGCGCAGCGTGGAGACGCCCTTGAGCCCCTTTTCGACCATCCAGATCGAGTTGTCGTAGTGCGGGTCGTCGTCGGGCTGCGACAGGAAGCGCTCTTGCGCTCTCTTGGCGTACTCCTGTGCCTGCGCGGCGGTGAAGAACTCCTGATCCTTGAACTCGACCGGCCGCTCGACCGGCGTGTAGGTGGCGTTCGTCCAGTAGCCCTGCATGTCGGGCTTGCCGTCGGCCGTTCGCGGTGGGCTGAACTTCGCAGGCGCCTGCGCTTGAATCGCGAGCGCGGATGCGGCCACGAGAGCCGGAATCGCAAAGAGCAGAAGGCGTCTGGTGCGCATGAGCGAGAGTGTAGGCCGGGTATATGCTTCGCGCAACGAATAGGGGAGGTTACGAATGACGCATCGGACCCTCGCCAGAGTGTGCATGTTGGCCGTGATGGCCGCGGCGGCCGGCCAGGCACAGACGCGCGACACGCCCCGGTTGCCGTGGGGCGATCCCGATCTCGAAGGCACCTGGACCAACGCCACGTTGACGCAGCTGCAGCGTCCGGCGGAGCTGGGCACCAAGAGCGTGTTCACGCCGGAAGAGGCGGCCGACTGGGCCCGGCAGCGCATCGAGCAGACCAACGCCGATCGGCCGGCGCGGCCCGGCGAGGTGGGCGCCTACAACGACGCCTTCTTCGAGCGCGGCACCGGCGGCGTGAAGAGCCGGCGCACGTCGCTCGTGATCGATCCGCCTGACGGCCGGATCCCGCCGCTCACGCCCGAGGCGCAGCGCAAGGTCGAGGCGCGGCAGAAGCACGAGGCCGCAAGTCCGGCCGACGCTCCAGAGGACCGCTGGCTCACCGAGCGCTGCATTCTCTTCGGCGCCACGGTGCCGATGCTGCCCGAGCCCTACAACAACAACTACGCGATCATCCAGACGCCGGGCTACGTGATCATCCGCGTGGAGATGAACCACGACACGCGCATCATCCCGCTCGACCGGCGGCCGCACCTTGGCCCCGCGATGCAGCAGTGGATCGGCGACTCGCGCGGGCACTGGGAAGGCGGCACGCTCGTGGTGGAGACGCGCAACCTGAAGTTCAACGAGAAGAGCCGCTTCGGCGTCGGCTATCTGAACGGGCTGAGCGACGAGAACCTGCGCGTGGTGGAGCGCTTCACGCGTACGGACGCCGACACGATCACCTATCAGGCGACCATCGACGACCGCACCGTGTTCAGGCGGCCCTGGACCGTGGAGCTTTCGATGGACCGTGCGCGAGGCCCGCTGTACGAAGTGGCCTGCCACGAGGGCAACTACGGGATGTTCAACATCCTCTCGGGCCACCGCGCCGAGGAGCGCGCTGCGCGCCGCTGAAGGGCCGCCTGAAGGCGGCCCCCACATCAGAGCGGGTAGTGCCAGTTCGACGACGACGTGTGGCGGCGCTTCGGGTGGTGCGGGTGGTGCCGCATCCACTCGATCGTCTCGAAAACGGCGAGCCCCACGAGCAGCACGGCGACGACGCCCATCAGCACTTCGAGCGGGTAGAACATCGCAGCCATCACGAGGGGAACGACGAAGAAGCCTTCCATCAGCATGATCGAGAAGGGGTCGATCATGTTGGTGAGGTCTTTCCACTGGCCTCGAAGGAACTCGACCATGGCACCTCCCAAAGTTGACGCGGGGTCCTAACTATACGCCCCTGTGAAGCTCATCTGCCCGAGGGCGGTCTGAAGACCGCCCTCTACATTGCTCACCAGCCCGGCATTAAGTTGAAGCCGAAGATCCAGCCCTTGGTGGGGCGCTGAAACGCCCGGCTGATGTCGAACTCGCCGACCGCGAACCCGAAGAGGCTCACGCGCAGGGCCACTCCCGCCGACGCGACGCCGTCGCGCGAGCCGCCCAGGAACGAGGGCTTCTGGCCGCCGGTCCAGGCGGTACCCGTGTCCGCGAAGAGCGCCACTTCCACCGGCAGCGGGCCATACATGTTGCGCTCGGCGCCGAACGGGCGCAGCAGCGGGAACCGCAGCTCGATGTTGCCCACGAGCATGCGGCTGCCGATCAGCTGATCGATCAGCTCGCAGCCGCTCGTGGCGGTGACGCGGCACTCGTCGCTCGTGATGTTGCCGATGTCGTAGCCGCGCACCAGCCACGGGTAGCCGATGTCGAGCGGCAGGATGCGGTCGTCCAGCGCGCCGCTGCCGTAGCGTCCGAAGTGCATGGCGCGCACCGCGATGGTGTAGAACGGCGCCGGCATGAAGTAGCGCCGGTAGTCCGCGAGGAGGCTGTTGAACCGCAGCGTGCCGAGCGTTGGTGCCACCTCGAACCGGTAGCGCTGCCCCTGCACCGGGCTGGTGGCGCCGAACACGGACGTGTCGAAGACATAGGCCGCCGACGCGTTGCCAAGGTTCAGGGTCGGGCCAAGCGACGTCGTCTCCGAGGATTCTTCGAGGATGCGGCCGGTCGTCAGCGAGAACGTCTGGGTGGTGACGATCTGATCGAACGAGATGCTGCTCACGCCGCCGGAGAACTCGACGCGCTGCGCGCGGCTGAGGGGATAGGACGTGACGCCGGTGATGCTGCGCTCCGTCTGCCGGAACACGAACAGCCGATCGGTCTGCACGACGTCGCCGTTCGGCAGCTGGCCGACACCGCTCTGGTACCCGCCGCTCAGATACGGCACCTGGCCGCCGACGATCCCCCAGTTCCAGCGCTTCGCGGCGTTGAAGTAGCCCACCTGCGCGCCGACGTCCTTGAGGCTCGTGCTCTGGCCGAACGTGGAGTTCACCTGCACCGCGGTGAACAGCGTATGGTTGCGCAGCAGATCGCTGAAGGCGAGCGCCACGCCGCCGCCGATCGAGGTTCCGAAGCGGCTCATGCCTACGCCGACGCTCGGCTGGATTACCGATTCGAGCTTCATCGTCGACTTGTACGGCTCGACCGGGTATGAAGCCGACTCTTCCGGCGACGGCAGCCCCCGCGCCGGGTTGTCGAGGAGCGCTGTCACCTCGTCGGTGCGGCGCTTCAGCGGCGGCAGCGTGGCGGCGTCGACCGCGAGTTGCCGCGGCGCCGTGCCGCTCGACTCGGTCAGCGTGTAGATGCTGTAGGTGCCGCCCTGGTAGACGGAGAACGCCACTGTGCCCGCGCGCGACGCCACCGCCAGCGCCGGGCTCAGGCCGGTGATGCCGCTCACGCCCGTCCCAATCGTCGTCACCTGCGAGGCCTCGGCTCCTCCGGGCGAGACGCGGTACACGTTCGAGACGCCGTCGCGATCGGAGATGAAGTAGATCGAGCGCCCGTCTGGCGCCCAATGCGGGTTGATCTGCTTGCCGCGCGCACTCAGCACGCGCTCGACGCTCTCGCTGGCCACGTCGATCACCGCGAGCTGATAGTCACCAAAGGACAGCTTCGCCGTGTCGGTCGTGAACCGGTCGGTTGAAAACGCGAGCCGGCGGCCGTCGGGCGACCACGACGGCTGCAGATCCGCAAACGCGTCGTTCGTGAGGCGGCGCAGCTGGTTCTGCTGCAGGTCGAACAGATACAGGTCCGTCAGCCCGCCGCGCTGACCGCTGAACGCAATCGCGCTGTCGTCGGGCGCCCACGCGGGCGCCAGGATCTCGTCCACGTCGCGAATCTCGATCTCGCGTTCGAGGTCGCCGTCGAGCGCGTCGTAGATCGCCAGCACCGGGCGCCCGCCCGCCACCGTGGCCACCGCAAGCCGCCGGCTGCCGCGGTCCCAGGCCCCCGCCGAGTGGATGAACTGGATGCTCGAGAAGTGTGGATTGGTCGCGGTGCTGGTGAGCTTCCGCACCACCCGTCCGTTCGACGTGTCCGCGATGAAGACGTCTACCGACAGCAGCGAGCGCGTGGAGATGAAGGCGAGCCAGCGCCCGTCCGGACTGAGCGCGGGCCCGACGTTGAGCTCGGCGCTGAACGGTTTGCCCTGCACGAGAGGGTCGCGCCCTTCGAGCTCGCGCCCCACGGCAAGGAGGACGGGCGCCGACACGCTCAGGATCGCCGCGTGCCAGTCCTTGGTGAGCTGGTCCACGTCGACGCCGAGCACCTCCTCGAGCGCCTTGTCGAGCTGGATTGCCGGCGCGATCGTGAGCAGCCGTGGAACGACGCCGTCGCCGAACCGCCCGGCCACGTACGCCCAGAACGCCTGGCCCCAGCGATACGGGAAGTACTCGGGTTTGTCGAGATCCTTGATGTGCGGGAGGCGTTCGCGCGCGGCGGCGTCGCGCAGCCACATCGTGGTGTTGGGATCGCGCGGCCCGAGCGAGAGGTACTCGGCCATCCCCTCGATGAACCACAGCGGCAGCCGGTTGGCGCCGGTCGTGCCCGGCTGGGCGCCCGGCACCGTGGTCATGTCGAACTGGAACGCGTGCACCAGCTCGTGACCGATGACGTGATCCGTCTCGGCGAGTGGCCCCGCCAGCGGCAGCACGATGCGGCGCTGCAGCGCCTCGGTGACGCCGCCGGTGCCTTCGCCGAGCACGCCGCCGACGACGTTGGTCTGCTCGAAGTCCACGTGCGACGCGTAGAGGATGAGCGGCTGCCGGCCGCGCAGCTCGTGACGGAGCAGCTGCCGGAGGCGCTCGTACCAGCGTTCGGCCAGGCGGGCCGCCAGCTCGGCGCCCTCCTGTTCGCGTGGATAGAAATAGATGTCGAAGTGCTCGGTCCTGAGCACTTTGAAGTCGAAGGTCTGATAGTGGACCTTGTTCTGCCCGAAGTACTGCGCCGAGACCGGCGAGCTCAGGAACACCGCCACGCAGCACAGCAGTAGCACGATGCGCTGTCGGATGGTGGTCATGACTCGGTGCCCGTGCAATCACCGCACCACGGCGAGGACGCGGTCTGCAGTGCGAGTTTGTGTTGTAGAGGGCGGTCTTCAGACCGCCCTGGTCCTCACTTGAGCGCGAACGCCGTAAGCGTCTGTCCTGCCGCCATCAGCACGAGCTGGCGCCCGTTCACCATCACCGTGCTGGGCGCGCCCCAGAACATGCCCGGCAGATCATGCCGCCACAGCACGCGGCCGGTGTCGGCGTGTACGCCCATCAGCGTGCCCCCGTCGTCGCCGGCAAACACCAGCCCGGTGGCCGTGGACAGCACGCCGCTGTAGGAAGGCGAGCCGTACGGCACCTCCCATTTCTTCTGCAGCGTCACCGGATCGAGGGCTCGCAGCACGCCGGTACCGCCGCGGTTGCGGCTGCCGCCGCCCATCACCATCGCGCCGAGCTGGTAGTTTTCGGGCGGCGGGTACGACATGAACACCTGACACGTCTCGCGCGCCGAGACGAAGAACAGGCGGCGCCCCGCATCGAACGACGGCGACGTGTAGCTGCTGCCGCCGGCCAGGTCCGGACAGGTGCGCACGCCGGCCGGCGTGGGCCGCTGGTTGGGCAGCTCGATCGGCCGCCCCTTGGCATCGACCTCCGTCGCCCACGTGGTGGTGACGTACGGCCTGGCCTGGATGAACGCGCCGTTCGTGCGGTCGAGGACGTAGAAGAAGCCGTTGCGATTGGCGGTGATGAGCGTCTTGCGCGGACGGCCGCCGATCGTCAGGTCCGCGAGCACCTGGATCTGGTTCGAGTCCCAGTCGTGTTCGTCGTGCGGCGTGTATTGGAAATGCCACCGCAGCTTGCCGGTGTCGGGGTCGAGCGCCACGACCGACGCGGTATAGAGGTTGTCGCCCTTGCGGTTGCCACCGTAGAAATCCGGGTTGGGATTGCCGACGCCCCAGTACACGAGGTTCAGCTCGGGATCGTACGAGCCGGTGATCCAGGTGGCGCCGCCGCCGCGCTCGAAGTGGCCGGCGGGCCAGGTGTCGCCGCCGGGCTCGCCGGGCGCGGGGACGGTGTTGAAGCGCCACAGGCGCTTGCCGTCCGTGAGGCTGTAGGCGTCGAGAAAGCCGCGCGTCGCAAACTCGCCGCCGGCCATGCCGACGATCAGCTTGTCCTTGACCACGAGCGGCGCGGCGGTGGCGGAGTAGCCGAGACGGTAGTCGATGAGCGGCACGTCCCAGACCGGCTTGCCCGTCTTGAGATCGAGCGCCATGACGTGCGCGTCGAGCGTCGCCATGAACAGCCGTCCGCCGTGCACCGCGAACCCGCGGTTGGCCATGCCGCAGCACACCCGGAGCGCCGGCGGCAGCGGGCGCTCGTAGTGCCAGATCGGCGTGCCGGTCCGGCCGTCGATCGCCCACGCGTTGTTGTTGAGGCCGGTGACGTAGAGGATGCCGTCGATGGCGATCGGCGTCGCCTCGAACTTGGCCTGACGGCCGAAGCCGAGGCCGGTCTCGAACGACCACGCCGGCACGAGCTTGCCGACGTTCTCGGGTGTGATCTGCGTGAGCGGGCTGTGGCGCGTGCCGGCGTAGTCGCCCGAGTGCGTCAGCCAGCGCGCCGGGTTCGCAAGGCCGTTCAACAGGTCTTTCGAGTTGATCTGTTGCGGCGACTGCGCGAGCCCGACGGTCGTGCCGGCGAGCGCCAGGCCAACGATCACATGGCGGAGGCCCTTCATTGCCATGCAGTCTGGCCGCCGTCGCCCCCCGCGGTCAAGGAAGGCGGGGACCGAGTTGCGTGAGCAGGCCGTGGAGGTCAGAGAGGAACCGCGCCTCGGAAATCCGGTCCCCGTCGATCCTGAAATGGTCGACCCCCGTCCACATGACGGCCCTTCCAGTCGGTGCCACGCCTTCGAACTCGCCGCGATGCGTGCCCGCCACGGTGTACCAGACGTCCACCCTGTTGCCTTCGGCAATCGTGTCGTCCAACGTCACGCGCAGGTCTGGAAAGCCGCTCAGGTGACGGCTCATGCTCTGCTTGATGGCACTGCGAGAAACGACCTGTCCGTTGATCGACACCTGTTCCGCGAACAGTTCATCGACGACGTTCAGATGACGCTGGTTGAATCCCTCTTCGAACCATCGTTGCACCAGCGCCGTGTGCCCTGCCGTCGAAGCGTCGCTCTGGCTCGGGCCTGACTGACAGCCCTGCGTCGCTGCCAGCATGGCGGCACACAGAATGGCGAGCCGAGCCGGCGGCTCCAGCCTTGCGAGCCCCTTCATGCCTGCGCAGTGTGCCGGCACGTCGCCGTCAGGTCAACACGCGTCCTCTAAGCCCGTCGGTACGTCCTGATTCCGCTGAACCGCGTCGCGCCAAGGCCCAACTGCAGGGCGGTCTGAAGACCGCCCTCTACATCACGGAAGCTCGAAGACCCACAAAGACGAGCCGCGGTCAGGGGGCGCTGCGAGCTCTGGCACCAGCGGCGCGTAGCTCGCGTAGTGAAAGCCGCCGCGGCCGGCGACGATCGCGATGTACTGCTTGCCGTTGACCGCGTACGAAATCGGTACGGCGCTCGACACGTCGTTGAGCCGTGTTTCCCACAGCACCTTGCCGCTGGCCGCGTCGTAGGCGCGCAGCGAGCGATCGAGCGCACCCGCGAACACCACGCCGCCGGCCGTGGAGAGAGTGCCCGTGGTGATCGGCGCGCGGTGGCGCGTGGTCCACATCGTCTTGCGCGTCTCGAGATTGATCGCCTGCACGCGTCCGTAATTGCCGTCGCTGTCGGGCCGCGGCCGCACGCCGAGGTTCACACCCGTCGACAACCCGCCGCGCCCGCCGCCCGGCACAGGAAAGAGATCCATGCAGGCTTCGACGATCGGCACGAACAGCGTCCGGCTCGCGGGCGAGTACGACGCCGGCAGCCAGTTCTTCGCGCCCGCGGCATGCGGGCACACCATCTTCACCTGCCCGTCGCCAGGCACGAGCTCCGGCCGGGTGATCTTGGCGCCCGTCTTCGGGTTGATCGACGTCACCAGATTGGTCAGGCCGAGATCGATCGAGAAGAGATACTGCCCGGACTTCGCGTCGAGCGCGTCGTAGATGCCGATCTTCCCGGCGGTGAACATCACCGTGCGGTTCTCGCCGTTGACGGGCAGCCGCGCCAGCTGCCGCTCGAAGGCCCAGTCGAGATCCCACTGATCGTTGGGGTGATGCTGGAAGTGCCACTTCACCGTGCCGGTGTCGGGATCGATGGCCAGCGTCGAGTCGGTGTAGAGCGCGTCGTTCGTGACACCGGGCACGGTGCTCGGCTTCACGAGCGGGCCGGTGTCGTAGGTATTGCCGGTGCCGAAGTAGGCGAGGCCGCTGCCGGGATCGTAGCTGCCGGGCGTCCACACCGAGGCGCCGCTGCGCTGCTGCAGCGGCATGCCGTTCCAGCTGTCGCCGCCGGGCGTGCCGGGCTGCGCGATGGTGTGGACGCGCCACGCGATGCGTCCGGTGTCGGCCTCGAGTCCGACGATCTCCGGCCCGCCCGGCGTGGCGCCCACGCCCGTTCCGACGGTACCGATCATCACCTTGCCCTTGGCCACCAGCGGTCCGCCGCCAATCTGCTCGCGCACCTTCGGGTCGCCGATCGTCTGCTCCCATACGAGCTTTCCGGTCTTCACGTCGAGCGCGATCACGTGGACGTCCGACGTGCCCATGTAGAGCCGGTTGCCGTGCAGCGCGAGCCCGCGCTTGTAGCTGCCCGCGACGCCCTCGGGGAGGCGGCGGTCGTACTGCCAGAGCAGATCGCCGGTGCGCGCGTCGAGCGCCTGCACGCGATCGTTGGCGCCCTGCACGAACATCACGCCGTCGTGCACGAGCGGTGTGGACTCGGACGAGCCGGCCGGCAGCGTCCAGCTCCACGCCACGCGCAGGCCGGCGACGTTGCGCGGCGTGATCTGGGTGAGCGGGCTGAAGCCCTGCGCGTCGTAGCTGCGCCGCCACGTGAGCCAGTCCTGCGGCGCCGGTTCAACGAGGTGCGCGTCCGAGATCGGCATGAACGCGTCGAGCGGGTTGGCCCGCTTCACGGCGGGCAGCGCCGGGGCATAGGGCGAGAACGCGGTGACGCTGAAGCCGCCGACGGGGATCGTCATGCGCGCGAGCGCGGCCTGGTCGGTGGGCAGCTCGGCCGAGCCGGCGACGATCGCGTTGGCCTGCAGCAGGTAGGCCACCACGCGCGCCGTCGCCGCGGCGCCGAGCGAGTTCGGGCTGGCTGGCGGCATGGTGGCCACCTTGGCGAACAGGTTCTCGACGCTCTTGCCGCCGTACTTCTGCACGAACGCCACGCCCTTGAGCGCCGGGGCTAGCGCGCCGTCGTCGAGGCTGCCGCCGTGACAGCTCGCGCAGCTCGCGTCGTAGGCGGTCTTGCCTGCCGCCGCCTGCGCGGCCGTATACGTCGGGGCCGACTGCGTGGTCTGCTGCGCCTGGGCGAGGGAAAGGCCGAGCAGCACCCCTGCGCCGGCGCACGCAACGAAAGGACGACTGCGGCTCATAGGCTCCGAGTGTATGACGATTCGTGGCGGCTCCAGATCGCGCCTCGACGGCTAGAATGAGCGCCACGCTCCCTTCACCATCTGAGGACTGACACCATGCGACGTTTCATCGTCTTCGCGCTGGCTCTCGCGTTCGCTTCGACGGCGTCGGCCGCGACGGTCGACGGCCTGAAGATCCATTCGGCGTCGGCCGGGAGCGGCCGCACGACGCTCGTGCTCGTCCACGGCTGGACGTGCGACTCCTCGTCATGGGCGGCGCAGGTGCCGGCCCTGGCCAAGAAGTACCGCGTGCTCACGCTGGACCTGCCGGGACACGGCCAGAGCGGCTCGCCGAAGGACGGCAAGTTCTCGATGGACCTGTTTGCGCGCGCGGTCGAAGCGGTGCGCGCCGAGGCCGGCACCGACAAGGTCGTCCTCGTCGGCCACAGCATGGGCGCGCCGGTGATTCGTCAGTACGCGCGCCTCTTCCCGCAGCACGTGGCGGCGCTCGTGGCGGTGGACGGCCCGCTCGACATGCGGCAGTTCCCGGCGGAATTCAAGCCGCCGCCGCTCAACGGTCCCGAGGGGCTGAAGGCGAGGGAGGGGATGATCCGCGGCATGTTCACGCCGCAGACCTCGCCCGACGTGCAGCAGAAGGTGCTGTCGATGATGCTCAAGGCGCCAGAGGCCACGGCCATCGGCGCGATGATGTCGATGACCGACCCGTCGCTGCGCAAGGCCGACGTGACGCCGATGCCGGCGCTCGCCGTGTGGGCGGGCACCGCTCAGCAGATGCCCAACGTGGACGAGACGCGCAAGACGCTGCCGAAGTACGAGCAGACGAAGGTCGAGGGCACCGGGCACTTCCTCATGATGGAGAAGCCCGAGGAGTTCAACCGCGTGCTGAGCGAGTTCGTCGACCGGCAGAAATAGGGCTACACCGCGGTCAACAGCGTGTAGCCGTACTCCTGCGCGCGGTTGACCGCCACCACTCCCGCCGCCGTCAGGTGGCTGTTCGGAATCAGGTTGCGCACGAACTCGGTGTAGACCGCTTCCTGTACGCCCTTGGTGGATGCCGCCACCAGCCCCGCGAGCCTGTTGGTGGCCATGTCGCACACGGCGAAGTGCGTGCCGCGCTTCACGACCGATGAGATGGTGATGCCCCCGCTCGGCAGCTCCGGGTAGCCGGCGGCGTCGAGGAGGTTGGTTGACGGCGCCCGTCCGGTCTTCGGATCGGTGAAGCTCACCGCGTCGCTCAGCGCCTGGCCGTACTTGGCCCAGACGACGTCGTTGAACGCAAACGCGGTGGCGAGATGACGCAGACAGACCACGACGGCCACGTCGGCCTCTTTCAGTGAATAGCCTCGCGCGTTGCCCACGTAGAGATTGTTGGCAAACAGCAGCCCCGCCCCGGCAGCGCCCGTCGAGGCACAGTCGATGAAGTTCCGGTGCTTGCCCGGCACGGAGTCGAGCCATTCGTCCTGTGAGTGGCGCGCCGGCTGGAAGCGCCCGGCGGACGTTTGTGCGGCGGCGCCCGAGGGGGTAAGCGACACCGCGGCGGCAGCCGCGGCGCCGGTCAGGATCGTGCGGCGCGTAGTCGGGTTGGGCATGGGCCGAATCCTGCCACAAGGCGCGTCCTGCCACAAAAAGACGTAGCATGACGGCGTGCTGCTCCTCCGGGTGTCGAGCGCGGTGCTGGCCGCGGCCGTCGGGCTGGGCCCGATCGTGCCACCGGAGCACGTGCACGAGACCGAGGAGCACGGGCACCACCGGCTGATCGTTCACCGGCACGCCGAGTCTCACGGACTATCGGCGTCGGCCGGACCGAATCACCGGTCGTTTGACGAAGACGACGATCCCGTCCTGACATTCGCGGCCGTCTACACGGTTCCGGTGGCGCCGGCGGTGCCGGCGGCTTCGGCTGTGGCGGCCTTCGTGCTGCCCGAGCCGCCCCTCGCGGCCACTTTCCATCGCGCCAGCGATGCGCGCGAGCCGCTGATTCACGGTCCTCCGCGCGCCCCCGCGCTCCTTCGCGGTCCGCCCCGTTCTTCCCGCCTTTAACGCGGCCGTCCGGCCGTCTCGCTATTCCTCTGCCCTGAAGGAGCCGTAATGCGGACACGCACGTGGTACGTGGCGGCGGCGCTCTCCTGTGTGAGCGCCACCGCCTCGAGCCAGACCGTACTCACCGAAGCCGACGCCCTCGCGCGCCTGTCGGCCGACAGCCCCCGTGTGCGCGCCATTCGCGCGGACGTGGAGGTTGCACGCGCCGAGGTCCTTGCGGCCGGCCGTTGGCCCAACCCCCGCCTCACGATCAACCGGGAGTCCGTGGCCGGCATTGCCGAGCTCATGGCGCTGGTCACGCAGCCGCTGCCGATCACCGGCCGGCGTGGCCTGGAGGTTCAGGCCGCATCGGCCACCGCCGATGCCGCGTCGAGCCGCGCCGACGGCGCGGTGCGCGTGGCACGCGCGGAGCTGCGTGCCGCGTACGCCGATCTCGTGGCGGCGCAGGGGCGCGAGGCGGAGCTGACACGGGCGCGCGATCGGCTGCGCGAGCTGGCGGACGTGCTGGGGCGGCGCGAGACCGCCGGCGAGTCGGCGGGCTACGACCGGCTGCGCGCCGATCGCGAGGTGCTGGACGTGGAGGAGTCGCGTGCCGCGGCGCGTGCCGACCGCTTCCGCGCGCAAGGCACTGTCGCCGCGTTCTTTGCCGGCGCGGTAGACCCCGCCGCCCTCGTCGCGGCGGCGCCGGCGGCGCCGCGCACGGCGCTGCCGTCGCTCGAAGACCTGGTGGCGCGCGCGCAGACGGTCCGCGGTGAGCTGGTGGCCTTGCGGCACGAAGCCGACTCGGCGCGGTTTGCCTGGCAGGCGGCTGAACGGCGCCTCGTACCCGAGCCCGAAATCGTGGCGGGCAGCAAGTCGTCGAATGCCTTGGGCGGTGACATCGGCAGCGTGCTCAGCGTGCACCTGGCGGTGCCGCTCTTCGATCGCGCGCGGCCCGAACGGGCGATGGCCGCGGCGAAGCTGGCGCAGGCGGAAGCGCGTGCCGAGGCCTTTCAGGTCGCGTTGCACGCGCAGATTGCGGCGTCGCGCGGCGTTGTCGTGGAGCGGCGTGAGTCCGCCGATCGGTATCGGGCGGCGGCGGAGGGCATCGAGCGTCTCGAGCGCATCGCGCTCGTGAGCTACGAGGCTGGCGAGCGCGGCATCCTCGAGCTGCTCGATGCGTATCGCAGCGGCTCGGCGGCGCGCGTCCGCCAGGCGGAGTTGGATGCCGCGGCGCGCCGCGCGGAGATCGAGCTCGAGTGGGCGAGCGGCTGGGAGATTCGATGATGACGACGACACGAGTGAGGCTGCGCCTCAGGCCGAGACACGTGGGGCTTCGCCTCACTCGTGGCAGTATTTCTTGCCCGCACTCCGTGCGGGCGATTCTCGTTGCACTGGCGTGCGCGGGCGCGCTGCTCGCGGGATGCCGCCGGGACGCGACGGCGCCCGAGGCCGCGGAGCCGCCGACGCTCGACATCACGAGCTGGACCAGCGCCAGCGAGCTCTTCATGGAGCATCCGCCGCTCGTGGCGGGCCGCGTCGTGCGCTTCGCCGTGCACCTCACGAGACTGGCGGACTTCAGCGCGCTGAACGCCGGCCGGCCGTCCATCCAGATGACGCCGGAATCGGGCGGCGCCGCGGTGACGCTGCCCGGAACCGACCCGTTGCGTCCGGGCGCCTTCCGGGTCGAGGGCACGCTGCCGGCGGCAGGCCGTTACCGCTGGGCGCTGCTGGTGGATGCGCCGGGGCTGAAGGATCGGCACGACCTCGGCGTCACGCGCGTGTTCGCCGACGAGGCCTCGGCAAACACGGCGGCCGCACAACAGCCGCCGGGCGACGCCGCCTCCATCGCGTACCTCAAAGAGCAGCAGTGGACCAACCCGTTCGCCACCGCCATGGTGCAGGAGGGCGAAGTTCGCACACCCATTCGCGTGCCGGCGTCGATTCAGCCCGTCACCGGTGGCGAGGCGATCGTGAGTGCGCCCGCCGGCGGCCGCTACTCGTCGGCGGCGCTGGCGTCGGTGGGCGATCGCGTGACCGCCGGCCAGGTGCTCGGCCGGCTCGAGCCACGGCTCGCCGAGATGGGCGACGACCGCGCCACGTTGTCGGCCGTCGTCGCCGAGCAGCAGGCGGCGCTCGACGCTGCCCGCGCCGATCTGACGCGCGCCCGCCGGCTGCTCGAGGAACGGGCGGTGCCGGCACGCCGGGTGGAGGAGGCGCAGCGCGCGGTGGCCGTGGCCGAGGCGCGCGTGCAGGCAGCCCAGGCGCGGCTGGCGCAGCGCGATCAGGTGCTCGGTACCGGCGGCGGCGTGGCATCCGGCAACGCCTTCGTCCTGCGGGCGCCCATCGCGGGCACCGTCGCCGAGGTATACGCCGCCCTCGGTGCGTCCTACGACGAAGGCGCACCGCTCTTTCGCATCGTGCGCACCGATCGCGTCGAGCTGCAGGCCCTGATTCCACCCGCCGACGCCCCGTTGGCACACGTCACCGGCCTGTCGTTCGAGGTGCCCGGCCGGAGCGAGCCGATTCCGCTCGAACCGGATCACCAGCACGACGCGGGTGTCATCGACCCGAAGACGAAGGCGCTGCCGGTGCAGATCGACGTGGACAACCGCCGCGGCCAGGTCTTGATCGGACAGTCGGGCACCGCGGTGATCTACACCGGACAGAAGACGCGGTTGCCGGTGGTGCCGCGAGAGGCCGTGCTGATGGAATCCGGGCGTCCGTACGTCTTCGTCCAGGAAAGCGGCGAGAGCTTCGCGCGCCGCTACGTCGAGGTGGCCTCGCGCGACGGCGACCTGGTGGGCATCCGCGGCGGCGTCAAGCCGGGCGAGCGCGTGGTCACGCGCGGCGCCTACGAACTGCAGCTGGCCTCGGCGGCCAAAGGGTTGCCCGCCGAAGGCCACGTGCACTGAGGCGGCCATGAGACGCATCGTTCAGTGGTCGATCGAGCAGCGGTGGATCGTCATCGGCCTGTCGGCGCTCCTCTTCGCCGCCGGCGCGTGGACCGCGCGCCGGATGCCGATCGACGTGTTTCCCGATCTCACGGCGCCCACCGTCACCATCCTCACCGAGGGGCACGGCATGGCGCCCGAGGAGATGGAATCGCTGGTGACGTTCCCGATCGAGAGCGCGATCAACGGCGCGTCGGACGTGCGTCGCGTGCGCTCGGCGACCGCCGTCGGCGTCGCGGTGGTGTGGGTCGAGTTCGACTGGGGCACCGACATCTTCCTGGCGCGCCAGCTCGTGTCGGAGAAGCTGGCGCTCGTGGGCGCCAGCCTGCCGCCGCAGGTGGAGCGCCCGGTGCTCGCGCCGGTGTCGTCGATCATGGGCGAGATCCTGTTCTTCGCCATCTCGTCCGAGCGCGAGGATCCGCTCGCGCTGCGCACCGTCGCGGATACCGTCGTGCGGCGGCGTCTGCTGGCCGTGCCCGGGGTGTCGCAGGTGACGCCGATTGGCGGCGCCGAGCGGCAGTTCCAGGTCATCGCGCGCCCCCAGTCGCTGCGCGCCAACGACGTGTCGTTGAACGAGCTGCTGGCGTCGGTGCGCGCCGCGAGCCAGAACACCTCGGCGGGCATCTACACCGAGGGCGCCCAGGAGTACGTGCTCGAAGCGGTGGGCCGCGTCCGCCGCGCCGAGGACATCGGCGAGACGGTGGTGGCGCTGCGCGGCGAGCGCCCGGTGCTGGTGAAGGACGTCGCCGAGGTGCGCGAGGGCGCCGCGTTCAAGCGCGGCGAGGGATCGCGCAGCGGCAAGCCGGCCGTCATCGTCGGCGTCCAGAAACAGCCCGGCGCCAACACCATCGACGTCACCGCGCGGCTCGACCGCGTGCTGGACACGCTGCAGTTGGAGCTGCCGGACGGCATGACGATCGATCGCCGCATCTTCCGCCAGTCCGACTTCATCGAGATCGCGGTGGACAACGTGATTGCGGCGCTGCGCGACGGCGCTCTGCTCGTCGTCGTGGTGGTGCTGGCGTTCCTGGCCAACCTGCGGGCGGCGGCGATCACGCTCACGGCCATCCCGCTCTCGCTGGCGGCGGCGGTGCTCGCGCTGCGCGGGTTCGACGCCAGCATCAACACGATGACGCTCGGCGGGATGGCGATTGCCATTGGCGCGCTGGTGGACGACGCCATCATCGACGTGGAGAACGTCGTGCGGCGGCTGCGCGAGAATCACGCCCGCCCGGAGGGCGAGCGCCGGCCTGCCCCGGACGTCATCCGCGACGCCACGCTGGAGATCCGCTCGTCGATCGTCTTTGCCACGGTCATCATCATCCTGGTGTTCCTGCCGGTGTTCGCGCTGGCGGGCATCGAAGGGCGGCTGCTCACGCCGCTCGCCTTCGCCTACATCGTCGCGCTGCTGGCGTCGCTGGCGGTCGCCATCGTGGTCACCCCGGCGTTGTGCGCCGCGTTCCTGCCGCGAGCGGCGTCGATCGAGCGCGGCCACGACGGCTGGCTCACCCGTGTCCTCAAGGCCGGCTACGCGCGGGTGCTGCCTCGCATCCTGGATCGCCCGGTGGCGGTGGTGGCCGGTGCCGTCGTGCTGTTCGTCGCCGCGGCGGCCGCGTTGACCGGCGCCGGCACGGCCTTCCTGCCGGAGTTCCACGAGGGGAGCCTGACGGTGCAGGCCAACACCCTGCCCGGGACGTCGCTCGCCAAGTCGGACGAGATCGGCCGGCGCGTCGAGCAGATCCTCCTGGCGCAGCCCGAGGTCGTGGCCACGGCGCGGCGAACGGGGCGCGCCGAGTTCGACGAGCACGTGCAGGGCGTGGAAGCGGCGGAGATCGACGTCGGCCTGCGCGAGTCGGACCGGCCGCGCGAGGCGCTCCTGGCCGAGCTGCGCCGGCAGTTCTCCACGCTGCCCGGCACCAACGTGACGATCGGCCAGCCGATCTCGCACCGGATCGACCACATGCTGTCGGGCACGCGCGCCAACATCGCCGTGAAAGTGTTCGGCGACGACCTCGGCACGCTGCGGCGGCTGGGCGAGCGCGTGCGCGAGGCGATGGCCGGCGTGCCCGGCGTGGCCGATTTGTCGCTCGAGCAGCAGATGGACGTGCCGTTCGTGCGCTTCGTGCTCGACCGCGGGTCGATTGCGCGCTACGGGCTGCGGCCCGGCGAGGTGGCGGAGGCCATCGAGACGAGCTTTGCCGGCGCCGTGGTGGGCCGCGTCTTCGACCGCGGCTCCGCGTTCGACCTGGTGGTCAAGCTCGACGCGTCGAACAGCGAGGACTTCGACCGCGTGGCCGATCTGCCGATCGACACCCCGTCCGGCGCCACGGTGCCGGTGCGGGTGCTGGCCGACGTGCGGCGCGAGGAAGGCCCCAACATGGTGCTGCGCGAGAACGTCCAGCGGCGCATCGTGGTGTCCTGCAACGTCGCCGGCCGCGATCTCGGCAGCGTCGTGGCCGACATCCAGCGCGCGGTGTCGGAGTCGGTGGCGCTGCCGCCGGGGTATCGCGTCGAATACGGCGGCCAGTTCGAGAGCGAAGAGAGCGCGTCGCAGCGGCTGCTCGCGTTCGGCGTGCTGGTCATCGCGGCGCTCTTCATGCTGCTCGTGCTGGCGTTCGGCCGGGCGCGCGACGCGCTGCTCGTGATGGTCAACCTTCCCCTCGCGTTGATCGGCGGCGTGGCCGGCGTGTTCCTGGCCGGCGGCGTGCTCAACGTCGCGACCCTCATCGGCTTCATCACGCTGTTCGGCATCGCCACGCGCAACGGGATCATGCTCGTGTCCCACATCCGCCATCTGATGGAGGAGGAAGGCGTCGGCGACTTCCGGCAGGCCGTGCTGCGCGGCGCCGAGGAACGCCTGGCTCCCATCCTGATGACGGCGCTCGCCGCCGGACTGGCGCTCATTCCGCTCGCCCTCGGCGGCGGCCAGGCAGGGCGGGAGATTCAGACGCCGATGGCCCTCGTCATCCTGTGCGGGCTGATGACGTCCACGCTGCTCAACATGCTGGTGGTGCCCGCGATGTACCTCCGCTGGGGGCGTGCGTAACATGAGGCAGGCATGAAGATCCTCACGACGCACGTCGGCAGCCTGCCCGGCCCGCCCGGCTTCGATCTCGCTTCGACGGACGACGCGACGCTGCGCGCGGCGGTGGAGTGGGTGGTGGCGCAGCAGCGCGCCGTCGGCCTCGACATCGTCAACGAGGGCGAGCTGACCAAGCAGGGCGACTGGCTGGCGTTCATGGATCACCGCCTGGGCGGCTTCGAGGATCGCCCGGTGCCCGCCGGCGGCTCGATCGTGGCGCGCGGTCAGGACCGGGAGGCGTTCGCCGAGTTCTACAAGCACGCCGCCGAGCGCCAGACGCTGTTCTTCGTTGCCGACAATCGCATGAAGCTGGTGCGGCGCTACACCGCGGCCACCGGTCCGATCACCTACAGCGGCGGCGCCGCGCTCGCGCGCGAGATCGGCACGCTGAAGGCGGTGGCCGGCGATCCCTCGCAGTGCTTCCTCACCAGTACTGCGCCCTCCAGCCTCGAGCCGTACCGCGGCAACGAGTTCTACAAGACCTCCGAGGAGTTCGTGTGGGCGCTGGCCGAGGCGCTGCGCGAAGAGTACGAGGCGATCGTCAACGCCGGCTTCCTGCTGCAGGTGGACGACGCGTGGACGGCCGCGCTCTGGGATCGGATCGGCGTCGAGATGGGGCTGGCCGCCTTCAAGGCGCGCTGCGTCGCGCGGGGCGAGGCGCTCAATCACGCGCTGCGGAACGTCCCCGAGGATCGCGTCCGCTATCACTTCTGCTGGGGCAGCTGGCACGGACCGCACGCCTACGACCTGCCGATGGCGGATCTCGTGGACGTGATGCTGGCCGTGAAGGCGAAGTTCTATTCGTTCGAGGCCGCCAACGTTCGCCACGAGCACGAGTACCACGTGTGGGAGCGGGTGGCGCTTCCGCCAGGGAAGGTCATCCTGCCGGGAGTCGTGACGCACTCCACCGACCTCGTCGAGCATCCAGAGCTCGTCGCCGAACGCATCCAGCGCTTCGCGCGGCTGGTCGGCCCGGAGCGGGTGATTGCCAGCACCGACTGCGGGTTCGGCGGCCGCACCCATCCGCAGATCGCCTGGGCGAAACTGCGGTCGCTGTGCGAAGGCGCCGCGCTCGCCAGCAGCCGGCTCTCGTAGCCGAGCTGGTTTCCCTGATCGGAGAGCTTCTTGCAGTCTCCGACCTCATGCGCGATCAGCTTCGAGTGTTCGCGGCTATTCTCGTGGTTTTTTCGGTTTCATGCGCCTCCTTACCGGCGCGGCGGCAGTCTCCATCGGTAAAACCCACACGCATCGAGGGACAACGTGCGGCCGTGCTGGCGCGCGCGCAGGTGTGGCGACCCGTGGACGTACGAAAAGCGGATCTCATCGCCGGGCCTCGCGGGGCCGGCGGCTTCGCCCGCAATCAGATGGTGACGTGCGATTACCTCGACAAGAAGCTCGCGGGGATGTCGCCCAAGTTCGCCTGCCGCCTGCCGAACGGCGACGAGCTCAAGGTGAAGTACGGCGGCGCGAACGGCGAGGTGTACGGCGAGCTGCTGACCACGCGCCTGCTGTGGGCGCTGGGGTTCGGCGCCGACACCATGTATCCGGTGAACGTGATCTGCCGCGGCTGCCCGCAGCGGCTCGGCGGCATCGAGCGGCCGAACGGCGAATACCGCTTCGATCCCGCGCTGGTGGAGCGCAAGCTGCCCGGCGCCGAGTGGCCACGCAACGACGAGAGCGGATGGTCGTGGAAGGAGCTCGCCGAGATTGCGCCGGCGCGCGGTGGGGCGCCGAGAGCGCACCGCGACGCGTTGACGCTGCTGGCGGTGTTCCTGCAGCACACCGACAGCAAGCCGCAACAGCAGCGGATCCTCTGCCTCGGAGGCGTCGAGGACGGCGCATGCTCCCGTCCGTTCCTATTCGTCAGCGACGTCGGCCTGACGTTCGGCACCCGCAGCCGCGCCAATGTGAATGACGTGTCCGGCGCAAATCTCGAAGGCTGGCGGACCACGCCGGTGTGGCGCGATGAGCCGGGCTGCGTCGGCAATCTCGACAAGTCCTTTACCGGCACCCTCCATCGGCCGGTGATCGGCGAAGCGGGCCGCCGGTTCCTCGCGACGCTGCTGCAGCAGCTGTCCGACGCGCAGCTCCACGACCTCTTCGAGGTGGCGCGCGTGAACCTGCGCGTCCGCGAGCCGGGGCACGCCCTCTCCGGGTTCCCCGCCATTGACGAGTGGGTGAGCGCGTTCAAGCAGAAGCGCGGCGAGATCGTCGAGAAGCGCTGCGCCTGATCGCACGGCTTACCTGAATCAAGAGAGCCGTGACGCCGGCTGAGGGCTCACGGCTCACGGCTCAGGCCTCACGCCTTCGGGAGGACGGCTCGTCGGACGCGTCCCGCCGGGCTCGTGGGCGGGCCAGAGTTCTGTCGGGCCGACTATCAGCGCTGCGAGCGCCAGCGACAGATGAAAAACGACGATTCGCGGCCTTCCCCGGAGGCCGCGCGCGAGGAGTTTTTCCGCGGCGTCTGATCGGAGGCTCCGACAGAAGCTCTGGTCCGCCCACGGGCCGACCGGACAAGACGGGATCAGAGCCCCGTAGGCGGGGCTTCAGCCACGCCGTCCCCCCGATGTACCATGCCCCGCTTGGTATGCGTACAACCTACGGTCTGCTGATCGTCAGCCTGCTGCTGTTCGTCTTCGGTATCTGGTTCGTGCTGGCCGGCGTCCGCGCCGCCAACGCCCCCCTTGCGGCGCCGCCGGTGGCCACCGTGCTCGAGTTGATGGACGGGATCGTGTCGCCCGCCGCCGGCGTCGTCTACGACTCGGTGGCGACCATCGTCGACAAAGAGGGCATCCATGAGACGCGGCCGAAGAACGATCGCGAATGGGCGAACGTGGCCGGCAACGCCGCGGCGCTCATCGAGGCGTCGGAGCTGCTGAAGATGGAGGGGCGCGCGCGGGACCAGGCCGACTGGCTGACGATTTCCACGGCCATGGGCACCGCCGCCGCGGAGATCCGCGCCGCCGCCCAGAAGCAGGATGCCGAGGGCATCCTGGGAGGCGGCGAGAGGCTGAACAACTCGTGCGACAACTGCCACCGCAAGTACCAGGTGGCCGTCGAGTAAGTGGAGACGAACCCCATGCCAGGATTCCGCCGCCAGCTGCTGCTGGGTGGCCTCGTGTTCGCGGCGCTCGTCGTCCTCGAAGGCCTGGCCGAGGCGCACGGCGTCTCGCGCCGCGACGCGACCTTCGTCGAGAGCCTCCAGGGCGCCGCCATCGGCCCCTTCCTGTATCTGGGCGCCAAGCACATGGTGACCGGCTACGACCACCTGCTGTTCCTGGTGGGCGTCATCTTCTTTCTCTACAAGTTGAAGGACGTGCTCCTCTACGTGAGCCTGTTCACGGTCGGGCACAGCCTCACGCTGCTCGGCGGCGTGCTGGGCGGCATCCACGCCAACGCCTACATCATCGACGCCATCATCGGACTGTCGGTCGTCTACAAGGGGTTCGAGAACATCAACGGCTTCCAGTCGTTCTTCGGATGGGCGCCGAACACGCGGGTGGCGGTGCTGATTTTCGGGCTGTTCCACGGCTTCGGCCTGGCAACGAAGCTGCAGGAACTCGCCATCACGCAGGAAGGGCTCGTCACCAACATCGTGAGCTTCAACGTCGGCGTCGAGATGGGACAGATGCTGGCGCTGACGTTCATCCTGATCGGCCTCACCTGGTGGCGCACGCGGCCCGGTTTCCTGCGCCACGCGTTCATGACCAACACGCTGCTGATGTTCGGCGGCTTCCTCCTGGTCGGATACCAGCTCTCCGGCTACATGCTGAGCACACTGAGCACCCAATGAGCGACGACACGACGACACGGCTGGCGCTGGCCGAGCAGCGCGCGCGCATCGCGCTGGCGGCCGCCGCGGCGATGCTGGTGGCGGGAGTGGTGCTGATGGCGGCCATCCTGCCCGCCGAGTACGGCGTCGACGCGCTGGGCACCGGCAAGCTGTTCGGGCTCACCAGCCTGGCGGCGGCCAACGAGCCGGCCACGGGCGCCGCCGAAGGCGAGAGCGGCGCGGCGGCAACGCCCGAATCGCTCGAGCCCGTCCGCCCCGGCGCCAACACGCCGCAGGCGGTGGCGCTCAAGCAGGACACGGTCACGTTCAAGCTCGGGCCGCGCGAGGGGATGGAATACAAGTACCGGATGGAGAAGGGCGCCAGCTTCGTCTACAGCTGGACCTCCACCGGCCGCGTGAACTTCGACTTTCACGGCGAGCCGCAGGGCGCGCCCAAGGGCTACGCGGAAAGCTACCAGATGGGCGAGGGCGACAAGGCGTCGGGTTCCTTCTTCGCGCCCACGCCCGGCATCCACGGCTGGTTCTGGGAGAACCTCACCAGCAACGAGATCACGGTGACGTTGACCAGCACCGGGTTCTACG
>DASRPM010000346.1:0-10596 GCA_035646375.1 Vicinamibacterales bacterium
GCGCGGTCGAAGAGCGCCTGCTGAATCGTGGCCAGCAGCCCCTCGACGTGCGCGGCCAGGCCGTCCATCGGCACGAACGACTTCTCGCGCGTATCGCGGCGCGCCAGCACCACTGTGGACTTCTCGAGATCCTTCGGGCCGATCTCCATGCGCAGCGGCACGCCGCGCATCTCCCACTCGTTGAACTTCCAGCCGGGGGTCTGCCCCTCGCGCGCGTCGAGGAACACGCGGATGCCGCGGGCAACCATCGCCTTGCGCAGCTCCTCCGCCTTCGGCAGCACGGTCTCTTTCCAGTTGCCGCGCGGAATCGGCACGATGACGACCTGGTAGGGCGCCACCCGCGGCGGCAGGATCAGGCCGCCGTCGTCGCCGTGCGCCATGATGACGGCGCCGATCATGCGGGTGGACACGCCCCACGACGTCGTCCACGCGTACTGCACCGACTTGTCGCGCGCCTGGAATTTGATCTCGTAGCTCTTCGAGAAGTTCTGCCCCAGGTTGTGCGACGTGCCGGCCTGCAGCGCGCGGCCGTCGCGCATCAGCGCCTCGATCGAGTAAGTGCGGTCGGCGCCCGCGAACTTCTCGCTCTCGGTCTTCACGCCGTCCATCACCGGCATCGCCAGCTCGGATTCGGCGAAGTCCTTGTAGACCGCGAGCATCCTCCGCGTTTCCTCTTCCGCCTCTTCCGCCGTTTCGTGGGCGGTGTGCCCTTCCTGCCAGAGGAACTCGGTGGTCCGCAGGAAGAGACGCGTCACCTTTTCCCAGCGCACGACATTGGCCCACTGGTTGATGAGGATGGGCAGGTCGCGCCACGACTGCACCCACTTGGCGTACATCACGCCGATGATGGTTTCCGACGTGGGGCGCACCACAAGCCGCTCTTCGAGCGGCTCGTTGCCGCCCTGCGTCACCCAGGCCACCTGCGGCGCGAAGCCCTCCACGTGCTCGGCCTCGCGCATCAGCAGCGACTCGGGGATGAACAGCGGGAAGTACGCGTTGACGTGCCCGGTCTCCTTGAAGCGGCGGTCGAGTGACTGCTGCATCAGCTCCCAGATGGCGTAGCCGTAGGGACGGATCACCATGCAGCCCTTCACCGGCGAATAGTCGGCGAGCTCCGCCTTGCGGACGACGTCGATGTACCACCGCCCGAAGTCCTGCGATTGCTTCGTGATCTCGGTGGGCAGATCTGGAATGTCGGTCTCGTTGTCTTTGGCCATGATCAATCGGGCCGGTCTAGAGACCGGCCCCTACGTACGTTGTGGTGGTTATGCCGGCAACCCGGGAACGGGGATCGCGCGCGCCGCACTCAGGTCGCGCGCGTCGGACACGCGGCGGTTCCAGTGTAGATCGTCGCGGCGCGGGAAATCCTCTCGAAAGTGGCCGCCGCGGCTCTCTTCCCGGCGGAGCGCGGCCACGGCGATGAGCCACCCCACCGTCGTCAGGCTGGCCAGACGGCGCAGACCGCGATCGTGCGGACGGTCCACCCGGGCCGCGGCCACGCCGTGCGTCCACGACGCCAGCTGGCGCGCGGCCCGATCGAGCCCGCCGCGCGAGCGCAGCAGCCCCGCGTCGTGCCACATCAGCTCGCGCACCTCGTCTGCCGTGCCCGAGGACGGCCGCACGCCGTCGGTGACCAGCGGCGGCCTTCGGTCGGCGGCCAGGAGCGCGACGCGCGTCCGCTCCTGCATGGCGGCGGCGGCGCGAGCGCCGAACACCAGCCCCTCGAGGAGCGAGTTGCTGGCCAGCCGATTGGCTCCGTGCACGCCCGTGCAGGCCACCTCGCCAGCCGCGAACAGGTTCTCCACCGATGTCCGGCCGTCGAGATCGGTCTCCACACCGCCCATGACGTAGTGCGCGGCCGGGCTGACGGGAACGAGGTCGGTGGCCAGGTCGAGGCCGACACCGCGGCACGCCTGCGCAATGGTTGGAAAGCGTTTTCGCACGTAGTCGGGGTCCGCCAGCGCCATCGACAGATAGACGGGCGACCCGGTCGCAATCTGCTCGCGGACGATCGCGCGGGCCACCACGTCGCGCGGCGCGAGGTCGCCGGCCGGGTCGTAGCGTTCGACGAAGCGCTCGCCGGCGGCGTTGAGCAGCTGGCCGCCCTCGCCACGCAGCGCTTCCGACAGGAGAAAGCGCGGCGCGCCGGCCACGCTCAACACCGTCGGGTGGAACTGCACGAACTCGAGATCGGCGACGCGGGCACCCACCTCGAACGCCATGGCCATGCCGTCGCCGGTCGCCACCGCGGGGTTCGTCGTCTCGCGGAACACCTGCCCCGCGCCGCCGGTGGCGAGCAGCGTCCGTCCGGCCACCACGTCGTGCACCTCGCCGGCGCGATCGATGAAGGTGGCGCCGCTGCACAGGCCGTCGTTTACGCGCAGCGCGACGACCATCGCCACGTCGAGCACTTTCACCCGCGGCGACCGCGAGGCGCGCGTCCACAGCACGCGGCCGATTTCGCGCCCGGTGGCGTCGCGCGCGTGAAGCACACGCCGCACGCTGTGCGCCGCCTCGCGTCCGAGCGCCGGCGCACCCGAGGCGTCGCGGTCGAAGGCCGCCCCCCAGTCGAGCAGCTCCTGCACGGAGCGCGGACCGTCCTGGACGAGCACGTCGACGGCCTCGCGCCGGCACAGGCCGTCGCCGGCGTCCATCGTGTCGCGGGCGTGCAGCGCCGGCGAGTCGTCGGCACCCACGGCCGCCGCCACGCCGCCCTGCGCATAACCGGTGTTGCTCTCGCCGGGATCGGCTTTCGTGAGCACGAGCACGTCGCCCACCTCGGCCAGCGCGATCGCGGCGCGCAGCCCGGCCACGCCGCTGCCGACGATGAGGAAATCAGTGCTCACCAGCACGAGTGCTATCCTATCAATCAGCCAAGGGCTTGCCACGCTCCTTCGCCCTTGGCTGATAGATAGACAGCATCTCCTTGCGCGCTTCGCGCGCGGTGGACCGCCTGCGATTCACGACCATGACGAGTCGAACAACGAGCCGCCAAGCGGTCCACAAGCCGTGAGCGACGGCATCCCGACGGCCACACAGATCGACGTCGCCACGGCCAATCAACAGTCCACCATCCTGGTCGGTGAAGGCCTCGGCGAACAGCTCGCGCCGCTCCTCGACCGCCACGGCGTGGGACGCAAACGCTTCGTGGTGTCGAGCCCGGTGATCTGGCGGCACCAGGGCGCGCGCATCCAGGCGGCCATTCCGGTCGAGCCGATCCTCATCCCCGACGGCGAGCGCTACAAGACGCTGGCGTCGGTGTCGCGCCTCTACGACGCGCTCATCAAGGGCGGCGCCGATCGCGGCAGCGCCGTCGTGGCCGTCGGCGGCGGCGTGATCGGCGATACCGCTGGATTCGCCGCCGCCAGCTTCCTGCGTGGGATCACGCTCGTCCACGTACCGACGACGCTGCTGGCGCAGGTGGACAGCTCGATTGGCGGCAAGGTGGGCGTGAACCATCCGCTCGGCAAGAACCTGATCGGCGCCTTCCACCAGCCGGTCCTGGTGGTGGCCGATCCGTTGTGCCTGGCCACGCTGCCACGGCGAGAGTTCCGATCGGGCCTCTACGAGGTGGTCAAGTACGGCGTCATCGCCAGCCGGTCGCTCTTCGATCTGCTGATGCGCGACACCAGGGCGGTCCTGGCGCGCACGCCGTCCGTGCTGGGGCCGGCGATCGTCGAATCGTGCCGCATCAAGGCCGACGTGGTGTCGAGGGACGAGCGCGAGGGCGGCCTGCGCCGCATCCTCAACTTCGGCCACACCATCGGCCACGCGCTCGAGGCGATCACGAACTACCGGCGCTTCCGGCACGGCGAGGCGATCGCGCACGGCATGCTCGGCGCCGCCGACCTCTCCGCCGCGCGCGGCGCGCTGGCGCAGGACGATCGGCAGCGCATCGCGGAGCTGATCGCCAAGCTGGGGCCGCTGCCCGCAGTGCAGGACCTGTCGATCGACGAGGCGATGGCTGCCATCGGCCGCGACAAGAAGGTGGTGCACGGCCGGCTGCACTTCGTGCTCGCCACCAGCATCGGCACGACGGCGACGGTGGACGACGTGAGCGAAGAGGAACTGCGGGCGGCGCTGAGCCGTCTAGGACTTCGCTGATTCCACGCGGTGGCCCGCGCGTCGGAGCGCTTGCGCCGCGCGGTCGAGGTCGCCCGCGCGCACGAGCACGTAGTCGGTGTCATAGGTCGAGACCGCGAAGAGGCTGACACCCGCCTCCGCCAGCGGCGATGCCATCGAGGCCATGACTCCGGTGAGCCCGAAGTCGAGAGGACCGCGAACCGCGAAGATGCGCCACGGGCCCTCGCAGACCGTCCCCGCGGGCACGGCCTCGGCGGCACAGACGGCCGAGAGCTCGGTGGGTGTTCGCGTCACCGAGACGAATCCGTCCTGGCTCACCCAGTCCGGCAGCGCCTCGCCGGCCGGCCATCGGCAGATGGCATAGGCGCCTGGCAGGATGTCGAGCTCGAGCGCGATCACCGGTCAGCGAACACGCAGGTGATTCACGACCTTCGTGACGCCGGCGGTCTCCGTCGCGATACGCACGGCCCGTCGCTGCTCGTCTCGTGACGCGACCGCGCCCGTCAAGGTCACCACGCTGCCGTTGGCATCGACGTCGATATTCGCCGCCTCGACCAGGTCGTCGAGAGCCATCTTCGCCTTGATTTTCGGCGTCAATGCCGCCGCCGTGCGCACACCGTCCCGAACGGTGTCCCTCACCGTCTCGCGCACGGTGTCTTTGAGAGCCGCGGCCGAGGTGCCGGGCAGTTGGAACAAGTCGTGGCCCTCGTTGTAGTTGTAAGCCACCAGGGCGCCGACGCCGAGCAGGGCTGCCAGGATTAGTTTTCTCATGGCTGGAGACTACGCCGAGAGTGGCGACTTCGCTCGCAAGGAAATCCCAAGGAATTCATAAGTGGCAACGATTCGTGACCCGGCACCCGCGGGCGGGCAGGCGGTCACCGCCGCGGATCCGAGAGCGGGAAGAACGGCCGTTTCGGCCCGAGTCCACCTGGATCACTCCTTGCCCTCTGTTCGATCCCGGCAGTCACGCCGTTCAAAGAGTACGGAACATGTCCACGCAAGCATTCGGCGGATGGCTCAGACGCGCGCGGGAAGCCCGGGGGCTGTCCGTCGAGGCGATTGCGTCGCAGACCAAGATTCCCCCGCGACATCTCGAAGCGCTCGAGCGTGGCGATGTGTTGCCGCTGCCGCGGTTCTATCAGCGCGCCGAGGTTCGTGCGGTGGCGCGAGCCATGGGTGTGGATGAGCGGTTCGCCATCGCGCGGCTCGAGGCCGAGCTGGCGCCCGTCGAGCTCGCGCTGCCCGTTTCGTCCGAACCGGCGCGCGTCCGTCCCGAATACGCGTTCGCGATGGTCGCGATGCTGGTGATCGCGGTCGGGCTCGCCGGTTGGGGGTCGTTCGAGCGCGCGGCCGCGACCGCGGGCACGGTCGAGACGCCCAAGCCTGTCGCTGCGCCACCGGTGGCTCCGCCGGCTGCCCCGCCCTCCATCGAGGCCCCGAAAGCTGTGGTCCCGACAGCCCCCACGGTTGAGACCGTGACCGCTGTCGCCCCGGACCCGGAGCCAGTTGCGCCAGCCGGTCCAGCTGAACTCGTCATCTCGACGCAGCCCGATGGTGCGCGTGTCACCGTGAACGGCATCGGCTGGGGCGAGTCGCCGATCACCCTCCAGCATCTCGAGCCCGGCGAGCAGCGCATTCGCGTCACCATGGACGGCTACACCGCCACCGAGCGCTCGGTCGTGATCGACGGGCACCAACGGCAGTCCGTCAGGATTGGCCTCGAACCGAGTCGTCCGTAAGAGGGGCCGGCTCACCCGGCGACGTGTCAGGGCGTCGCGGGGAGCGACGACACGAACGCGTCAATCTGTCGGACGACTTCGCGTGGATTGCTGACGAACAGGTCGTGACCGCCTGAGAGTTCGGCGACGCGTCCGCGCTCCGCAAACGCGGCAAACCACCTGGCGTGACGCGCGACATTCTCGCGCTCCAATCGATACAGCGTCTCGACCCGTTGGCGAACGGCCGGGTCCTCGGCGTTGTACCACGGCCGCATCATCTCGGCCGCCGATGCCGGCGTTGCGTAGACGGCCAACGAAGGCACCTGAATGCGTGCGGGCGTGTAGGCCGCGGTCATCGACTTCATCTCAGCGGAGTACGCCTGCATCACGTGCGCGTCGGGTGACCAGGGGCCACGGAGGCTGCCGTCCGCGTTGGCGACATAGCGGGCCCGCAGGCGCGCCTCCGGCCCCGCCGATCCTTGGATCCTGGTGAGGTACGCACGCAACGCCGCGAATGACGCCAGGTCCGCCGGGGCCGGGCGAGGAGGACCTGGAAGGGCCCGGCTGGCCGCTTCGTGCTCGGCAAAGCGGTCGGCGCGATCGAACGCCGCATCCACGTAGATCAGCCCCGCGATCCGGTTGGCATGACGGGCGCCCAACACGTGCATCTCTTCGCCCGCGAATGAATGGCCGACGACGATCGGTCGTTGCAGGCCGACGGCGTCCATGACGCGCACGAGGTCCTCGGCGAGTCGCACGGTGGCGTAGCCGCTCGCGGGCGACGATGATCGCGGATGACCGCGCCTGGTCACGCCGACCACGCGGTATCGCGCGGCCAGCGCCGGCGCGATGTCGTCGAACACGTGCGCCGAGTCGCCCAGGCCCGCGAGGAGCAGGAGCGCCCGGCCCGACCCGCCCCAATCGAGCACCTCGAGCCGTACGCCCTCTTCCACCTCGACGAGCGTGGCCTGGTGCGAGGACTCGTCGCGCCACTCCGCCGGCTGCGACCACGCCGGCGTGGCCGTCGCGAGCATCAGGCACGCCAGCACGCCCCGCCAACCTGCGACTGGGGCCCTCATCGCGCCACTGCGCCGTGGGTGCCGATGATCCGCCGGCGGGCGCTCATGGCGCCGGCGAGGAGCGGCACCGCGGTGAACGTCGTCATCGGCCAGAAGGCCACGTTGGGAATGAGCAAGACCGCTCCGTCGACACCCGCCAGCCCGAGCAGCACCAGCACCGCCTCTCCCAGGAGCGCGAGCAGCGCGCTCGTCGCCGCCCCTCGGGCCGGCGACAGGCTGACCAGCGTGAAGCCCGTGAAGAAGGCACCGCTCCACCAGACCACCGAGAGCCAGACCCAACTCACCGGATTGCCGAGCAGGGCCGTGAACATGGCCACCGGCGCGAAGCCGAAAAACGCCAGCGAGCCGAACTGCAGGCAGCCAAGGGCGGCCACGCCCATACTCGCTGCCGGTGAGGTGGCCAGCGCACGGCCGCAGAGTGCCGTCGCAGTAGTGAGGACCTGCCACCAGACCCACGCGGCGCCGCGCGTCCCGCGCGCTTCCACGAAGTCGCCAGTAATGGCTTCCGCGCACTCGGGTGAGGTGAAGAGGGCCAGCAGCCGTTGGGCAATCGGGAGCTTAGACACGGACACCTCGCGGAAAGTCGAGTCCATCGAGCAGGCGCTCGTACGCCTGCAGCGCACGCGCGAGCGCCTCCTTCCCCAGTGGCGTCACCGTGACGTACCGTTTCGCGCGGCCGCCCCGTTGCGGCGTGGGATCGCCCATTCGGGACGTGACGGCGCGCTTGGCTTCGAGCCGTTCCAGCGCCGTGTACAGCGCGCCCGGCGCCACGTTGCGTCCGCCGCGTTCCGCAAGTTCGGCGCGGATGGTCACGCCATACGCGCCCTCGCCCAGGCGCAGGATGGCGAGAAGGATGAGTTGCTCGAATTCGCCGAGATTCAGTGCAGGCGCCATTTAGACTGCATTGTAGTTAATTAGCCGGGCGCGTCAAGACATTCACTGCTCGGGCTATAGTCGGGCGCAGGAGACATCGACGGTGTCCGCGACCCCAACTGCTCCAGCCGCACGACGAGTAGCCGCCGCTCCGGCCCAGACGATCTCCGCCGAGCGCGCCGCCGGCCTCGTCACCTCCAACATGTGGCTGGACTACGGCACCGGTCTCGGCCAGCCCGATGTCTTCGACCGCGCGCTCGCCGCCCGCGTCTGCGAGGTCTCCAACGTCAAGATCCGCCATTGCCTGAGCATGCGGCCGCGCGCCATCCTGGATGCCGACCCGGAGGGGCAGCACGTCCACACGTTCAGCCTGCATTTCTCGGGCTACGACCGGAAGAAGCACGACGAGGGACGCTGCCACTACATCCCGGTCAATCTCGGTGAGATCTCAGACTACTACCGGCGCTTCATGGCGCCCGCCGATGTCGTCGTCTTCAAGACGTGCCCCGTGGACGAGCACGGCTATTTCAATCTGAGCGCCGCCAACCTGTGGCATCGCGCCATCCTCGATCGCGCCCGCACCGTCATCGTCGAAACGAACCGGCATCTGCCGTACGTCTACGGTGAAGGGACGGGCCTCCACATCAGCGAGGTGGACTACATCATCGAAGGCGACGATTCCCCCGCGCCGGAACTGCCCAATCCACCCGTCCGCGAGGTCGATGCCGCCGTGGGCCGGCTCATTGCCGCGGAGATCGAGGACGGCGACTGCCTGCAGGTCGGCATCGGCGCCATGCCGAACGCCGTGTGCGCGATCCTGCTCGAAAGCGGCGTGCGCGACCTGGGCGTGCACACCGAGATGATGACCGACGGGCTGGCCGACCTCTACAAAGCCGGACGGATCACCGGGGCTCGCAAGCAGCTGGATCGCGGCAAGGTGGTCTACACGTTCGCGCTCGGGTCGCAGGCGCTCTACGACACGCTGCACCGCAACCCGGACATGCACTGCTGTCCGGTGGAGTACACGAACTCGCCGCACATCATCATGCAGAACGACCGCACCGTGTCGATCCAGAACACCACGCAGGTCGACCTGCAGGGGCAGGCCGCGTCCGAATCCGACGGCCATCGCCACATCAGCGGCACCGGCGGCCAGCTCCAGTTCGTGCGCGGCGCCTACGCGTCGAAGGGGGGCAAGTCGTTCATCTGCCTATCCTCGACCTATGACAAGCGAGGCGACCGGCGGAGCCGGATCGTGCTGGATCTGACGCAAGGGAACGTCGTGACCACGCCCCGCTCCGACATGATGTACGTCGTGACCGAATACGGCATCGTCAATCTCAAGGGCAAGTCCATCGCGGAGCGGGCCCAGGCGCTCATCGGCATCGCCCATCCCGATTTTCGCGAGGGGCTGGAGCGCCAGGCGCACGAGCATCGCCTGTTCCCGCGCGGCGTCTCCTTCTGACAGAGTACGTAGCGGCCGGTCTTCAGACCGGCCGGCACAGGATCAGGCCATGACCACCAGCGCGACCACTACCACCGAGGCGCTCCTGCTCGTCGAGACCGGCGACGGCATCGCCACGCTGACGCTCAATCGCCCGGCGCAATTCAACGCGCTGTCGGGAGTCCTCATCGGCGAGCTGCAGTCGGCGCTCGACCGCGTGGGGGGCGACCCGGCGGTCCGAGTCGTGGTGCTGGCGGCGCGCGGACGCGGGTTCTGCTCCGGCCACGACCTCAAGGAACTCCGGGCCATGGGGAGCGTGGCGGAGGTCGAGGCGCTCTTCGCCCGCTGCAGCCGCATGATGATGACCATCGCGCAGCTGCCCCAACCCGTCATCGCGAAGGTCCACGGCCTCGCCACCGCCGCCGGGTGTCAGCTCGTGGCCACGTGCGATCTGGCCGTGGCCTCCTCCACCGCCACCTTCGCGACGCCGGGCGTGAACATCGGCGCCTTCTGCTCCACGCCCGGGGTGGCACTGGGCCGTGCGGTGGGGCGCAAGCACGCCATGGGTATGCTGCTCACGGGCGAGATGGTGGACGCGGACACGGCGCGAGACATCGGGCTCGTCAACCGCGTCGTCCCGCCGGACGCGCTCGACGCGGAAGTCGAGTCGCTGGCGAGGCTGATCGCGTCGAAGTCTCCAGCGGCCCTCGCCACCGGCAAGCGGGTGTTCTACCGGCAGCTCGAGATGCCGATCGCTGAGGCCTACACGATGGCCGGACACGCGATCGCCTGCGACTTCGTTGGCGACGACGGGAAGGAAGGCGTGGACGCCTTCCTCGGCAAACGCGCGCCGCAGTGGAAGGTGCGGCCATAGCCACGCACACGCGCCGGCCGCGATACCCGGGCAAGAACCCGCGCGCGTTCCACGACAAATACAAGGAACTGAACCCCGGGCAGTACCCCGACGAGATGCAGAAGGTGCTCGCGGCCGGCAAGACGCCGGCGGGCATGCATCTGCCCATCATGGTGGACGAAGTCGTCGGCTGCCTGCGGCCCAGCCCTGGCGATGTGGTGATCGATTGCACGCTCGGCGGCGGCGGTCACGCGCGCGCGATCCTGGAACGCGTGCAGCCAGGTGGGCGGCTCATCGGGCTCGACGTCGATCCGCTCGAGCTGCCACGGACGGAAGCGCAGCTGCGCGCGGCCGGATTTGGCCCCGACGCGTTCGTCGCGCGCCACGCCAACTTCGCCGGCCTACCGAAGGCCCTCGCAGCCGAAGGCCTCGAACACGCCGATGTGATTCTGGCGGACCTCGGCGTCTCGTCGATGCAGTTCGACAACCCGGATCGCGGCTTCAGCTACAAGGGGGTCGGGCCGCTGGACATGCGGATGAACCCGC
>DASRPM010000347.1:0-7210 GCA_035646375.1 Vicinamibacterales bacterium
CGGGCGGCGGTGACCTTGTTGAGCGCCTCGATCGCATGCACGGGCAGGCGGATGGTGCGCCCGTAGTCGGCGACGGCGCGCCCGACCGACTGGCGGATCCACCAGGTGGCGTAGGTCGAGAACTTGAAGCCGCGGCGGAACTGGAAGCGGTCCACCGCCTTCATCAGCCCGATGTTGCCTTCCTGGATCAGATCGAGCAGCGTGAGGCCGCGGCCGAGATATCGCTTGGCGATCGACACCACCAGGCGCAGGTTCGGCTCGATCAGCTGGCGCTTCGCGTCGGTGACCGCTTCCTCGCGCTCCCGGACGCGACCGAAGTGCTGGCGGAATTCCCGCCGCGGAAGTCCCACCTGTTCTTCGAGCGCGCGGCGCGCACGCTCCGCCTCGGCGTGACGGCCCTCGATGTGCGTGAACGCCTCGTCCACGCGGCGCAGCTCCATGAAGATGTCGTCGATCACCGACGGCCGGATCGGCAGGTCGCGCAGCAGCGCGCCGCAGCGCTCGAAGCTGGCGGCCCGCTGGCAGCGGCGCACCTTGGTGAACGTGGCCAGCACCGGCTGGATGTTGTCGGGCTGCAGCTCGCCGCCGTCGGGGAGCAGAATGAGCTCGGCGGCTGGCGTCGATCCATCCTGGACGCCGTCGGCCAGCATCACCAGCGTCTGCAGCGCGCTCGGGATGGCGGCCATCTCCACCAGCAGATCGCCGCGTGCCGCCTCGATGCGCGCGCCGATCACCTGCTCGTCCTTCCCGGTCAGCAGCTTGCGCCGCGCGATGTTCGCGAGGTACGTGCGCACCAAGTCCGCGTCGGCGGCTTCGGGGGCGGCCGTTTCGGACGCCTCGCCGGAAATGTCGATCGCCGTCTCGGCATCGTCGTCGTCCTCCTCCTCCTCCTGGTCATCCTCGAGGTGCTGATCGTCGAACGCCTCTGGTTCTTCCTCGTGCAGCAGCTGTTCGGGCGCCTGGGGGACGCCGCCCCTCTCGGCCGCCTCGGCGCCGTCGTCCCCGTCCGCGACCGGCAGCAGACCGAACTCGTGCGCGCGCAGCCGCCAGTCGAGGATGCGAGCGTTGCGGTCCGGGTCCTGCCAATCGATGAGCGACTTTGCTGTTGCCATGTGCACCCCAGCTCTGGAGGATCGCGAACCGGCGTCGAGCCGGTTTGCGGACGAGTAGCGAGCCGGAGTCAAGCCGGCTTGCCAGACACTGAAATGCAAGGGGCACGCCGCTGATTACTTGCGCTTCTGCTTGAGTTTCGAGACACTTGAAGGCCGCTCCGCGCACACCGCTAGGACACGACGCCCGCCCGCAGGGCGGGGCACTAAGTGCTGTGCTGGCGAGACGGGCATCAGATGTGTTGATCGAGGCGGAGCCTCGCGAGTTCTCAGGAGGTCAGGCGTGAGGAGTTGGGGAGCCATCGTTGCCGTCGTCGTTGCCGCAGTCATGGTCATGTCGTCCAGCATCGGGGCGCAGTGGCCGTCGTATCCGACGCCGGGCGTGCCGCGGGCGGCCGACGGCAAGCCGGCTCTCGATGGCCCGGCCCCCCGCACCGCCGACGGTAAGGTGGACTTCTCGGGGATCTGGAACCTCAGCTTCGGGGGCGGCGGTGGCCGCGGCGGCGCCGCTCGCGGGCGTGGCGCCGGCGCGCCCCAGCCGCCCGTCGATCCCAACGCCATTCCCACCTCGCAGTTCTTCGAGGTGGCGGGCCGCGGTTACCCGCTGCCGCTGCAGCCGTGGGCCGAGGAGCTCAAGAAGAAGCGGATGGCCGACAACAGCAAGGACAACCCCGACGTGTGGTGCCTGCCGATCGGCCTGATGCAGTACCACAACCACCCGCAGCCGCGGCAGATCGTGCAGACGAAGAACCTGATGCTCATCACCTACGAGGCGAACTACGGGCTGCGCTACATCTACATGGATGGACGTCCGGCGCCCAACAACGACCCGCAGCCGTGGTGGTTCGGCTACTCGCGCGGCTGGTACGAGGGCGACACGCTGGTGGTCGAGACGACGAATTTTCTCGGGGACGAGCGCGCGGGCTGGCTCGACGTGAACGGCAGCCCCTACACGGATGCGCTGAAGATGACCGAGCGGTTCCGGAGGCCGACCTTCGGCTCGCTCGAAATCGACATCACCATCGACGACAAGAAGGCGTACACGAAGCCGTTCACGGTGCGCGTGAACCACCGCCTGCTGGTGGACTCGGAGATGATCGAGTTCGTCTGCAACGAGAACGAGCGCTCGACCGAACACATCAAACGCAACTAGGGTCGCCTGAGGCTCAGGGCTTAGGGCGGAAACGGGCGCTCGCCGAGATCTACTGTGCTCGCGCGGCGGCGCCGCTCGACGCGCGCGCGGCGAGGTCGGTGAGCGCGTGGCGCAATGGCGGGAGCGCGCGCGAGAGCCCGCGAGTACCGCGCGCGCGGGCGGCTTCGATGCGCGTCTTGAAGACGCGGAGATCCGCGCGATGGGTGCGATGGCGGCCGGTGAAACGGTCGATGCGCTCCATCAGCACCTCGGCGTCGTGCACCAGTCCGAGGCGGCGCTGCAGCGAGCGCAGCGTGGGCTGCGCCATCACGTGGACGTTCGGCGAGACCTCTTCGGCGATCTCGACGATGTAGCGAAAGCGCTTGAGCGCCACCCGCAGGCGGTGCAGCGTCCGCGGCCGCCCGGCGTCAAGGCGCGCGAGACGGCTCCGGACTTCCGTGGCCGCCGCGTCCACCGCCGTGAGCAGGAGCAGCGTGCGATCGTGCGGCGTTGGCGAGCCCTGCCGGCGCACGACGCCTTTGCGCACGCGCTGCGCGACGTCGTCGGCCCGCGCGAGGTCGATGCCGGCGAGCGCGCGGCGCGCGCGCTTCTGGTGCCGGGCTTCGCGGCGGAGGACGTGTTCGAGGAGCGGGTCGATTCCCGGGCCGGCGCCGGCGCGGCGGATGCGGCGGCGCTGTACCTGATCGTCGCGCAACGGCGACAGCGTGCCAAGCGGGGCGCTGGCAATTTTGCCGAGGCGGCGGAGCGCCTTGGGCGACGCCCCGGTGGCATGCCCCAGCACGTCGAGCAGCGCCACGAGCCGGCGGCAGTCGACCCGCAGCGCGTGGACGGCCCGGCGCGCCGGCTTGCGGCGGCAGGCATCGACGTCCCGGAGCCAGGCGCCCCAGGAGCGGTCGAAGACGCGGACGAGCGTCACCGACGTGGTCATCCCTTACTCAGTCTAGCCGCTCGACCGCGGGCTATAATCCGCTCGCTTTCGGAGACGCCCGGGTGCGTATTGTCGCGGCGGTAGGGCGGGCATCCGGTGCCGGCCAAGGAGCAGGGGGTGGTATGGCCAGTGTGAACGGGTCGCGGCTCGGGGCGCTCATCGCGTCGGGACTTCTGGCCGGCGTGCTCGGCACGTCGTCGTTCGCGCAGGCGCCTCCGGCAGGGGAGTGGCGCACCTACGGCAGCGACCTCAAGAGCACGCGCTACGCGCCGCTCGACCAGATCACGGCCGCCAATTTCAACAACCTGGAAGTGGCGTGGCGCTTCAAGACTGACAACCTCGGCCCGACGCCCGAGTACAACTTCCAGTCCACGCCGCTGATGGTCGGCGGTGTCCTCTACACGACCGCCGGATCGCGGCGCGCGGTGGTGGCCATCGACGCGGCGACCGGCGAGACGCTGTGGGTGCACCGGCACCCCGAGGGCCAGCGCGCGGAGGAAGCGCCCCGCAGGCTGTCCGGGCGCGGCCTTTCGTACTGGACCGATGGCCGGGTGGAGCGGATCGTCTACGTGACGATCGGCTACCAGATGATCGCGCTCGACGCGAAGACCGGCCAGCGCGTGCCGAATTTCGGGAAAGCCGGGGTGGTCGATCTCAAGCTCGAAGACGACCAGGAGATGGACCCGGTGACCGGCGACATCGGCCTGCACGCCGCACCGATCATCGTCAAGGACACCGTGATCATCGGGGCGGCGCATACCGAGGGCAGCCGCCCGGTGAGCAAACGGAACGACAAGGGGTACGTGCGCGGTTATGACGTCCGCACCGGCAAGCGACTGTGGATCTTCCACACCATTCCGCGGCCGGGCGAGTTCGGTTACGACACGTGGCAGCAGGGCTCGGAGGAGTACACGGGCAACACCGGCGTGTGGGCGCAGATGAGCGCCGACGAGGAGCTCGGTCTCGTATATCTGCCGGTGGAGATGCCCACGGGGGACTACTACGGCGGGCACCGGCCCGGCGCGGGGCTCTACGGCGAGAGCCTCGTGGCGCTGGACGCGAAGACCGGCAAGCGGAAATGGCACTACCAGTTCATCAAACACGGCATCTGGGACTGGGACCTGCCGTGCGCGCCGATCCTGGCGGACGTGACGATCGGCGGGCGGATGCGGAAGATTGTCATGCAGCCGAGCAAGCAGGGCTGGCTGTACGTCTTCGATCGCGTCACCGGCGAGCCGATCTGGCCCTTCGAGGAGCGCAAGGTCGAGTCGTCGGATGTGCCCGGGGAGATCGCGCACCCGACGCAGCTCTTCGTCGCCAAACCGGCGCCCTTCGAGCGCCAGGGTGTCAGCCTGGACGACCTGATCGACTTCACGCCGGCGTTGAAAGCCGAAGGGCAGAAGCTGGCGTCGCGCTTCAAGCTCGGGCCCCTCTTTACGCCGCCGGTGGTGAGCAAGTGGGACGGTCCGCTTGCGACGCTGATGCTGCCGAATGTGACCGGCGGCGCCAACTGGCAGGGCGGCTCGTTCGATCCGGAAACCAGCCTCTTCTACATCTTCACCAACACCGGCATCTCGGACCTCGGTCTGGTCCCGGGCGACGTGCACAAGTCCGACATGCGCTACGTCCGCGGCCAGGCGCCGAACCCGGAGAACCCGAAGGCGCCGCCGGTGCCGCTCACCGTGCAGGGGCTGCCCCTCGTGAAGCCGCCCTACGGGCGGATCACCGCGCTCGATCTCCAGACGGGCACGCTGGCGTGGCAGATCGCGCACGGCGAGACGCCCGACAACGTGCGGAACCATCCCGCGCTCAAGGGCGTGTCCGTCCCGCGCACCGGGCGGCAGGGGCGCATCGGCACACTGGTGACGAAGTCGCTGGTCATCGCGGGCGAGGGCGGCGTGTTCACGCTGCCCGACGGGCGCCGCGGCGCGATGCTGCGCGCCTACGACAAGGCAACGGGGAAGGACGCCGGTGCCGTCTACATGCCGGCCGGGCAGACGGGGTCGCCGATGACCTACATGCTCGGGGGCCGGCAGTACATCGTGCTGGCAATCAGCGGCCAAGGGCTCGCAGGCGAACTGATCGCTTATCGCCTGCCCATGGAATAGCCGCCGGCAGTCGGCTGTGGCAGAGTAGGCGGAGTGAGCAGAGTAGGCAGAGTCGGAATATTTGTCGTTGGCATCTGCGCGCTGACCGCTTCAATCAGCGGCCGCGCGCAGGGCCCTGAGCGCTTCTCGGGGCCGTCGTCGCAGTCAATCCTGCAGATCTTCGACGAGTACTGGGAGTGGAAGATCGCGCGCCACCCGGAACTGGCCACGCAGGCTGGCCGGCGCGAGCACAACGCCCGGTGGACGGATCGGTCGAGAGCCGCCCGCGACAAGGAACTGTACGACCTGCGGGAGTGGTTGCAGAAGGCGCTGTACTTCTCGCCCGGGACGCTCACGCCGGCCATGCGCCTGAGCGCGTTCCTGCTCGAGGCCGACGTCCGCGACCAGATCGAGTCCGAACCGTATCTCGCCGCCATCACGCTGGTGTCGCAGGCGGACGGCGTGCACAACCGGGTGCTCACGGTCATCGATCAGATGCCGGCGTCCACGGTGCCCGACTACGAGAACCTCGTCGCGCGGATACGGGCGTTGCCGTCCTACGTGGACCAGACGATCGCGGAAATCCAGGAGCATGTCGACGCGGGCCTCACGCAGCCGGCCGCGGTGGTCGATCTCATGCTCGACCAGCTCGCGGCGCAGCGGAGCGCACCGCCGCAGGAGTCGCCGCTGCTCGCGGCCTTCCAGCGGTTCCCGGACACCATTCCCGCTACGGCCCAACGGCGCCTGCGCGCGGCTGCAGCGGAGGCCTATGCGCGCCAGTTCCAGCCGGCGTGGACGCGCCTCGAGACCTACCTTCGCGGTACGTACCGGCCGCACGCGCGGGCGCGGGATGGCATCGGCTCGGTGCCGGACGGGCGGACGGCATATGCGCGACTGATCAAGCACTACACCACGACGTCGATCTCGCCCGAGCAGATTCATCAGATCGGGCTCACCGAGGTGGAGCGGATCGAGCGCGAGATGCAGGCCATCGCCCGCGACTACGGCTTCACGGGCACCGTCGCCGCGTTCGAGCGCGAACTGGCCAGTCGGCCCGGCATGCACTTCGAGAGCCAGGACGAGATGCTGGCGTATGCCGAGGACGTGCTGGCGAGCGTGCAGCCGCGGCTGCCGGCGCTCTTCGCGTCGCTGCCGCGCATGAAGGTCGGCATACGGCCCATTTCACCGGACCGCGAAGCCTCCACCGCCTCGAACTACACCGTGGGCACGGCGGACGGGTCGCGTCAGGCCTGGTTCAACATGAACACCTACCGGCCGCGCGAGCAGACGAAGTACACGATCGAAGCGCTCGTGCTGCACGAGTCGTTCCCCGGCCATCATCTGCAGTCGGCGCTCGCGCGCGAGACGACGGGTGTTCCAGCGTTCCAGCGTGCCTTCAACGCCGCGGCGTTTGGCGAGGGCTGGGCGTTGTATGCGGAAGGGCTGGGCCCGGAACTGGGCGTCTATCGCGATCCCACGACGCGGTTCGGCCGGCTCGCGAGCGAGTACTTCCGGGCGGTGCGCCTGGTGGTGGACACCGGCATTCATTCGATGGGATGGACCCGGGATCAGGCGCGCGCCTACTTCTCGACGCACGTGCCCAGCCAGTCGATCGCCGAGGTGGACCGCTACATCGCGCGGCCGGGCCAGGCCCTCGCGTACAAGCTGGGGCAGCTCAAAATCCTCGAGCTGCGCGACCGGGCACGAGCCGCGCTCGGCGAACGATTCGACCTCAAGGTGTTCCATGAGGTGGTGCTGCGGAACGGGCGGTTGCCGCTGGACCTTCTGGAAGAAGAGGTGGATACGTACATCGCGGAGGCGGGGCGGCGCTGATATCGGTTATTACCGCCGCGCAAGAGCGCCAGGCGTCCACCCGGAAGTGTAGGCCTCGGCGAGGGTTTGGGTTATCATGCGACCGCTGCCGGGCGGGGGG
>DASRPM010000348.1:0-7205 GCA_035646375.1 Vicinamibacterales bacterium
GTCCTTGAGGTGCGTCGTCGTCACCTTCAGCGTGTTGCCCACCCACTCGCCGGTGGAGAACCCGGTCCACGTGTGCGGCGCCCACGCCGGCGGATGCGGCCGGCCATCCATGAAGATGGGACGGTCGAGCGAGCGCATGAACTGCACGTGGTAGGCGCGCACCTCGCGCGTCAACGGGTCCTGTTCCTTCAGGATGCGGGCGCCGCCGAGGCCGCGCCACTGGTGTGGCGCCGAGTGGGGCCGGCACTGATACTCCGGCGTGCCCCAGATCGACTCGGCGGACGTGTCGGCCCGCAGGCGTCCGGCGTCGTTGAACGGGATGCCGAGGTAGTCGCCGAGCGGCGGCTGCCCCAGCGCGCCGAGCTGACCGGGATCCTCGTCGTTCTGCAGCGCCCACTCGCCCGCGATGTCGGGTGGCACGAGGGTGCGGGGAGGCTGGGCCACGGCGGCCGCCGGGCTCAGCGCCCACAGCAGGCACGCGGCGGCCAGGGCTCCGGATCGATACGGCCCGTGCATATGTGGCGCTGATGATAGCGCTGCCAGCCCGTGCGTGCACGGTGCGGCTATGATTCCCGCCTACCTCAACCCATGAACCTGGCGTGGCTCTCGGTCGGCGCCCTGATCGTCGCGGTGACGGTCAGCTGCACGACGGCCATCAACGTCGGCATCCTGTCGATGGCGATGGCGCTGGCGGTCGGCGTCTTCGCCGGCGGGATGACTCCGGCCGCGGTGCTCGAGGGATTTCCCAGCGACCTCCTCGTGACGCTCGTCGGCGTCACGCTGCTCTTCGCCATTGCCGAGGTGAACGGCACGCTCGAGCGGCTCACCGCGCGCGCGGTCCGCGCGTGCCGCGGGCATGCGGGCGCGCTCCCCGTGATGTTCTTCGCCGTCGGGTTCGTCGTATCCACCATCGGCGCCGGCGCCACGCCTGCCAGCGCGCTGCTCGCGCCGCCGGCGATGGCCGTGGCGGCGCGGGCCGGCGTGCCGCCGCTCTTGATGGCCGTGATGGCGGGCAACGGTGCGCTCGCCGGCACGCTGTCGCCGTTTGCGCCGACCGGCATCGTGGCGCACGGCGTGATGGAGCGCATCGGCCTCGGCGGCGTGGTGGCCGAGACGTTCGTGTACAACGCGCTGGCGCACGCCTTCGTCGGCATTGCCGGCTTTCTCGTGCTGGGGGGCTGGCGCCTGTTCCGTCGTGGCGCGGCACGCGCGGCGGTGGACGAAGCCGTGCCGCCGTTCGAGCGCGCGCACTGGCTGACCGCGGCCGGCATTGCCGTGCTGATCGCCGGTGTGGCCGGCTTCGGCCTCCACACCGGCATGATGGCGCTCCTCATCGCGGCGGCGCTCATCCTGCTGCGGACGGTGGAGGAGAGTCGCGCGATTCAACGCATGCCGTGGGGCGTGATGCTGATGGTCACGGGTGTGACGGTGCTCATTGCGCTGATGCAGGCCACGCAGGGCGTGGACCTCATCACGGGCGCGATCGCGTCGCTCTCCACGTCCTCCACGATTGCGCCGGTCGTGGCCTTCGGCAGCGGCATCGTGTCGGTCTACAGCAGCACGTCGGGCGTCGTGCTGCCCGCTTTTCTGCCGATGGCGCCAGACCTGGCGCAGCGGCTCGGCGGCCTCGATCCGATGAACATCGCCTGGTCGATCAACATCGGCGCCAGCCTGGTGGATCTGTCGTCGCTGTCCACGGTGGGCGCGCTGTTCATTGCCGGCGCGCCGCCCGGCACCGACACGCGGGCGCTCTTCAACGGGCTGCTCGTGTGGGGCCTGGCGATGGCGGTCGTGGGCGCGGTGCTCTGCTGGGCTGCGTTTGGCTGAACGTCGCGTTGACGGCTCGACCACGGTCGTTCATCCTCTCGGCACATGGAGTTCAGGCACTTCGTCCAGCTGATCGCGATTGGGCTGCAGGCGCGGATCCCGCTGCACATCACCGGCTTTCCCGGCGTCGGGAAGACCGAGTTCACGAAGAGCCTCGAAACCGGCTTCGAGCAAGCCGGCATCAAGTGCAAGGTGTTCATCCTCGTCGGATCGATTCGCGAGCCGCAGGACTTCGGCGGGTTCCCGGTCTCGACGCCGGACGGCGTGCGTCTGCTCCCCATGGCATGGGCCCGCGACGCGAAGCATCTCGCCGAGAACGGCTACATGGTGGTGATCTTCCTCGACGAGCTCACGACCGTCCCGCCCACGACGCAGGCGGCGATGCTGCGGCTCCTGACCGAGAACGTCTGCGGGGAGATCCAGCTGCCGGATTACGAGCCCGGCAAGGGCGGCGTGGTGTATCTGTGCGCGAGCAATGCCGTCGAGTGGGCCGCCGGCGGGCAGGAGATCCAGCCGCCGATGGCGAACCGCCTGTGGCACGGCGAGTTTCCGATGGACCACGAGACGTGGTGCGACATGATGGTGAGCGATTTCCAGGCGCCCACCGACCTGCCCGTCGTGCCGGCCGGTTACCTGCGCGAGCATCATCATCGCCAGCGCGCGATGATTGCCGCCTACGTGAGGGCGTCCGGACACGACGCGTGGCTGGCGCCGCCCGGCGATCCGGCGCGACGCAGCGGCCCGTGGGCGTCCGGCCGCACGTGGTATCTGGCATCGCGGTTCCTGGCGGCGATCGAATCCGTGTCGCCGGGCAACCGGCTGCTCCAGGGGCCGGCGCTGGCCGGGCTCGTCGGCGATCAGGCGCTGCCCTTCCTCGAGTACCGCGAAGCGCTGAACCTGCCGGATCCTGAAGAGATCCTTCGGAACCCGCGCAGCTTCGTGCTGCCCGATCGCGTGGACCGCGCCTATGCCGCGTGTTACGCGCTCGTGGGCGCTGTCCTCAACAACAAGACGCCGGCGCGGTGGGAGGCGGCCATGATCGCGCTCGGCACCGCCTGCAAAAAGAATGCGGACATCCCGACGTCGGCGGCGCGCTCGCTCTGCGACAAGGCGAACCGCCCCGAGGGCGTGACGAAGCTGCCCGACGAATGCCGCCCGTTCTACGAGCTCATGCAGGTGGCGAAGCTCGTACCGAGGGATTAGTGGCCCGTCCTGGTCATATGTACAGCGCCTTCCTTGCGGGGCATCCCGATCCGCGGCGTTGCTCCTCCCTCACATACTCCCGGTATGCTCGGGTCGTCGCGCCTTGCGGCTCGGGCGCCGCGCGGCGGAATCCGCTGCACATATGACCAGGACGGGCCACTGACATGCGGATCACGCTCGCCGAGCTGTTTGGCGGCGGTCGCGGCCGAAGGTCCGAGGATGGGTATTCGCGGGCGCTGCAGGCGGCCCGCGTCCGGGCCGCCTACCAGCGCGCGTACTTCGCGCCGGCGCTCTTCAACCTCGTGCCCGTGGCGACCGACCAGATCTCGAGCATGGCCGTGGACGTCCACTGGCGGCTCTACTACAACGAGGAGTGGCTCGCGGCGCACACCGTTGAAGAGAACGCCGCCGTCATGCTGCACGAGATCGGACATCTGCTGCGCGATCACGAGGCGCGCCGAAAGGCCTCGGGCGCCGTGGACGAGCGGCGATGGAACACCGCCGGCGACTGTGAGATCAACGACGACCTGATCGCAGAGGGGTTGCCGCTGCCGGGCGACCCGCCGCTGCCGGGCACCTACGGTTTCAAGGCCGGCGAGAGCGCCGAGATCTACTACCACCAGCTGCCCGAGGCGCCTCGATCGAGGGCGAGCCGCTCCGCCACCGCGGCCGAGACGCGGTTGAACGATTGCGGATCCGGCGCGCACGGTGAGCGGCGGCCGTGGGAGCTTCCGCCCGACGACGGCGAGTCCGGCGGCGTTGCCAGCGTCGATCGCGTGAAGGCCGAACTCGTTCGGCGCGAGGTCGCGGAACGCATCCAGGACGCGCAGCGCGACCGGGGCGACGTGCCCCTCGGCTGGCGGCGCTGGGCCCACGCGACCCTGACGCCGAAGGTGGACTACATGGCGACGATCCGCCACGTGGTGCGCCGGGCGCTTCGCGACAGCACCATCGGCCGTTACGACCGCACGTACCGGCGGCCTCACCGGCGGCAGGCCTGCTATGGCGAGTTCATCATGCCGAGCTTCTACCAGCCGCGCCCGCGCCCCGGGTTCCTCATCGACACGTCCGGCTCGATGGAGGATTCGCAGCTGGCAAGGGCCGTCGCCGAGCTCGGAGGCCTGACACGCCAGCTCGGATACGGAGCGGACGTCGTCGTCTCCTGCTGCGACGCGGCCATCTACGGGGTGCGACGCGCCTTCAGAGCGGCGCAGGTCGAGCTCTACGGTGGCGGCGGCACCGACATCGGCGTCGGGCTGCGCTCGTTCATCGATCGGACGACGATGCCGATCGACCTGCTCGTGATCGTCACCGACTGCCACACGCCGTGGCCGCCGGACGTGCCGCCGTTTCCGGTCATCACGATCCGCGTCGGCGCCGGAGAGCCTCCGCCGTGGGGATCCCATGGGCGCAACAAAGTGATTACCATCGAGGAGCCGCCTGACATGCCCGCGGAAACGATGGCGGAAAGGATGCGCCGATGGCGCCGCTGACGATTCCGCCAGACTCCTGGCGCGCCTGGGTCAGGCTCGCGGCGTGGGAGTGCTGGATGGGCATGCTCGTCTGCTTCGCCCTCGGCATGGCCGTGCAGCAGATCGCCGCCGCGCCTCAGCGCATCGTCACCATCTACGATTTCTCCAACTGCTATGTCGCGCAGGTCGTGTTGCCCTGCGAGCGGGTCTCCAGGACCGGCGTGCTGAACGTGGCGTTCACGTTCATGGTGGGGCTGCTGCTCCTCGTCATCGCGGCCTGGCTGCTGTGGGAGCTCTGGCTGGCGGTCAAGCCCAGGCCGATCGCCGACGAGTTCCTCAAGCTGCTGCACCACTCGTTCGGCCTCGACTGGCGCAACCCGCTCACCTGGCCGTGGGCGCGGCTCACGTGGGCCTACGGCTTCACGCTGCTGGGCGCCGCCTCGGTGGCTGGCGCCGCCGCCGTCGTCTGGACGCTCGCCTCGTCTTCCGGAGAGGGCAAGGCACTGGCGCCGCACGTCGGGACCTCGCAGACCTTCCGCCTCGATCAGCGGCCGTAGCTTCCCGCCGGTGATTTTCGTAAAGTTTGATTTTCGCGTAGCGCAATAGCCATGGTACATTCCGTTGGCGATGCGTAGGGGAGGCCGGTTGATGTCGAGGATAGGGGCCCTGTTGGGCGTGGCGGGAGTGCTCGCGCTGTGTGGTGCGGCGCGCCTGCAGGCGCACCATTCGTTTGCGATGTTCGATACCACGAAACCCGTGACCCTCACCGGAAAGGTCACGCAGTTTCAGTGGACGAACCCGCACGCGTACATCGAGATCGACGTCCCCGACGGCACCAGCCCCCCGAAGCACTGGACGGTGGAGCTCGGGAGCACGAGCATCCTGATGCAGGGCGGCTGGAAGTTCAACGACGTGAAGCCGGATCAGACGATCACCGTGGTGATCAGTCCGCTGCGCAACGGGCAGCCCGCTGGCCTGCTGGTGCGCATCACCCTCGCCGACGGTCGCGTGCTCTCCAATGGGCCCGGGCCCGCCGGGGGCGGACGGCAGTGACGCGAGGCTTTGCCTCGGCCGCCGTGGCGCTCTTCGCAACGGTCGTGGCCACCGGGCTCGCCGCACAGAGCGCGGCCACGCCGGACCTGTCGGGGGCCTGGGCGCCGTACCGCGGCGGGCGAGGGGCCGACCCGAAGTTCGCCGCGCCGCCGGCCACCGAGATCCTGCTGAAGGGCGATTACAAGAAGAGCTGGGACGCTCGTCGCGCGGCCGAAGCCGAGGCGAACAAGAAGGGCGAGCCGCTGGCCACTCCCGCCGTTGACTGCATCCCGTACGGCATGCCGCGCATGATGTCGGTGGCGCTCTACCCGATGGAGATCATTCAGCGCCCGGCGCAGATCACCATCGTCACCGAGGCGTTCAGCGAGGTGCGGCGCGTCTACATGAACCAGCCGCAGCTGCCGATCGACGAGGTGCCCCCCGGCTACTACGGCCATTCGGTGGGCCGCTGGGAGGGTGACACGCTGGTGATCGACACGGTCGGCATCAAGACGGCGATTCCGGCCTACCAGATGATGCCGCACAGCGAGCAGATGCGGATCACGGAGCGGATCCGGCTGGTGGCGCCGGATTATCTGCACGATCAGATCACCATCGAGGACCCGGTCGTGCTCGAGAAGCCGGTCACCTACACGCTGGCCTACCGGCGGATGCCGAACTACAAGATGGTGGAGTTCGTGTGCGAGAACAACCGCGAGTACGTGGACTCCAACGGCGCGGTACGGTTGCGCCTCGGCCAGTGACCCGGAGGACCTGTATGCGTTTCGTGATCGTCTCGCTTTTCGTGGCCGCATCCGCGGCCGCGGTCAGCGCACAGCAGGCCGACGCGCCGCCCCTGGGCGCGCTGGCGCCCGCGAACCTGAACAAGCCGCGGCCGGCACCGCCGTTCGACATCACCGGCACGTGGCTCAACGACCTGCGGTTTGCCGGCTCGTGGCGCTTCGGCCCGCCGCCGCCCACCGTCAAGCTCAAAGGCGAGGCGCTGAAGCACTTCGAGGCGTCGCGCAAGGCGCAGGCCGAAGGCAAGGTGTATCGCGACGACATCGGCCAGTGCTGGCCCGCCGGCCTGCCGATGATCATGACGCGCGTGTGGCCGATCGCCATGGTGCAGAAGCCCACCGTCATCTACATGGTCAGCGGGTTCATGAACAGCTTCCGCACCATCTTCATCGACGGCCGGCCGCATTCCGATCCCGACATCGTGGTCCGCAGCTTCAACGGCGAGTCGATCGGCCGCTGGGAGAAGGACACGCTGGTGGTGGACACCAAGTACTTCGTGGGTCACCACCACTGGATCGACTCCGGTGTGCCGGCGAGCGACGAGACGCACATCGTCGAGCGGATCAAGCCGGTGAACAACGGCGCCACGCTGGAGATCGAATACACGATCACCGATCCCAAGGGCTGGGACGGCGAGATGAAGTTCACCAAGCGGTGGAACCGCGTGGACGACCAGGACATTCAGGAAGTGTCGTGCCTGCCCGATCTCAACCAGCACATTCCCAGCACGCAGTCCAAGGACAACGTCCGATGAGCGCACGCATTCTTTCCGTTCTCGCCATCCTGTTCCTCGCCGCCGCCACGACGTCGGCGCACCACGCCTCGGCCGGCATCGACCGCGCGACCACGAAGGAGCTCAAAGGCACGATC
>DASRPM010000349.1:0-11339 GCA_035646375.1 Vicinamibacterales bacterium
CTGGCTCACCATCGGATCCCAGGCGGCCATGGCCGCCTGGACGACGCCCATGAGGGCCTGACGCGACGCCCCGTCGCGCGCCCGCACGGCCATCCCCTGCATCACCGTCGTGTAGAACGACGCCATCTCGGACACCGGGGCGCCCGCCGGCAGATCACCGTCGGCGACACCGCGTGCCAGCCGTTGCCGGATGATCTCCGGCCCCTGCTGCCGGAGCCCCCGCAGGTGATCGTGCGCGTCCTTGTTGGCCCGCGTGCAGTTGATCGCCCCGAGAACGATCAGGCAGCCACGCGGGCCGTCGCCGCTCGAGAAACACTCGACGCCTTCGCGCAGGAGCCCCTCGATCGCGTCCCGCGCGGTCGGCGCATCGAGCACGCCGAGGAAGCGATCGCGCATCGTCGTGTAATACAGCTCGACCGCTTCGCGAAATAGCCGATCCTTCGAGCCGAACGCGGCGTAGAAGCTGGGCGGCGCGATGCCGCCCATGGCGGCCTGCAGTTCCTCGAGCGTGGCGCCGTCGTAGCCGCGCGCCCAGAACACGTCGATCGCGCTTTTCAGGGCCTGTTCACGGTCGAAGGTGCGAGGGCGTCCACGGGTGGCCATTGGCGTTCAGCCCATTATATAGCCGTCACTAAAAAATGTCTTGACGGCCCTCCGGCCGTGTGCTTTGCTTCTGTACCGTTCACTACATAAATAGGAGCACCGCCATGGAACGCCCCGCGTCACGAGTATTCCGTCCCTACGCGCGCTGGATCGTCGCGCACCGCCTGGTGGTCGTCGCGGCCATCCTGCTGATGACCGGCTTCTTCGTGTCGCGCCTCGGCAGCCTGCAGGTGGACTCGAACCCCGACCTGTGGGCGCCGCAGAACCACGTCTATGTCGAGACGACGAACCGGCTCGAGGAGCTCTTTGGCGGCCGCAACCTCACCGTGATCGGCATCGTGCCGAAGACCGGCGACATCTACCAGCCGAAGGTGCTGGCCAAGATCAAGCGGATTCAGGACGAGCTCGAGCTCGTGCCGCACGCCGTGCGCCACAACATCCTCAGCCTGGCCGCGCGCAAGGTGAAGGAGGTGAAAGGCGGCCCGGAGGGCATGGAAGTGCGCCCGATGATGGAGACGGTGCCGCGCACGGCCGAGGAGGTAGCGCGGCTCAAGGCGGCCGTGGCGTCGATGCCGATCTACATCAACGCGCTGGTGTCGCCCGACGGCAAGGCCGCCACGGTGGTGGCGGACTTCACGCAGGACGAACGGTCGCCCAACTTCATCGCGCTGAACGAGGCGATGCACCGCATCGTGGACCGCGAGCGCGACGCCGACGTGGACATCCGCCTGGGCGGCATCACCATCATTGGCGAGGCGGCCGACGTGCAGTTCCTGAAGATGCCGATCTTCTTCGGCGCGGCGCTCGTGATCATCCTGCTCGTCCAGTACTGGTCGTTCCGCAGCCTGCAGGGCATGCTGCTGCCGATGCTCACGGGCATCCTGAGTGTGTTGTGGAGCCTCGGGCTGATGGGGCTGCTCGGCGTGCACCTCGACCCGCTGAACACCACCACGCCCATCCTGGTGCTGGCGGTGGCCGCCGGCCACGCCATCCAGATCCTCAAGCGCTACTACGAGGAGTACGGGCGGCTGCGCGCGTCGGGCCTGGCGGCGCGCGAGGCGAACCGCGAGGCCGTGATCGAGTCGATGGTGCGGGTGGGCCCCGTAATGATGGTGGCCGGCCTCATCGCCGTGATCACGTTCCTGTCGCTCGCCGGCACCGGCATTCCGATGGTGCAGCACTTCGGCGTGTTCGCCGGCTGCGGCGTGCTGGCCACCATGATCATCGAGATGACGGTGATTCCGGCGGTGCGCTCGATGCTGCGGCCGCCGGAGGAGGCGGAGGCGGCGCGCGAGCGCAAGGCTGGCGTGCTCGATCGCTTCCTGACCGGCATTGCCGACAATCTGGTCGGCGGCCGCGCGCCGGCCATCGTGGCGGCCGGCCTGCTGGTGCTCGCGGCCGTCGGCTTCGGCGCTACGCGGCTGCGCATCGACAACAACTTCAAGCTCTACTTCGCCGCCGACAGCCAGGTGCGCGTCGACGACCGCATCCTGAACGACACCTTTGGCGGCACGAATTCCATCCAGTTCCTGGTGCAGACGCCGGAGGCCGACGGCATCAAGGACCCGCGCGTGCTGAAAGGCATGGAACGGCTGCAGGCGTTCCTGGAGAGCCAACCCGACGTGGGCAAGACGCAGTCGATGGTGGACCTGATCAAGCGGATGAATCAGGCCATGCACGCCGACGACGCGGCGCACTACGCGGTGCCGGAGAGCCAGGATCTCGTGGCGCAGTATCTCTTTCTCTATTCGCTGTCCGGCGACCCGCAGGATTTCGACAGCCTGGTGGACAACGACTACCGGCGGGCGTCGGTGTGGGCATTCGTGAAGAACGACAGCACCACCAACGCCGACCTGATCGCCAAGCGGGCGCGCGCGGTGATCGAGGAGAGCTTTCCCCCCGGCGTCACGGTGGAGATGGGCGGCAGCCTTCCGCAGCTCATCGCGCTCAACGACGTGATCGTCTCGGACAAGTTCCGCAACATGGCGCAGATGACGGTGGTGGTATTCGTTCTCGGCGCCCTCGTGCTGCGGTCGCTCGTCGGCGGGCTGTTCGTGGTGACGCCGCTCTTCGCGGTGATGCTCGCCAACTTCGGGTTGATGGGGTGGCTGCAGACGCCGCTCGATATCTCGGCGATGACCACGGCGGCGATGGCCATCGGGATCGGCGCCGATTACGAGATCTACCTGCTGTTCCGCTTCCGCGAGGAGCTGGCGCGTACCGGCAGCGTGCTCGAGGCCACGCGGACGTCGATGCTGACGTCCGGCAAGGCGATTCTGCTGGTGGCCATCTCCATCATCGCCGGCTACGCGGTGCTGCAGGCGTCGGAGTTCGCGTTCTACAACACGCTGTCGAACATGGTGACCGCCACCATGGTGATCAGCGCCTTCTTCGCGCTCTTCTTCCTGCGGGCGCTGATGATGCTGTTCAAGCCGCGGTTCGTCTTCGGCGACCGGCGCGAGGTGCTCTTCAAGCAAGTGACCGCGGCCACCGTGGCGGCCATCGCGGTCGGCCTGACGGGCACGGTGAACGCCGCCGAGCCGAGCGCCCGCGACATCATGGAGAAGAACTTCTTCGTCACCAAGGTGTCGGCGCTGCAGCTCGAGTCCACGATGCTCCTCGTCAACGACAAGGGGCAGCAGCGCGAGCGGCGCAGCACCGGGCTCATCAAGCTGCAGCCGAACGGGATCGACTCGAAGCTGGTCGTCCGGTTCAGCACGCCGGCCGACATCAAGGGCACGAGCTTCCTGCAGGTGGAGCACCTGGACGGTGACGACGACCTGTGGATTTACCTGCCGGCGCTCAAGAAGAGCCGGCGGCTGGTCGCCAACAACAAGAAGGACAGCTTCGTGGGGTCGGACTTCTCCTACGGCGACATCTCGCTGCCGAAAGTCGATCAGTACCGTCATGCGCTCCTGCGGAACGAGAAGGTGGACGGGTTCGACTGCCACGTCGTCGAGAGCGTGCCGGCCACCGACACGGTGCGGACCAACAGCGGCTACAGCAAGAAGATCACGTGGGTCCGCGCCGACAACTTCGTGGAAACCAAGGTCGAGTACTACGACCTGGCCGGCCGGCTGTGGAAGACGCAGAAGGTGTCGCGCCACGAGCTGGTGGAACCGCAGAAGGCGCGATGGTTCGCCCTGCAGCGCGAGATGACCAATCACCAGAACGGTCATCGCACGATGATCAGCATGGGCAAGGTGACGCCGGGCATCGCGGTGCCCGACGAGACCTTCACCACGCGCTTCATCGAAAGCGATTGAGGGGGATGTGATGCGCGCCTGGTGGATGGCCGCGATTGCGTTGACCCTGGCCGGACCGTCGCGAGCGCAGGAGGTTCCGGCGCCCGAGGTGCCGGCGCCGGGAGTATTCGAGCGGCTCGGCGTGACCGGTGCGGTGCGCGCCGGCTACTGGAGCTCGACGCGGAACCTGGACGACGAACAGCATGTTGGCGCGGGGATGCTCTGGTTGAAGACGTCGCGGCGGCTGTCGAGCCGTGTGTCGCTCCTGGCCGAAGGGTGGACGTCGCTGCGCGGGCCGCTCGAGGACGGCGACGCTACGGGCGAAGTGCGCGAGGCGTTCGTGGACGTGCGCCTCGGGCGCTTCGACGTGCGCGCGGGCCGGCAGATCATCGCGTGGGGCCGGGCCGACGGCATCAATCCCACCGACAATCTGTCCGGCCAGGACCTCACGCTGCTGGTGCCGGACGACGCCGATCGGCGGCTTGGCACGACGGCGGTGCGCGCCAGCTACTACGCCGGCGACCTGTCGTTCACCGGCGTGTGGCTGCCCGAGTTCCGTGGCCACGAGTTCGCGCTGCCGGCACCGCCGCCGGGCGTGAGCGTCGTGCGCGACGCCGAGCGATGGCCCGGCGACCAATGGGCCGCGCGCGTGGAGCAGACCGGGCGCGCCGTGGACTGGTCCGTCTCGTACTTCCAGGGACAGGACATGGCGCCCGATCTCGGCCTCGACGTGGCGGCGTCCGGCATCCTGATTTCGCATCATCGCGTGCGCGTGGCGGGTGCGGACATGACCGCGAATCTGGGGCGGTTCGGCCTGCGCGTCGAGGGCGCCTACGTCGAGACCGAGGATCGGCATGGGCGCGATCCGTTCACCAAGGATCCGTTCGTCTTCATCGTGGCCGGAACGGATCGCACGTTTCGCGGGCTGCTGAACCTGAACGTCCAGTACCTCTTCCGCTACCTGCTGGACGATCCCGAGGCGGGTCTGAAGACCCGCAACTACGAAGGCGCAGCGGATGCCGGCTTCGCCTCGGCGGTGGCCGCGCAGCAGGCGATCGTCAACAGCCAGACGCGGCGCGCGCAGCATGGCGCATCGTTCCGCCTGGCCTACAAGTGGCTGCACGACACGCTCGAGGCCGAGTGTGCCGCCGCGGCCTATGCCGGGCCGTGGGGCGCGGCGATACGGCCGAAGCTCGTCTACGCGGTGACCGATAACTGGAAAGCGCTGATGGGCGCCGAGATCCTTCGCGGCGAGGCCTCGTCGCCCTTTGGCCTGCTCGACCGCAACACGACGGGATACGCGGAACTGCGATGGAGCTTCTGATCGAGAATGTGACGCATGCGGTGGCGACACCTTCTCGCCGTCGTCTGTGCCGCGACCGTTGGCACCGCGCTGTACTCGGCGCAGCCCGGCGGGCGTCGCGTGACGCTCACCGGCACGGTCGTGGCCGTGAACCAGTCGTCCGACTCGGTGACGCTGATCGATCTCCAGCGGATGGAGGCGTATCGGCACGTGAAGGTCGTGGGCGGGCCGCACGAGGCCGCGGTGTCGCCCGACGGCCGCACGGTGGTCGTGACCAACTACGTCAAGGCCGGCGCCGGGCCGCAGAAGACGCTGAGCCTCATCGCGCTGCCGGGCGGCGACATCATCAAGACCATCGACCTCGGCGAGTACCGGGCGCCGCACGACGTGCGCTGGGTCGATGACACGCGCGTGGTGGTCACGGCGGAAGCCAACCAGGCGCTCCTGCTGGTGAACGTCTCGTCGGGCGCCATCGAGCGCGTGTTCCGCACCGAGGCCGGCGTGTCGCACATGCTGGCGCTCTCCACCGACCGCACGCGGCTCTACTGCTCGAACATGCGCGACGGCAGCGTGAGCGCGTTCGACTTCCAGACCGGCAAGAAGATCAAAGACGTTCGAACCGGGCGGGAGGCCGAGGGCGTCGGCGTGACACCCGACGGCCGCTGGGTGTGGGCGGGGAACCGCGCCGAGGACACGATCTCGATCATCGACACCCGCACGCTGGAAGTGGTCAAGCGCATCATGTCGCCGGGGTTTCCGTATCGCGTGCAGTTCACGCCCGACGGAAAATCCGCCCTCATCCCGCACGCGCAGGCGTCGGCGCTGGTGGTCGGTGACGTCGCCAGCCAGTCGATCGTGAAGTCGATCCGGCTGGGGCTCACCAAGGTAGCCGACCCGTCCACCGCCGGTGTATTCCCGCACCCGGACAACCGTCACGCGTTCGTGACGGTGCGCAACGACGACTCGATGCTCGTCCTCGACCTGACGGCGGGCGAAACGCTCGCACGCGTGCCGGTGCAGAGCAGCCCGGACGGCGTCACGTATTCGCCGATCCAGCGGTAGCGCCCATTTCGAGCGCGCCGCGCGATTTCCGTAAGCCGCGCGCGCCTCGTCCCACCCGTATTCCGCGTTCTTCCCAGGGAATTCTCCTGGCAGCGGATTTGCCGATTCCCTGAGGACTCTCCCCCCAATTGCGAGCCCGTCCGCCCGGAGGAACGTCCATGCGCTTCGGTAAGGTCGCCGTCTGTCTCGCGCTCGCCCTGTTTGCAGCCGCCGCAGTGGCGTCGGCCCAGTCCGCCCGTGCCCGATCGGTGGCCGGACAGATCCTCGTGAAGTTCGCGCCGGGGGCGAACGCCGACGCGAGGGCCGCGACGCATCGGGCTGCGAACGGACAAGTGCTCACTGAAGTGCCCGGACAAGGCGTTGCGCTCGTGGCCGTTCCTGCGGGTGACGAGCAGGCGGCCATCGCCCGCTACCGGCGCAATCCCAGTGTGGTCTACGCCGAGCCGAACTACGTTCGCTCCATCCCGGAACCGGCCGCCCACGATGGCGGCGCCGTGGTCCCGCGCGACAAGTACTTCGGACAGCAGTGGGGCTTTCACAACACCGGCCAGGAGTTCTATTGCATCGCCTGGGCGTTCGGCGATCTCTGCTTCTTCTACGGCACACCCGGCGCGGACATCGACGCGCCCGAGGCCTGGGCGATCTCGACGGGCTCGCCGACCGTGACCGTCGCGGTCATCGACACCGGCATCGACTACAACCATCCCGATCTCGCCGGGCACTTCGCCGGCGGCTACGACTTCGTACACGCGACGTTCGACCCGCTGGACGATCACGGGCACGGCACGCATGTGGCGGGCACGATCGCCGCCAGCTTCGAGAACCTGACGGGCAGTCCGGCGTTGGCGGAAGGCGTGGTCGGCGTGGCGCCGCAGGCCCGCATCCTGGCCTACAAAGTGTGCGCGGCCGACGGCACGTGCACCGACTCCGCGGTGATCCAGGCGATTACTCGCGCCGTGGCCGATGGCGCTCAGGTGATCAACATGAGCCTGGGCGACACCGTGTACTCGCAGTCGCTGGCGGACGCCGTGCAGGCGGCGTGGAACGCGGGCGTCGTCATCGTGGCCGGCGCCGGCAACGACGGAGTCATGACGCCGTTCTACCCGGCCGCGCTCGACAACGTGATCGCGGTGGGCGCCTTCGACGAGGACCACCTGCGCGCCTCGTTCTCGAACTACGGGAACTGGGTCGATATCTCCGCGCCGGGAAACTACATCCTCTCCACGTATCCGGCCAGCAAGTGCGAGGAAGCGGGAACCCCGGGAGACACCGGTTGCTATGCGTGGTTGAGCGGCACGTCGATGGCCACCCCGCATGTGGCCGGTGCCGCGGCGCTGCTGTGGTCGCGCGGCGATGTGACGAACAACGCGCAGGTCGTCGATCTCCTGCTGCGCACGGCCGACCCGTCGGGCGTGTCGAGCGTGCGCCTCGACAGCTGGACGATTCACGGCGGCCTCAACCTGCACGACGCCATGAGCGACGGCGCGGCGACCGGGAAGCCGGTGGCCAACGCCGGAATCGACCAAACGGTGAAGGACACCGACGGCGACGGAGTGGAGCTGGTGGCGCTCGATGGCAGTGCCTCCCACGATCCGAACGGCACCGTCGTGGCCTACGAGTGGCGCAATGGGGCCGCCGTGGTGGGAAGTGCCGCCGCCCTGACCGTTCCGCTCGCGATCGGTACGCACACGTTGACGCTCGAGGTCACCGACAACGACGGGCTCACCGCGACGGACACCGTGATGGTGAGAGTCGATTCGGCCACGCTGGTGACGGTGACGGCGTCGTCGCCGGAGGCGCGCGAGGCCGGCCTGCAGCCGGGCGTGTTCACGTTCACGCGCGACGGCGACCTGGCCGCTCCGCTCACGGTGCAGTACGTGGTCAGCGGCTCCGCGATCGCAGGGTCCGACTACCAGCCGCTGCCGGCCAGCGTGCAGTTCGCGGCCGGATCGGCCACCGCCACGCTCACCGTGACGCCGATCGACGACGCGCTGCAGGAGAGCAACGAGCTCGTCGTCGTGACGCTCACCGCGGGTGCCGGCTACGGAGTTGGCGTCGGGGCGACGGCCAGCGTCGCGATTGTCAGCGACGACCTGCCGCCGGACCTCCTGATCCAGTCGGCGACCGCGCCCGGGACTGGCGGTGCGGACGCGGATCTCGTGGTGAACGACACCACGAGGAATCAGGGCACGGGTGCCTCCAGCGCATCGGCTACCGGCTTCTACCTGTCCACCAACACCACTCTGGATGCGGCCGACCTGTTCCTTGGCAGCCGCCCGGTGCCACAGCTGCTCGCGGGAGCGACCAGCGCGGCATCGACGACGCTCCGCATCCCCGCGTCCACCGCGACCGGCACCTATTACGTGGTGGCCAAAGGCGACTGGGATGGCCAGGTGGCGGAGAGCGCGGAAACGAACAACGTCAGGTCCACCGGCCAGATCAAGGTCGGGCCGAACCTGGCGGTCTCGGCGCTCACCACGCCCAGTAGTGCAGCGGCCGGCGTCGCGTTCAGCGTGTCGGACACCACGGTGAACCAGGGCGGCGGCCGCGCCGCCGCGACGAAGACGCGGATCTACCTGTCGGTGAACTCGTCGCTGGATGCGAGCGACGTGCTGATCGGCAGCCGCGACGTGCCGGAGCTGGCCGCGGGCGCGTCGCACGCGGGCAGCACGGTGGTGACGCTGCCGGCATCCACACCCGGCGGTCTGTACTTTCTGTTCGCCGAGGCCGACGGCGGCCAGACGGTCACCGAAACGAGCGAGACGAACAACACGCGGGTGAGCTCGTCGCTGAAGGTGGGCGCGGATCTGGTGGTGAGCGCGCTCACCGTGCCCGGGCTCGTTGCGTTCGGCAGCACGGTCAACGTGACCGACTCCACCAAGAACCAGGGCGCGGGAGCCGCAGGGGACTCGGCCACCGGCTTTTATCTGTCGGTCAACTCCGTGCTCGACGCGACCGACGTCTTCCTTGGCGCCCGGCCCGCGGGCGCGCTGGCACCCAACACCACGTCCGCCGTCGTCACGCCGATCCAGATTCCCGCTGGCACGGCGGCCGGCGAGTATTTCATCGTGGCCAAGGCCGATTGGGCGGACGCCGCGCCCGAGAGCATCGAGTCCAACAACACCCGGTCCGCCAGCCTGCGCATCGGCCCCGACATGGCCGTCACGGCCCTCACCGTGCCAGCGTCCGTGCCGGCGGGCGGCAGCATCACCGTGAGCGACACGACGAAGAACCAGGGGACGGATCCGGTGCCGATGACGACCACGCGGTTCTACCTGTCCACCAACTCGTCGTTCAGCGTCGGCGACGTGCCGATCGGCAGCCGCCCGGTTGGAGCCCTGGCCGCGGGCGCCATCGACGCGGGCTCGGCGACTCTGGTCATTCCGGCGGGGACGGTCCCGGGCAGCTATTACGTCGTCGCGGTCTCGGATGGCGACGGGGTGGTGGCCGAATCGCTGGAGAGCAACAACACCCGCTTCCGCGTACTCTCGGTTTTGGCGGCGCCGGGATCCTGACGAACGACGGGCTTGCAAAGCCCGCCGCGATCGGGAATGTTGTGACCGGTGTCCTGGCGCCTCCTCGCGGCGATGCTGGTCCTGTCAGCCGGCTACGCGTACGCGCAGTTCCCGCGTGACTTCGGGGGGTACGGGACCCTGCGCGGAGAGCAGGGCGACCCGGCCGAGCTGCCGCCGGCGGAGCGGCCCGACGCCCATCTGGCCGGGTGCCACATCCTCTACAACAGTGTCCGCCGCGAGGCCAACGGCAACGGCTGGCGGACCGACTATCCCTGGGGGCAGCGCAACCTCCTCATCCGGCTGTCCGAGCTGACGAAGACGCGCATCAGCACCGAGAACGGCGTGCCGCACGTGTGGCTCGTGCGGCTTACCGACCCCGCGCTCTTCGAGTGCCCCTTCCTGATGGCGTCGGATGTCGGCACGATGGGCCTGAGCGAAGCGGAGGCGGCCGCCCTCGGGGAATATCTGCGGAAGGGCGGCTTTCTCTGGGTGGACGACTTCTGGGGCGAGGCCGCCTGGGCGCACTGGACGCGCGAGCTCGCCAAGGCGCTTCCGGCGCCCGAGTACACGATCGAAGACGTGCCGCTCAGCGATCCGATCTTTCACTCGCAGATCGAGGTGAAGCGCATTCCGCAGGTGAGCGGCATCGGGTTCTGGCGCGCCACCGGCGGGCGGGTGACCTCCGAGCGTGGCGAGGAAACCGCGGTGGCGCACTTCCGCGGCGTCCGCGACCGCCACGGCCGCCTCATCGCCGTGATGACCTTCAACACCGACGTGACGAACTCGTGGGAGCGCGAGACGGAGGATCCGGCGTACTTCCTCCAGTTCTCGATCGACGGCTATGCACTGGGGATCGACGTCCTGCTTTATGCGATGACGCACTGAAGACCCTGGAGGCGGAGTAGGCAGAGGAGGCAGAGGAGGAACGATGACGAGACGAGCACTGATCGCCGTGGGATTCGTCGCGATGGTGGCGGCTGCCAGTCCTCTACGGGCGCATCACTCCTGGCCGGTCGATTCCTCACGCGCGGTGACGGTCTCGGGCACGGTGACCGGCTACGAATGGGGCAACCCGCACGTGATGATCGGTCTCGACGTCAAAGTCGAAAATGGCTCCATCGAGAAGTGGAGCGTCGGCGGCCCCAGCACCATACGCATGGAAGCCAACGGCTGGGACAAGACCACGCTCAAGGCCGGCGACGTGATCACCGCGACCGGCCATCGCTTCTCGGACGGTCAGCGCATTCTGCGGCTGGACAAGATCGTGATGGCCGGCGGCAAGGAAATGTTCCTCTACGGCCGCAGGTAGAACCTGGAGGCGGAGTAGGCAGAGTGGGCAGGGTAGGCAGGGGAGGGGATACAATCTCGGCCATGAGACAGAGACTGCTGTTCGGCGTGATCGTGGCCGCCGCGATGTCGAGCGCGGCCAGTGCCCATTTCGTGCTGGTGCAGCCGGCGGCATCGCTGGTGCAGAACCGCCTCGGCGATCCGCAGAAGATCGGGCCGTGCGGTGGCGTGTCCGCCAACCCCGGACGCGGGACACCGGCGAACCCGGGCGTGCCGAGCGGCGCGGTGACCAACGTGAAGGGCGGCACCGACTTGCCGCTGCTC
>DASRPM010000350.1:0-3495 GCA_035646375.1 Vicinamibacterales bacterium
ACAAGGCCTACCTGAGCCTGACGGGCACCAGCATGGCGGCGCCGGTGGTTTCGGCCACGGTAGCACTGCTCCTCGAGGCGAACCCGTCGCTCACGCCGAACGCGGTGAAGGCCATCCTGCAGTACACGGCGCAGACGCGCACTCGGGAGTCGCCGCTCTCGCAAGGCGCCGGCTTTGTGAACGCGAAAGGGGCCCTTCGCCTCGCGCGCTTCTTCGCTGATCCGCAGTCAGGCGCGCTCGGCCAGCCGGCGGACACCATCGCGGGCCAATCGATCCGGTGGGCGCGGCACCTCATTTGGGGCAACCAACGCGTCACGGGCGGGGTGCCGCTGCCTGGCGCCAACGCCTGGGCCAGCAACGTGGTGTGGGGTGAGACGCACGCGCCGGGCGGCGCGCTCGTCGTGTGGGGCGCGGCCAACCCGGACAACGTGGTGTGGGGTGAAGCCAACGGCGACAACGTCGTCTGGGGCGAGCTCACCGGCGACAACGTCGTGTGGGGCGAGTCCGGCACCGGCAACGTGGTGTGGGGAGAGGCGCAGGGCGACAACGTCGTGTGGGGCGAGGCGCACTCCGACAACGTCGTGTGGGGCGAGGCCTGCGGCGGCCTGAACTGCGCCAACGTCGTGTGGGGCGAGGCCAACGGCGACAACGTCGTCTGGGGCGAGAGCCACGGCGACAACGTCGTGTGGGGCGAAGCGCTGGGCGACTACCAGGTCGTGTGGCCGTCCGGGATCAACTGAATTCAGGAGACATGAACATGAAGCCGAAGATCACGATCATCTGGCTGCCTTAATAGAACCTGGAGGCAGAGTGGGCGGAGTAGGCGGAGTAGGCGGGGTAGGGAAGGCCCGGGCCGGCTAAAGCCGGCCCCTACGACCGAGCCAGCGCGGCACAGCCGCGCGATAGCGAGCCCACGCGTCCCCGTGCGTGCGCGCGAGCCACGGCTCCTCGCCGAGCACTATGCGCAGGTGGAACGCCATCATGATGGCGAGGGCGTAGATCGCGTGCGTCGAAGAATGAAACGCCGCGGCCCAGCCCCACAGGATGAGCACGACCGACACGTACATCGGGTTGCGCGAGAAGCGGTACAACCCCGCCACGACGAGATGGCGCGGCGGTGACCAGGGCGCGAGCGTTCCCTTGCCCTCGACGTAGAACGACCGGACGCACCAGACCAGGCCCACGAGCCCCGGCAGCAGCGGCACGAGGCCGACGAGGTCGAATCGAGACGAGCGATCTGCGTCGAGGAGGAGCGCGGGCACGACGAACGCCACCATGCCCGGCAGCGCGAGAAACGCCAGAACGGCGCGCGCGAACAGCGGTGAGCTCACATACCGACGGCGTGGTACCCGGCGTCCACCATCAGCACCTCGCCGGTGATGCCCCGGCTGGCGTCGCTCAGGAGAAACGCCGCGCTGTCGGCCACATCGGACGTATCGACGTTGCGGCGCAGCGGTGCGCGCTCCGGATACACCTTGAGGATGTCGCTGAAGCCGGAAATGCCGCGCGCGGCCACCGTCTTGATCGGGCCGGACGACACCGCGTTGACGCGAATGTTCTTCGAACCGACATCGGCGGCAAGATAGCGCACCGTCGATTCGAGCGCGGCCTTGGCCACCCCCATCACGTTGTAATGGGGAAACACGCGGTCGCTTCCGAGATAGGTGAGGGCAATGACGCTGCCGCCACCGCGCCGCTCCATCAACGGCACGGCGCCGCGTGTCAGCGGAATGAGCGAGTACGCGGAGACGTCGAGCGCCACCCGAAAGCCCTCGCGCGACGTAGCCAGGAACGCGCCCTCGAGCTCCGCGGGCGGCGCGAACGCGGCACCGTGCACCACGAAGTCGAGCCCGTCGAACGCCGTGCCGACGTTCTCGTACACCGCCGTGATCTCGTCGTCGGAGGTCACGTCACACGGCAGCACGAGCGGCGGCTCCGGAAGCTCGCCCGCCAGCTTCTTCACGTGATCCTCGAAGCGTCCCTGGTAGGTGAGCGCGAGCCTGGCGCCGCGCTTCGCCACGGCTTGCGCGATGGCCCAGGCGATCGAGTACTTGTTGGCCACGCCAACGATCAGCCCGCACTTGCCCGCGAAGTCGTTCATGTCGGAGTGAGGAAGGGGAAAGAAATCGCGGGTTCAGCGGCCGCCGCGGCGGCGGCCCGAGCCTGGTCCGCGCTGTTGGCCTCGCGGGTTGCTGCCCATGCCGTCCGGACGGCCCGGGCCGCGCTCTCCCGTGTTGGGTCCGCGTCCGCCGCCGCCTTGCCGCTGCTGGCCCGATCCGTGGCGCTGGCCGCCGAATCGCGAATGCCCGCCGCCGCCGGGTCCGAAGCCGCCCGGCCGCTGGCCGCCCTTCGGCCGGTAGCCGACGCTGTTGCCGTCCACTTCCCGGCCGCCACCGCCGCGGGCGCCCTGCTGGCGAATCGTGAACTCCGGCTCCTTGCGCTCGGGGACGTGGCCTTCGGGGCGCGGCAACGTGGCGCGAATCAGCCGGCGATGCACCGGCCCCTCGTCGGCTGTGGATTCCTCGCGCGCCTCGTCCGCCACCGGCGCCTCGCTCGCGGCCGCCATCGGAACCGGCGCGTCGTCGGCCGGCGCCGCAATCGCCACGGGCTGGGAGTCGGGGAGAGCTTCGGGCTCGGATGACGGCTCGTCGTCCACGGTCGCGCGGGGCGGCGGGGCGAGCACCGGTTTGGCTTCGGCGCCGTCGTGGAGGGCTGCCACCGCTTTCGGGCGGCGCGGGCTCGGGACGCGCGCCTGCTTGTAATCGTGTTCGGCGTCGCACGTCGAGCAGCGCGTCTGCTTGACGTCGTCTTCGATCATGGCGACGACGACGTGATTGGTGACGCGGCGCTCCCGCGGACAGTAGTCATCCAGAACGTCACCGAGCCTAGGCCGGCGTTGCTGCATCAATTCCCCCGGATCGAGTCCTTTCAGAGGTGGGATATGGAAAGGACCCTACAGGCTGGGACAGTCTAACAGAGTCAACTCCCCTGCCCCAAGCGGGGCGCGGCCCAGGCGCGGGTGTCCTCGACGGCAGCCGCCACGGCGCCGGGATGGGTGGATTGCGGGGTTTTCCTAGCCTTCACCGAGGCCAGCGCGGTGGCGGCCTGGGGCGCGTCCGGCCCGAACACCTCGCTCGCGGCGCGCCATTCCTCGGGGGTGAGGTCCGAGAAGTCGCGCCCCTGCGCCAGCAGCGAGCGGACCATCGCGCCCACGACTTCGTGGGCACGCCGGAACGGCATGCCGTGCGTGGCCAGGTAGTCGGCGACGTCGGTGGCGAGCAGCAGACCGGACGCGGCGCGACCGGAGCGCTCGGCGTTGACGGTGAGCTTCGACACCACGGCGTGCGCCGCGCGAAGCGAGACGGCCAGCGTGTACTCCGACTCGAACACCGCTTCCTTGTCTTCCTGCAGGTCCTTGTTGTAGCCGGTCGGCAGCCCCTTCATCGTCACGAGCCACCCGGTCGACCGTCCGATCGCCCGCCCCGTCTTGCCGCG